>CAXHNU010000136.1:6859-7842 GCA_964017555.1 uncultured Butyricicoccus sp. | reverse complement strand
CTTTGCATCAAATGGGATAATATCAATGGACGCTAAATGGACGCCAAAAGGCGCTATTTTGTTTCGCACAAAATTGAAGTATATCTCACTGGAAATTAAATTTATGCGATTCCAATATTTTGCTTGCAGACAATAGCCAGGTTTGATAAGATAGAAAAAAGAACAGGAGGTTGATGAGCATGGGGATCTATTTAAATCCAGATAACTATGGTTTTGCCGAATCATTACGTTCAGAAATTTATGTGGATAAAACTGGACTTATCGCTTACACAAACAAAGTCCTAAACAGTCGGCAGAAATTTGCTTGTATTAGCCGCCCGCGCAGGTTTGGCAAAACAATGACAGCAGAAATGCTGATAGCTTATTACAGCTGTGGATGCGATTCACGCGAAATGTTCCAGAGGTTAGAGATTGCAAAACACCCATCTTTTGAAGACCACTTAAACCAACATAATGTGCTGTTTTTGAATATGCAACGGTTTTTAAGTCGCGCTGGGGGTGCAAAAGATGTTCCTGCATATTTGCAAAGCATTGTCTTAAAGGATTTGCGGAAAGCTTATCCAGAGATTATAGAAGAGTCAGTGCAATCCTTGTCTGTTGCGCTCGAAGATATTTTCTTAGAAACGCGAAAAGGATTTATCTTTATCATCGACGAGTGGGATTGCATTTTCCGGGAGAAGCAGGAAGATAAAACCGCCCAAATTGTATACTTGGACTTCTTACGTGATCTGTTTAAAGACCAACCGTATGTCAACTTGGTCTATATGACAGGTATTTTGCCAATTAAAAAATATGGAACCCATTTCGCACTGAATATGTTCGATGAATTTTCCATGACCAACCCAAAACGCCTCGCCGAATATGTCGGCTTTACAGAATCGGAAGTACAGACGTTATGCACACGATTTAGAGCCTATCCCGAAATTAACGATGAACGCGAATGATCTTACGCCAGACAATCACTGCACAGGCAAACTGAAGCA
>CAXHNU010000136.1:0-5407 GCA_964017555.1 uncultured Butyricicoccus sp. | reverse complement strand
CGCTGTTCAACTGCTTCTCCGCTGCCAGTATAACCTGCATCTAAGCACAGATTTTGCGGATGCTCCTCATCCGGCTCCGGACGCAGCACAACGATATGATCCAGCGTTTCCTCCAGTAATTTGATGTCATGCGTATTGGCTCCGGAAATCACAATTGGCAGCGGGAGTCCCTTTTCATCTGTCAGAACACTGCGTTTTGTCCCCATTTTTCCCCCGGTCCGTTGGATTCTTCCCAACGGACTCCAAAGCCAAGGGGGCTTTTACCATACAGCCGTCCAGGCTTTGCCACTCCCAACCGATCCCCTCCAGTTCATCATACTGCTCCAGACCCTTACTCCAAATCTTTTCAAAGAAACCGGCGGCCAACCATTCCTGAAATCTTCTATGCACTGTACTGCCGCTCCCATATTCGCGAGGCAGAGCCTTCCATTGACACCCGGTTCGCAGCACATAGAATATTCCTTCCAACGCTTTCCTCGCTGGCATTGGTTTCCTTCCCTGCCCTGGTGCGTTCTTATATTTCTTTGCTGGATCTCGTTCTTTTTTCGGTATTTCGTCCTTGATTGCCTGCCAAAATTCATCTGAGATTGTCCATGATTGATAACTTTTCTTTTCGCTCATTTTGATCACCCTTTGACATTATACCACAGATGCTTTTATTTTGGGATAGGCTCTTAATATACAAGATTTTTTGAGTATGGCATCGGGCAATATATTGAATGCACTAAATTACCTGCAAAAACGCGTTCTAAAGGAATTGCGAAAAAATTATCCGAATCTAATTGAACCAGAAGAAACGTGGCTGTCAAATGCACTGAGTCATATTTCAACTGAAACAGGAAAAGGATTTATTTTCATTGTGGATGAGTGGGATTGCATCTTCCGCGAGAAGAAGAATAATCTTACCGCACAGACACATTATCTAGATTTTCTTCGTGCATTATGGAAGGATAAATCTTACGTAGACCTGGTTTATATGACAGGGATTTTGCCAATTAAAAAATATGACACCCATTCCGCACTGAATATGTTCGATGAATTTTCTATGACAAGCCCCAAACGCCTTACAGAATATGTCGGCTTTACAGAAGCAGAAGTAGTGGCGTTATGCACACGATTTGATATGGACTTTGAGGAAACTAAACGCTGGTATGATGGCTATCAATTCCGGAATGGAAAGCACGTATACAGCCCGAAATCTGTTGTTGATGCGCTGTTAAATGAGGAATTTAACAGCTACTGGACACAAACGGAAACATTTGAAGCACTGCGGGTTTATATCAATATGGATTATGATGGGCTGAAAGATGCGATTATACAAATGCTTGGCGGCGGACGATGCACGATTGATACATCTTCGTTCACCAATGATATGACGACATTCCAGACAAAAGATGATGTTTTAACTTTGCTGGTTCACCTGGGCTATCTGGGTTATAATGCAGAAAAGCAGCAGATTTTTATCCCCAATGAAGAAATCCGCTCAGAATTTGTTCGTTCTATTCGTGTAAGTGGCTGGCAAGAGGTTATGCAGTCAATCACTGCATCTGAAGCTCTGCTGGAAGCAACCCTGAATGGTGATATGGATATTGTGGCAAAAGGGTTGGACGCAGTCCATATGGATACAACATCCATCTTATCGTATAACAATGAAAATGCACTGAGTTGTGTCATTTCCCTTGCCTATTATAGCACCAGAAATTACCATTATCTCAAGCGGGAGCTGCCTGCCGGAAAAGGTTTTGCCAACATGATGTTTACGCCACGCAGCAACAGCCCTGACAAACCTGCAATGATAGTGGAACTCAAGTGGAATCAGTCCGCGCAGGGTGCAATACAACAAGTCAAGAATAAAGAATATGTGAAGGCTCTGGAAGGATATTCCGGAACAGTATTCTTGGTTGGCATCAATTATAACAGAAACACCAAACAACACGAATGCCTGATTGAAACACTCAAAATAGACAGAAGATAAAAAATATATCAATGATGAAAATCTGATAGAAATCAAGCGATATTTGCGCGAATGGAAATATCAAGAAAGGAAGCGCAGGGTATGAAGCTATATTGTCCTTATTGCATGGGCAGCATTCAAAGTGGGGAATACTGCCCACTTTGTGGGAAGTCACCGAAACTCTATCAGCCATCCAGCCATCATCTGCCGCCATCCAGCCTGCTGCAAAACCGTTATGTCATAGGCAAGGTTTTAGGGGAAGGCGGTTTTGGCATTACTTATTTAGGGCTGGATATGGTGCTGGAACGGAAAGTAGCTGTAAAAGAATATTTTCCAAACGTTTTTGTCCGCCGGCAGGCAGCGCTGACATTGGATGTCACTTGTCACACAGATGCAAGGCGTACCCTTTATGAAAAAGGACGAGATCAGTTTTTACAGGAAGCACGTGTTATGGCAAAGCTGGATTTGATTCCCGAAATTGTCCGTGTATTAGATTTCTTTCCAGCGCACCGCACCGCTTATATTGTTATGGAATTTTTAGAAGGGGATACTTTCCGTACTTTGTTGGCAAAACAAAAACGCATACCGGCAAAAATACTTTTTGAAATGATGGAACCTGTACTGCGGGCGCTTGCTGCTGCACACAGCATGGGGATTATTCATCGGGATATCAGTCCGGATAACATCATACAGCTTCATAATGGACAGGTGAAATTATTAGATTTTGGGTGTGCTCGAAATGTCGATGAATCCCATACCATGACCGTTATGCTCAAGCATGGATATGCGCCAATAGAGCAGTATACAGGGCATAACCAAGGCGCATGGACAGATATCTATGCACTTTGTGCAACACTTTACTGTTGTTTAACCGGCAGGGTTCCACCGCGGGCACTGATGCGGCTGGATGATGATAATATATTGGTGCCGCCCAACCGGGCAGGTGCAGCATTAACAGCAGAGCAGGAGCAGGCTTTGCTGAAAGGGCTTGAGGTTATGCCCAAAAACCGTTTCCATAGTATGGCGGATTTATATGCTGGGTTATATGGCAGAGTAATAAAAAGATATTCGTGGCAAAAGATAGAGGAACAGGAAACAGAAATTATCACAGATGAACTGGAATCTGAAGTTATCCTGCCACGGCAAAAGCCGAAGGTACAATCAACACCGCATCACACACCAAAGGCAGAACCAACTCCTCGCCAGCAAGCACCAAAAGCAACTCCTAAATCAGCAGTACGACTTCAACGCAAAGCCCGTCCAACCCGGTTCCCTTTGACGTTTCAGCCGCAAACACTGGAAATCGGCACAGGTTATATGATTGGTATTAAACCTGAAGGAACTGTGCTTTTGTGTATGCGCGATAATATTACGCCAAAAGCAGAGTGGAAAATTCATAATTGGTCGCATATGGTATCCATTTGTTCTTTATGTGGATTTATGGTGGGACTGCGTGCGGATGGCAGCGTTTTTATTGCGCATAATAAAGGCGGCATTCAGCAGATCAACGGCTGGTATGATATTATTGCGATTGCCTGCGGAACGTTTCATATCGTAGGTTTACGGGCAAATGGTACAGTATGTGCTGTTCCGGCACCATATGAAAATGAGAAACCGTCAACGCCCAATGGGGAATGCAATGTCCAAGGATGGACGGATATTGTAGCAATCGCTGCCGGGCATGTGGAAACCATGGGATTGAAAGCAGATGGCACTGTAATATGTACCAGTAAAGATGGAACACATACACTGGATGGGTGGACAAATATTATTGCGATTACAGATGCAGAAAGTATTGCAGCAGGCTTACGGGCAGATGGTACCGTAAAAATATCCGACTATGATTATAAGGATTTCGCAGAAGTATGGCAATGGCAAGATATTGTCGCGATAAAAGCTGGATTTTTCCATATTGTTGGGCTGAAAGCAGATGGCACTGTGGTTGCTTCTGGGGAAAATGAATTGGGGCAATGCAATGTAAGTGAATGGAAGGATGTCGTTGCGATTGCAGCAGGCGGGATGTATACTGCGGCAATGAAAAAAGATGGTACAGTGCTTGTTACAGGCAGATCCGGCTATACGACAGGAACAAAAGGCTGGGTGCTTCGGCAACCTTAAGGATTCTGACTGCAAGTCAGATATAAAGTTTGACAAGGTGGATAAAAGTGCAAGAAACCTGATGTTGTATAAATAAAGTTGACACCTTCAACACAAAAAGAAAGTGGTAAAATAGAGTAAAAAGGAAGATGCATAAGAAATGGGAAAACAGCAACAGAAATATGAAAAGGAATACAAAGAATGGTGATAAAAATGAGCGAAAAGAAAAGTTATCAGGCATGGACAATCTCAGATGAATTTTGGCAAGCAATCAAGGAAGAAATACCGAAAAAAGAGCGGGATCCAGCAAAGAAATACAAGAATGCGCCAGGTCAGGGGAGGAAACCCATGCCGGCAAGAAAAGCGCTGGAAGGCATATTCTATGTGTTGCGAACTGGGTGCCAATGGAAAGCCCTGCCTCGAGAATATGGAAGCGGAAGTACAGTATATAGAAGGTTTCAGGAATGGCGGGCAGCCGGTTTCTTTGAAAAGATTTGGAGCAAAGGTCTGGAGCAGTACGATGAACTGGAAGGAATCGGTTGGGAGTGGCAAAGCCGGGACGGCTGTATGGTAAAAGCGCCTCTGGCTTTGGAGTCCGTTGGGAAGAATCCAACGAACCGAAGAAAAAATGGGGACAAAACGCAGTGTTCTGACAGATGAAAAGGGGCTTCCGTTGGCAATTGTGATTTCTGGAGCCAATACGCATGACATTAAATTACTGGAGGAAGCTCTGGATCATATCGTTATGCTGCGTCCGGAGCCGGATGAGGAGCATCCGCAAAATCTGTGCTTAGATGCAGGTTATACTGGCAGCGGAGAAGCAGTTGAACAGCGTAATTATATTCCACATATTCGACCCCGCAGTGAGGAGAAGAAAGGCTTGCCAAACGCGCCAGCATCCGCATAATCGTCCCCTGTTCTGAAGGGTTTGTCAAGATATTTGTGTAAGTAAATCAAAGAGAAACATTCAATTTAGAGGAATATATAGAATAGACACTCATATATCATAATGATAACGCACATTTTGCCATTTGGGAAAATCATGCGGAATGGCTCGCCATGTACATCCTTCCTTCAACAGATACAGAATAGCGCAAAATATATCATATAGGTCGTATTTTCTGGGATGTGTTACCTTTTTTGCTCCCGCTAATTCCTCGCGTATTTTTTCAAATTGTTCTTGACTGATGTCACTTGGATAACTTTTTCTCATATCCATCTCCAGATGAAGATGACGTCAGCATTCTTGATCGCGTCTTACGCAGATTGGTCAAAGCAAAGCGAGAGAAAAATGGGCGCGAAACCCATACAACAATGATAATTGTGGACTCTAAAAGCATTCAAAATGCTGATACT
>CAXHNU010000135.1:0-7885 GCA_964017555.1 uncultured Butyricicoccus sp. | reverse complement strand
TTGCAACCAGTATAGCAGACTTTTCGGCTTTTGTTTACCCCCTGTTCATATTTTCTTTACTCATTCAAATACCTTAGCTGCAATGCTGGTTCAGCCTGTCGGACGAGGGCGTGGAAGATGCCATTTACGACAGCTATGCCATGCGGAAGTTCATGGGGATCAACTTTTTCGAGCAGGACGTACCGGACGCCACCACCCTGCTGCACTTCCGTCATCTGCTGGAGGAGAAGGGAATAGGCAAACTGTTTTTTGACGCCATCAGCCGCTGCCTGGAGAAGGCTGGACGGATGATGCGTGGCGGCAGCATTGTGGACGCCACACTGATCAGCGCGCCCAGTTCCACCAAGAACGCGGAGAAAAAACGGGATCCGGAGATGCACTCAGCGAAAAAGGGAAACCAGTGGCATTTCGGCATGAAGTGCCACACCGGCGTAGATGCCGGGAGCGGGTTTGTCCACACAGTAGAAGTCACCGCCGCCAATGTCCACGATATCACCGTGGCGGAAAAGCTGCTGCGGGAGGATGACGAAGTAGTTTACGGGGACAGCGCGTATCTGGGGCTTGAAAAACGAGAAGAAATCAAAAATAATCCACAGTTTTCCGCAATTGAATACCGCATCAACCGCCGTCCAGGCAGGCTGCCCAAGGTTTCCGACAACGCCATTGACTGGGAGCGGTACATTGAAAACCGCAAATCCGCTGTACGCTGCAAGGTGGAACACCCCTACCGAATCGTGAAAAATATCTTTGGTTTTCGAAAGGCAGTTTATCGAGGACTGCGTAAAAATCTCAACCGATTGCATGTGCTGTTTGCCAGCGCGAATCTGTATATGCTTGCCAGGGCGGGCGGCTCATTGCGACCCGTTCGGGGTTCTTGCGCCCTTTAGACCGGATGGAGGGTGGAAAATGGGTGTTTTCTCCCCCAATATGGCTCTATACTTAGGTTTTGTATCATGTTTCGATTGCATGTGATTTGAGAGGAGCTTTAATCAGTGGTTCCTTAAGCAATCCGCAAATTGATCCTATAGGGCATGTGTGTGTAGACAGCAGCAGCAAGCTGTTTGACCCAGACTATATTACACAAAGTTTTCAAAAGCTATTGAAGCGCCATAACTTGCCGCGAATCCGCTTTCATGAATTGCGACACACAGCAGGCAGTATATTGCTTGACAATGGTATGAACCTAAAGCCGATTCAAGAATATTTAGGGCATGGGGATATATCCACAACAGCAAATATTTATACACACCTTACCATTGAAGGTAAGCGGCAATCTGCGCAGGTAATGGATAAAGTGTTTTCTTCCAGTTGCGTGTTAGATAAATGTTAGATGAATCCAGAATATGCAAGCTTAAATCGCGTGAAAAGTTATAAAAAAAGCCGCATATTCATAGAATACACGGCAAAAATTGGTCCGAGTGACAGGACTTGAACCTGCGGCCTCTTGACCCCCAGTCAAGCACGCTACCAACTGCGCTACACCCGGATGAAATTTACTTTCTTAAGGATATCACCTTTCAGGCAGTTTGTCAATATCTTATTTCCCAATTCCGGATAAAAGTATTTTGATGGATATTTAAAAAAGAAATTATCGATATTCGTCTGCTCAAAGAAAAGCAATGTGTGAAAAAGCATATATGCTCTTTTGAAATCGTATGTTTAATATCTATGATGACAAGTATGTGAAATATCGTAAATGCCTGTCCCAAGGTAAGAATAAAGCATGGAATGAAATCATTGTGTTTATTACCAAGGCAATCAAGTAGGAGGCGGGATTTCCCTGCCGACCTCTCACACCACCGTGCGTACCGACCGGTACACGGCAGTTCAACCACATGAGTGCAGTTTGCGAACAAGCTCATAATGGGCCGGGAAATCGAAATATCCGGCTCGTGCGAGCTTTTCGTTTGTAATGGAACGCAAGTATGGAGCTACCGACAATGCGCCAATAACCCAGTCTGGAGTTGCCCCACTGGTAGGCTTGCCCTGCTGGTACCTCCAGCTTTCTCAGGTTTGCCACTTTCGTTTTGGATTTCTTCCATTGTTTCCAGATGTACATTCGGAATCTGCGTTGCAGCCACTCATTCCAACTCTGTAATGTCTGCTTCATGGCGGCTACATAGTATTACTTCTGAAATTTAATATAGGAAACAGAAGGGTGGGAGAAGAAAGAAGAAACTTTGACAGGATTTTTTTGGAGTGTACGCAGAAAAGAAGAGGCTTTGTGGCGCATATCTGCTTTAGAACGAGGCAGATCGCCTGAGTGGATGTACAATTTTGCAGCGTGGTTTAGGGAACCGCTGATTAAAGCTCCGCTCAAATCACATGCAATCGAAACATGATACAAAACCTAAGAGCCTATCCCGAAATTAACGATGAACGCGAATGCTCTTACGCCAGACAATCACTGCACAGGCAAACTGAAGCAGAGCCATATAGTTGGCAGCTTTCTTTTCATAGCGAACCAGGAGTTTACGGAACCGGTTGAAAAAAGAGTGTGTAACCTCAACAACCCAGCGGCGTGCGCGAAAATCGGGGTTGTGTTCCAATGCCTTCTTCTTTTCACCCCGGGGTCGAATATGTGGAATATAATTACGCTGTTCAACTGCTTCTCCGCTGCCAGTATAACCTGCATCTAAGCACAGATTTTGCGGATGCTCCTCATCCGGCTCCGGACGCAGCACAACGATATGATCCAGCGTTTCCTCCAGTAATTTGATGTCATGCGTATTGGCTCCGGAAATCACAATTGGCAGCGGGAGTCCCTTTTCATCTGTCAGAACACTGCGTTTTGTCCCCATTTTTCCCCCGGTCCGTTGGATTCTTCCCAACGGACTCCAAAGCCAAGGGGGCTTTTACCATACAGCCGTCCAGGCTTTGCCACTCCCAACCGATCCCCTCCAGTTCATCATACTGCTCCAGACCCTTACTCCAAATCTTTTCAAAGAAACCGGCGGCCAACCATTCCTGAAATCTTCTATGCACTGTACTGCCGCTCCCATATTCGCGAGGCAGAGCCTTCCATTGACACCCGGTTCGCAGCACATAGAATATTCCTTCCAACGCTTTCCTCGCTGGCATTGGTTTCCTTCCCTGCCCTGGTGCGTTCTTATATTTCTTTGCTGGATCTCGTTCTTTTTTCGGTATTTCGTCCTTGATTGCCTGCCAAAATTCATCTGAGATTGTCCATGATTGATAACTTTTCTTTTCGCTCATTTTGATCACCCTTTGACATTATACCACAGATGCTTTTATTTTGGGATAGGCTCTAAGTGTAGAGCCATATTTGGGGGAAAACACCCATTTCCCACTCTCCATCCGGTCTAAAGGGCGCAAGAACCCCCGAACGGGTCGCAATGAGCCGCCCGCCCTGGCAAGCATATACGGATTCGTGCTGGCAAACAGCACATGCAATCGGTTGAGATTCTTAGAGCCTGTTTAGCATCTATCCGAGTATCTCAGGAAGAGGTATAATAGGAGATGAAGGGTGGGGAGATGGATATGAGAAAAAGTTATCCAAGTGACATCAGTCAAGAACAATTTGAAAAAATACGCGAGGAATTAGCGGGAACAAAAAAGGTAACACATCCCAGAAGATACGACCTATATGATATATTTTGCGCTATTCTGTATCTGTTGAAGGAAGGGATGTACGTGGCGAGCCATTCCGCATGATTTTCCCAAATGGCAAAATGTGTGTTATCATTATGATATATGGGCAAGTCCTGTCGGAGATGTTTTAAGTAACGGATTATCGCAAAAAAATATCTTGCACTTTTCCATTGTCTATAAGTATCTTATCAATGTATTTTCGCCAAAATTCCTGCTTTCCTTCCCGCGAAAGTTGATTATAGACATCTTCCCATCCATCAGAAAATGCCTCCATGATTGCGGACATATCGCGCTTCGGGATATCTTCCGGGATTGCATCCAGCGCGGCTTGTAACTCACCGTGCTGGCGTTTGTAGTCGTCCATGGAGATTATCTCATTAACATACAGCTCAGACAATCTGGACAGTTTGCGCCGAATCGCATCTCGCTCAGCTTTATGCGATACCGCGCCGGATTCTTGGTTTGCCCTCATTTCTGATTCAGCCACATCAGGTATGTGCTCTATCAGTGCGGCTTCTACGGCTTGTTCTGTGGTAACCTTTGCGTTGTCACAAATAAGCCTGCTTCTGCCTGTGCAGACATAATACGTATATTTCTTCTTATCACGCTCATTTGTCTTGGCTGCAAAACGGCGTCCACACCTGGCGCATACCAACAAACCTGAAAAAATATACAGCCTGTTTTCTTTGGTCTTACGGACTACCTTTCGCCTAAGCGTCTTTATATAGCGATATTCTTCCGCCGTTAATAACGGTTCAACTGGTACGCCGCGAAAATCGCCAATATACGCCGTGTTTTCAAGCATACGCGAAAAGGTTTGATGATTCATCCGGAGTTCCGGGAATGCGCGTATTACACGCGACATACTCCCTGTACCCATGTACATTTCAAACGCTCTGCGGACAACAGGCGCAATTTCGTTATCTATCACAATCCTTCTATTTACCCGCTTGTACCCGAGCGGAACGCTCCCCGCGAGGCTTTCACCTTTTTCTTTTGCCACCCGCATGATAGCTTTTATGCGCTCACTGGTGCGATCTGCTTCGTCTTGCGCCACGGTTAGCATAATATTTATTTTTATCCTGCCGGATGCTGTGGATGTGTCATAGTCCTCCTGTATAGTGTGCCAATTGACTTTATGCGCTTCAAGGATTTCCTGTACCTTGTAGTACTCGCCGATATTGCGGAACCAGCGATCCAATTTGGTAAATGCGACAAGGTCAACTTTGCCCGCTTCGATATCACGCAGAAGTCGCTGCAATGCCGGGCGCTTTGTTGCCGCCTTGCGTGCGCTGATGCCTTCATCAGCGTACACACCGACAACCTTGACTTTTTCCTTTTTCGCCCATGCTTCCAGCGCGGCACGTTGGGCATCCAGCGACAACCCGTGTATGGCTTGTTCTTGTGTGGATACGCGGATATATAATGCCGCACGTACTCGCTGGGCTGGCAATAAATTTTTCTTTTCGGACATAATAAAAACCCCTTTCTATCCGTAAAAAAGTATGATAAAATAGGGGTACTGGAATCCTGTCAAAATTTCAGTACCCTATGTGAATCCCGTTTGGTGTTGGCGCACCGAGCGGGATTTTTTATTTTGCTTATTTGTTAGTTTAAAGTTTGCAAATTGCGATATCTGTTTGTTTATTTCCGATATCGGATTCCCGACATCGGGATTTTCTTTATTTCGCCCTAACCTTTCAGCATAGCTGGGATTTAATATAAATTACAGACTTGTAAAATATACTCCGTTACGGTAAGATATATGTCGAAAGGAGGGGAACGGAATGGACAGGGACGACTTCATTAAATACATAATCCAAATGCTTGGGTATGCAAGTGATGAACTTTTAGAATTAACATACCGCTTCTTACTGCGGCGCATATGAACGCCATCCCAGAATCCGACTCGTATTACGGGTCGGATTCTTTTGTTTCGTTTGAGAGCGTTGAAGCGATTTCCTCTAAAACCTTCCATTTTTCAGTATCCAGCTTTGCAAGAGCAGAGATAAGCCGTCTGCGAAAATCTGTGCTTTCGGATTCCAGGATATCATCAACAAAATCCCGTAATTCCTCATCTTTGGTTGGTTTTAGAAACATTTCGCCTTCTCCGGTGCGCAGCCATTTTTCATTTACTTTGAATTCACGACAGATATCGTATATCGTGCGGTCGCTAGGCTTCTTTTTCCCAACACATAATTCTGATATGTATGGCTGCGATACATTTAACTGTCTTGCGAATTCTGTTTTTTTTATGCTGAGGGATTTGATTACAGCGGCTATGCGTTCACCAATTTTGTCCATTTTATACCTCCTTTATGTATATATTATAAGCGAAGAAGATATGAATGTCAAGAAATAATATAACCAAGCTATAAAAATATCTTGACACCGTTGCTTGGTTATGTTAATATATAACCAAGCTAAGAACGCGAGGTGAAAAATATGACTACTCAAGAAAGAGCAATCGTTGTGGCTTTCCTAAAAGCAATGAAAGAGCTTCCAGAAAGCAAGAAGGAATATCTGCTAGGGTTTGCGGAAGGCGCTGCTGCAATGCAGGAGCACCCAGAACCCGCCCCAGCGCAATGAAAAGCTGCCCGTAGATTGCGGGCAGTGATGTGAAAGGAGTGCAAATTATGCGAGAAACAGACAATCTATCAGCCATCGCCGTTTGGCTTTCTGTGGTCGCCCTCATACTCAATGCAATAGCGCACTTAGATAAGATAATAGCGTGCGTATGTTGGATATCATCTTATCTGCATTGCTAAGAGCAACAACAACCACTGAAAGAACCGAAACAATGAAAGCTTTGTTTGCCTTTAATTTTGCAAGAAAAGATTCATGCTTCGCTTCTTTTGCTTGCGCTATTGCTAAATCGGCTTGGACTTGAGCGGCATCTGCGATCCGTTTCAACTCTACGTTTTGTTGTTCAAGAGCTTGCGTGTTGCTTTCAATTTTTTGCATCTTCCCAATAATGACATCTTCATTATCGGAAATGTTTTGTAAATCTTCGCAAAGCTTATTCACCTGATCTTCAAATTGTATGCTTTCTGTAAATGGAATGTTTATTTTGGCTTCTAGGGGTTCGTTTTTTGTAGGAAGCGATTTTACAAATTCGTTAAAGTGCTTTCTTTCCGTATTGAAAATTTCCTGCAAACGCTGTATTTCTTGAAGTTCTTCAGGTGAGGGTAGCTTATCCATTAATCTTTCCCTCCCTTCCCGGGATGTATCCCAATAGCAAAACGACATCAGCCCTTTCCTCTTATACTCGACCTTGGCAGAGGTCTGTAATTTCAATTATAGGAGGAATTATGTCGAAAGTCAACAAATTCCCTGTAATTTTGGAGGTGAAGCATGACCGACTATACAACGCGCCTTGTCGCAGATTATGTCTACGATCTGGGCGTTAAGCAGTCCGCAATATCCCGCGCTACCGGGATATCTGAAGGAATCCTGTATCGGAGTTTATCCATGGGAAAAAGAAACCTGCGAGCGGGAGAATTTTTAGCAATTTGTACCTTTTTAAAGGTCGATCCTATGAGGTTCTATAAACCAGCGCAACGAAAGGAGAACACATGAACGAAATCATGAACATCAGTGGCGTTGAGTGCTACGAAAAGGAAGGTATTGCTTATCTCAAGCTGGAAGCCGTGGCGCATGGGCTTGGGTTCACGACCGTTGCCACAAGTGGCAACGAAGTTGTACGCTGGAATCGCGTAGAAAAATATTTAACTGAAATTGGTTTCCCCCAGAAGTGGGGGAAAGACGATTTCATCCCAGAGAATATTTTCTACCGCTTGGCAATGAAAGCAAAGAACGAAGCAGCAGAAGCATTCCAGGCGAAGATTGCGGATGAGGTTATCCCATCTATCCGGAAGTATGGAATGTATGCGTCAGAAACAGCAGTGGAAAAGATGCTTGCAGACCCAGATACGGCGATCCAGCTTTTGCAGCAAATCAAAGAAGAACGTGGAAAGCGCAGAGCGCTTGAAATCGCAAATTCTGCCCTGACTGTAGACAAGCAAATCATGCAGCCGAAAGCAGATTACTTTGACGAATTGGTAGATCGCAATCTGCTTACCAATTTCCGCGAAACTGCAAAGCAGCTTGGTGTGCCACCAAAGAAATTTGTTACTTTCCTGCTTGAGCACAAGTACATTTACCGCGATAAGAAAGGCAAGCTTCAGCCATATCAGCCTTATACCGAGAGTGGGCTGTTTAACCTGAAAGAGTGCGTAAATGAGAAAACCGGCTGGGGCGGTACGCAAACACT
>CAXHNU010000134.1:0-7916 GCA_964017555.1 uncultured Butyricicoccus sp. | reverse complement strand
TGCAAAGGCGGCGGGAGCCAGCGTCAACATCATGCACAAGCACAAAAATGCTGACAAAATCCTTTTTTTCATCGTGTTTTTCCTCCTGTTCGGTTTCAGGTGGCAGCGCTGCGCTGCCGAGGAATCGTTTTGCCTGCCTGCCCTCCTTTCCTTTTCCAAAAATCCCCGCGGCGGGGCAAAGCCGCCATTGCCCGCCCCAGCCGCGGCAGTGATTACTATAAATATACCATATCCGCTATCCAATTGCAATGCTGTAACCAAACTTCTTGCGTGTTTTGGCGGTCTGTGTCACCCCGGCGCATTTTTTAATATCCTGGTTACCTGCCCTTTCTTTTATGTCGTTTTTCTGGTATAATGATATTGTATGAGCGATTTTTCATCGGGAGGGCTTGCCCCTCCTGCATCAAAAAGTAGAAGGGTTTGGTTTTTCTCCATGGATATTTCCAATCTTATCTCGCTTTTAAGCGGGACTGCCCTGTTTTTATTCGGTATGTCGCTAATGGGCGATGGGCTGAAAAAAGTTGCCGGCAACCGGCTGGAAGTGCTGCTGTATAAGCTGACCAACACATCCTGGAAGGGCATTTTGCTCGGCACTGGCGTCACTGCCGTCATTCAGTCATCCTCTGCGACCTCCGCCATGGTGGTGGGGTTTGTCAACTCCGGTATGATGCGTTTCCGCCAGGCAATTGGCATTATCCTGGGGTCAATCATCGGCACCAGCATCACCGGCTGGGTGATCTGCCTTTCCAGCTTGGGCGGCGGCGGAGGCGGCTGGGTGGAACTGCTTTCCACCGCTACCCTGACTGGCATTATCTCTATTGCTGGAATTATTTTACGGATGTTCAGCAAACGCGCCGCACTTATCCATACTGGGGATATTATGCTGGGGTTTTCTGTGCTGATGTTTGGCATGAGCGCAATGAGCGGTTCGGTTGCCCCGCTGACCGAAAGCAAAGCGTTTTTAGATGTTTTAATCGCATTTTCCGCGCCATTTTTGGGCATTTTGGCGGGCGCATTGTTCACCTGCGTTTTGCAGAGCGCCTCCGCAACGGTTGGTATTTTGCAGGCACTTGCCATCACGGGTGCAATTGACTTTGCCACTGCGTTCCCGCTGATTATGGGTATTGCAATTGGTTCGGCTGTACCCGTGCTGCTTTCCGCCCTTGGCGCCAATACCGACGGCAAGCGGACTTCCTGTGTTTACCTGCTGACCAATATTTTTGGTACCGTTGTTTGCGGCATCGCGTTTTATGCTGCGAATGCTGTGGTAGGGTTTTCCTTTATGAACATGACCATGACCACCGTCAGCATTGCGCTGCTGAATACGGTCTTCCGGTTTATTACAGTTGTGCTGCTTTATCCTTTTATCGGCGGGCTTGAAAAATTCACCTGCCGCCTTGTCCGCGACTCCAAAAAAGCCGAAGCAGAGGAAAAGCCTGCTCTCATCCGCCCCGAAGATCGGTTTTTACCCTATCCGCCGCTTGCCATTGCGCAATGCCGGGAATTTTCAGTCGCTATGGCAGCCGAAGCGCTGGAAAGCATGATTACTGCGTTTTCGCTGATTGATGCGTATAGCGATGAGGGATTCCGTGAGGTGGAAAAGCTGGAGGAAAAATCTGACCAGTATGAGGATACCATCGGCACCTATATCATGAAAATCACCCGTAGCGAACTTTCCGGGCGGCAAAATGCAAAAGTTTCAGAATTTTTGCATACTTTGCCCGATTTCGAGCGGATTTCTGACCATGCGCTGAATGTTGCGGAAACCGCAAAGGAAATCCATGAAAAAGGAATTACATATTCTGATTATGCAAAGAAAGAATTACAGGTGGTGCAAAATGCTGTGATAGAAATTGTTTCCATGACAGTTGACGCCTTTACCTCTACCGATTTGATCCTTGCGGCAAAAGTGGAACCGCTGGAAGAAGTTGTTGACGATTTGTGTGATGAAATCAAGCTGCACCATGTAGAGCGGTTACAGCAGGGCTTATGCTCGCTAGAGCAAGGATTTACCTTCAATGATTTGCTGGTATCTTATGAAAGAATTTCTGACCATTGTTCCAATATTGCGCTTGCATTACTTGAGCTGGAAGCCGATACGTTTAATACCCATGAGCATCTGAAAAATATGGGCAGCAAAAAACAAGCCTATTTTGATCAAAATTACGCGGAATTTCAGCAGAAATACAGTTTGCCAACCGCATCGGAATGATAAATGCAAGCCCCCGGCAATATGTCGGGGGCAATTTTCTGCCTATGTAGAAAATAAAAAAAATTTTTTTGCAATCGGCGGAACATTTCCGAAAATCCTGCGTCAATAGTGGTGAAGGGACAAAACAACCCCGGAAAACCCAATCCGGAAATTTAAGGAGGATTTATCAATGGATAAAAAAAGATTATTTGCCGCGCTGATGAGCGCATCTATGTTATGCGGGATTACCGCACTTGCCGCCGAGGATAACACCGCTCCCGCAGCGGATGCCAATGCGCCGGCGGCTGACCCGGCTGCTGCACCTGGCGATGTTGCCCAGCCTGAAGAAACCATGCCAGAACGTGTGCTGACTTGGGGCAAAATCAAGGAAATCCGCAAGGAAGGCGAAACGGTTGCTGCCATCACCATTGCCCGCGAAGGCAAAGATGATTTAGTGTTGAATGTCGGCGAACCCACCATTGGGCTGGACAGTCAGACCGGATTGCCTGTCGGGCTGGAAAGCCTTAAGGAAGGCGATTCCATTTATGCGTTCCACAGCCCGGCAACGACTATGTCACTGCCGCCCCAGAGCGCCGCAGAAGCAATCATCTGCAATGTGCCGCAGGATGCAGCCTGCGCAATGCTGCACACAGTTGAAAAGCTGGAAAAAACCGAAGAAGGCGGGTTAAGCATCTTGACCGACAATGGTTCTCTGTACATCCGCACCCCAAAACAGGATGAAGTGGATATCAAGCCGCTGCTGACCAAAAACATTGTCACACTGGATGATGTTAAGGTTGGCGACCGGTTCTTTGCTTGGTATGGCGTTGTAGCAGAAAGCTATCCGGCACAGGCGTTCACCGAAAAACTGGTACTCATCCCCGGGGAAGAAACCGATACCGGCAATGACGAAGCTGATCCGGCTGCCCAAAATACACCAGCTCCAGCGGCTGCAACACCTGGCATTGTTGTCGGCAACGGTAAAACCCTGACAGAAATGCCTGTCGTCAAAGATACCGTAACCATGGTGCCGCTGCGCTCTGTTGCGGAAGCTCTGGGCTGCACCGTAACCTGGAACCAGGACGAACAATCTGCAACCATTTCCGACAGCGCACGTCAGTTGACCGTTTATCTGGGCAAGGATTCCTTTATGTCTGCGCCCGCGTCGGAAACTGGCTTAGTTGGTACACCCACACCAGTTTCCCTGGGCTGTGCGCCTTATGCGGAAGATGGGCGTATTTGGGTGCCTGCCAAGGCATTTGAAACCATGGTTGGCTATACCGTAACCGTTGACGGCACTTCGGTACAGATTGCACCCGAAAAAGCAGCGGACTAATCTCATTCCCTGTTTTCCCCAATTTATAAAAGCTCCACCACAAAAAACCCCCGCCGCACGGATGCAGTGGGGGTTTTCTTTATGCTGTTTTTTTTAGTCTTTATCCAGCGCTTCCATACGCGCTTTGTTGTCCGCAATGACTTTTTCCTGCACCATTGGGGGCGCTTCATCATAGCGTTCAAAGTTGGATTCAAATGAGCCGCGCCCTTGGGTCATCGAACGCAGGGTAATGGCATAGTCTGTGGTTTCTGCCATCGGGACTTCTGCCAGGATTTCCTGTAAGCCGCCTTCCACTGGGTTCATGCCCATAATGCGTCCGCGGCGTTTGTTCAGATCGCCAATCACATCACCCATATAGTTATCCGGTACCAGCACCTTCATGGAGCAGACAGGCTCCAGCAAAACTGGGGATGCCTGCGGGATACCTGCTTTATATGCCAGGCGTGCTGCCATTTTGAAGGAAAGTTCGTTGGAGTCAACATCATGGTAAGAACCATCTGTCAAAACGGCTTTCAGCCCTACCAGCGGGTAGCCAGCCAATACGCCATGTTCCATGGCTTCACGGATGCCCTTATCTACTGCCGGATGGAAGTTCTTTGGTACAGAACCGCCAAAAATCTTTTCTTCAAAGATATATTCGCCTTCCGCGTATGGTTCAAAATCCATTTTGACATGACCATATTGCCCATGACCACCAGATTGTTTCTTGTGCTTGCCTTCCACAGATACCTTTTTGCGGATTTTTTCGCGGTATGGCACAATTGGCGCGCTAAGCACAACCTCTACACTGAATTTGGTTTTCAGTTTGGAGCAAATGACATCCAAATGGATATCGCCCGCGCCGGAAATCACCATCTGTTTGGTTTCTGAATTGAAGCTGGTTTCAAAGCTCGGATCTTCATCACGCAGTTTTGCAAGCCCTGTGGACATTTTTTCTTCATTGCCCTTGGTTTTTGGTGCAATGCCTTGGGTATAGCATGGCTTCACTGCCGGAACAGTTTCCAGCGCAACTTTGCGCACCGACATGGACAAAGTATCATCCGTCTTGGTCGTGACAAGTTTGGAAACCGCGCCGATATCGCCGCAGCCAATCTCGTCCACTTCTGTGGTCTTTTTGCCGCAAACCGTGAAGATATGCCCCATCTTTTCGTTTGCGTCCGCGCGTTTGTTCACCAGCACCATATCGCTCTTGACGCTGCCGGAGAATACCTTAAAATAAGAGAACCGCCCATACTGGTCTGCTACAGTCTTAAAAACATAAGCACAGGTGGAACCGTTCGGGGAACATACGATTTCATCCAGTTCGCCCTTTTCATCCTCATAAACTTCTGCTGGCGCTTCATCCGGGGACGGCATATAATCCGCAATGCCTTTCAGCAGCGCATAGGAACCGATACCCGTTGCCGCGGTACCGCAGAATACCGGCGCAATCAGCAAATCGCGCACGCCTTGGCGGATGCCTGCAATCAGTTCATCATCAGAAAATTCTTCGCCTGCGAAATAGCGTTCCATCAGTTCTTCGCTGAGTTCGGCGACGTTTTCGCAAAGCGCCGCACGATGCTGGTCAATGCGTTCCACCATATTTTCTGGAATCGGGATTTCAACACGCTTGGTGCCTTCCATTTTATATGCTTTGCGGATTACGCAGTCAACAACACCAACTGTATCGCGGTTGCCCTCGAAAATTGGGACAACAACCGGGCATACAGATACGCCAAACTGCTTTTGCAGCTTATGAAGGGACGTATAGTAGTCCGAGTTTTCCTCGTCGATTTTGGAAATATAAAACATACGCGGCATTTTGCGTTCTACAGCTTTTTGCCAGGCTTTTTCTGTGCCAACGCCTGGGCCGGATTTGCCGGTTGCCACAATCAAAGCAGATTCCGCAACGCGCAATGCGTGTTTTACTTCACTTTCAAAGTCAAAAAAGCCAGGGGTATCCAGCAGGTTGATTTTGCAGCCATCCCAAACGACTGGCGCAACCGCTGTGGAAATTGAAAACTGGCGTTTCACTTCTTCCGGGTCATAGTCGCATACTGTATTGCCTTCCGGCACCTTGCCCACGCGATCGGTCACGCCGGAAACAAACAGCAGGCTTTCAATCAGGGAGGTCTTGCCGTCACCGCCATGGCCCATCAAACAGACATTTCTTAACTTATTCACCGGGTATGTTGCCATTATTATACACTCTCCTGCTCGTTTTATGCGAGAGCGCCTTGTGCAGAATGCCAATTTACGCATCTCACTGTTCGTAATTATACACTATATGCGCCTAAAATGCAAATATTATTTTGTGAATCCTGCCCGATTCCCGAAAAAAAGGCGCTGCACAGCAGTGCAGCGCCTTGGAATATGGTCAATAATTGCGCCTGGTTGTCAGGGAAATGAAAAATACAGGGATATACCACAGCAAAAGATACAATAAAACATTCTTTGGTTCCACAGCTTCGGCAGCGCCTTTGAACGTCAAATAAAACATCAGCAAAATGCCGCAAACACCCGCGATTGTGCCAATCAGCAAATTGGAACGCATGGCGCCAACCAGTTTGCCTGCCGCCTGCTGCACCATGACATAAGGCATAGCGCCGTCCTTGCTCAGCAGGGCGCAGACGCGGTCTTTGCCCACATAACGCGGGTTGGAGATTTCCGGGATGCGGGATGGGTCAACGGCATCCATTGTCCCGTGCCGCACTTCAAACATACTTTCCACCATTGCGGGGGAAATGTTGAAATCCTGCGCGGACAGAACCGGGCGGACTTTGATGCGTTCCAACGCATGAAGTGCGCCATAGGTTTGCGCTGTCGGGTGGTATTTCAGTGAAATTTCACCGGCAATCTGGCTGTTGATGACCACATAAATGGGGTTATCTGTGCTTTGGGTTGGCGGCTGGCGAATGCCCAGCTTGCCAAGGAAAGATGCTGTGCCAACCAGCACACTGTCAGCGCCGATATCGGCAGACATCCCGCCGGATTCATAATGGGTGATATTGGATGCACGTACTGGGCGGGCATACCGTTCGCGCAGCGATTCAGACAGGACACGACCGATTTCTAGCCCTTTGCCCGCAGTCACAGCGGAAGCATATGCCAGCAGCTTATCTTCGGAATAAGCGCCGTAGTTTTGGATGCCTTCCATGGTGATAGAACCGGCGGGGAACACATCGCCGTCACCTAGAATAGATTCTTGGACGTGGCGCATTTGGCTGGCTTGGCGCGCGCTTGGCAGCGCGGCGCCTTCGGCAAGCAGTTTGCGGGATACATTGCGGTAAGCCGCGCCAAAGCCGCACAAAATACCAAGTGGAGCAGAAATGGATAAAATTGCGGACAATGCCCAAAAGAAACTGGTGCCATTGCCAGTACCGAATGAAGATACTGCGGCAAATGCAAAAGATGCAATAATGGCAAGCGGCACATAAATGCGTTCAAACATTTCTACTTGGTCATTGCGTTCCATTTCCCGCAAAAAGCCGTTGAGGTCTGGCATACGGTATTTGACCGTGCGGACAATATGGTCACGTCCATCCTGGTGGGCATAAACACCTGTCGGATGGTCGCCCAGCGTTGCGGCTTTATAAGCGCGGTAGCGCCCTGCCATGCGTGCTTTTTCTTCCTGCATTTGAGCAAACAGCAGGATAATGCTGACCGCACAGTAAGGAATCCAGCCTGTCCATTGCAGGGTAATAATAGTGGTGCCATGGAACAGGGATGCCAGCAGTGAGCAGACCACAAGCGACGCACGGTCAGCTTTGAAGGTGAACAGGTTATAAAACCCATTGCTGACCACATCCAGCCCGATAAACATAGCGATAAATTGGAGAATCATCAGCGTCATAATGGTCAGGTAAGCGTGTTCGGTATATTGGAAAACCGATGGGAGCGGCAGCCCCATACCGCTTGCAACCGTGATATAAGTGGCAAGCAGCCCGAATATCAGCACAATGATGCTGCGCTGTGCCAAGTTGCGGGCACGTTTTTTGCAGTAGCGTTGTGCCTGCTTAGGGTCGCGGAATTCGATTTCATCTTCTTTGTCGCGGGCACGTTCTTCTTCCTCACGGCGCTGGCGTTCCAGCCGTTTACGTTCCTTGCGGCTGAGTTTATCTTCTTTTTCGGCTTCCTCGGTCATGGCTGCAAGCTGGCGCGCCTGCTGTTCTGCATTTGCGCGCAATGCCTGGTCAACCTCCCATGGGTCTGCCCCAGGGATACGGGGAATACGACCGCTGACTTGAGATACATGGCCGTTGATTTGTGGGATACGTCCGCTTGCCTGGGATACCCGTCCACTGCCTTGCGGTACGCGTCCACTGCCTTGCGGTACGCGTCCACTGCCCTGCGGCACGCGCCCGCTGCCCTGCGGCACCCGCGGGATGCGCCCTGTCCCCTGCAATGGGA
>CAXHNU010000133.1:0-7954 GCA_964017555.1 uncultured Butyricicoccus sp. | reverse complement strand
ATGTACTTCAAGATTATCACTCCTGACTGAAATTATATCGTGGTAGCTGAGCGGGATTGCAACTCACCGCATTTCATACTAACCTATATTTATGTTAGTCACTTCCAGTAAAAATGTTGTATATCAATCAATAAAACAAACGAAATTACCGATCTGCATAACACAAAGAAGAAATTGTTATTCAGGAAGATTGATTAACCGTTCGCTTGAAATTTTCCGATATTGTAAGGGTGAAATACGAAAAGATTGTGTAAACAATTTTGTAAAATAACTTTGGTTTGGATAACCAACTCGTTCAGCCACAGCTGAAATTGGAAGTTTGGTATTAAGCAGCAAACTTTGCGCCTCACCCATACGGCGCCTAATTATATATTTTGACAATGGACATCCAATGGTATGCTTAAAAATACGTGCTAAATAAGACGGACTGATTGAAAAATGGGCAGCAATTTCCGTAACAGAGATATTTTCTGTAATATGAATATCCACATAAGAGCGAATTTGATGGGCAAGCCCAATGACAGGATCAGCTTCAATGCTAATTTTATGACAATATATATCAATGGTATCAAGCAGCAGATAGAATAATGCGAGAAAAAGTGATTGGATGATGTAATCACGACGCATATTTGAGCCTTTAACCATATCAGCTAACAATACAACCAATTGGTTAAAAACAGGCTCATTGGAACCCAAATGGACAAGCGGCACAGTGTCTGACGGAAGTATACAGTTTTCTGGCAGACCGGGCAAATGGATATTATCAGCGGCAATAGATATCAGCGCAATCGGTTGAGAGTCGGAAAATTCATCATGCAGAATGCCACGATTGCAAATAATCAAATCTCCCTTTGTGATTGGATAAAATATACCATCCAATTCACATATGCCTTGACCGGCAAGGATGAGCGTAAATTCTGCAAAGTCGGGATGGCTGTGAAGTGTGCGTGGTAAAGTGGTTGTAGTTTGCTCCCAGCTTGAAACATAGAGCAGATGAGGCACACTGGTTTGTGTAAAATTTTTCAATGTATGTGAAATTGGAATATTATGTTTATCGTTTTTCATTGTATAGCACCTCATGATAAAATGTGAAATCCTCAAGTATTATTGTAACGGATTTGATTTGGAAAGTCAAAATATTTTATTCATAATAATTATAAAAATCACTAGCACAGAAAAATAGGTCAGTTCATAAAAAGAAAAGAATTTCAAAACGACATTAAAAATATCCATAAATGCAGATAAAATCGTGATAAAACGCTATAAAATCGTTTGAAAATGAAAAAATAGATTCCAAACAAACAAAGCGCAATGGATAAAAAGCAGAGGGGATCTTTGTGCGAAAAAAGAATAGAAAAGAAATAAAATCATTGCTATACTAGCATCATCAAAAGCAAAGCAAACAAAAACTGATTCAAACACATCAACACGGAAAAGGAGTAGTTACGATGAAACTGACAGGAAAATTAGCGATGGTAACTGGTGCGGCGCAAGGCATTGGCAAAGGTGTTGCACTGACATATGCAAAGAACGGCGCAGATCTTGCAATACTGGATATCAATGCGGAGCAGCTTGCTGCAACAGCAAAAGAAATTGAAGCGCTTGGTGTAAAATGCTATCAAAGTGTCGGCGATGTTTCAAATGAAAATGTTGTGAAAGGCTTTGTTGAAAGTGCTGCCAAGGAATTTGGCAAAATTGATATATTGGTTCACTGCGCCGGCATTCTCCGTTCGTGCGCAATTGTAGACCAGGATGTGAAAGACTGGGACACCGTGATTGCAGTGAATTTGCGCAGTTCTTTTCTGTTTGGTAAATATGTTGGTCAGCAGATGAAGCAGCAAGGCAGCGGCGCAATGATCATGGTGGATTCATGCGCGTCCAAAACTGCGGAAGCATTTAATGCAGTATACTGCGCATCCAAAGCTGGCGTCCGTTTATTGGCACAGTCGCTAGCATTGGAGCTGGCAGAGTTCGGCGTGCGTGTCAACAGCATCGCACCTGGCACGATTAACACCGATATGATTCAGCGGTGTCTGCATGACCGCGCACCGTTATATGGGTTGACCTTTGAAGAATATCTGGATGAATTTAATGCAGCGACACCACTCAAACGCATGGGTGAGCCAGAAGAAATCGGGAAGCTGTGTATGTTCCTTACCAGCGACGATGCGGCATTTATTACAGGTTCTTCATTCAATATTTCTGGCGGTCGGGAATGCCATTAAACAAAAGGGAGGTTGCTATGGGTTTTAAAATTGGGATTGTCGAATGGGGTTATCCATTCCCTGGACCATATGGCTTGAAAATTGCTTCAGAACTTGGTATCCACGGTATGGAATTGGATTTCGGTGAATATGAAACAGGATGCCAGCTCAGTAATCCCCGTGTGCAGGATGCGTATTTAGAATGCGGCGCAAAGTTCGGGGTTGAATTTCCGTCTATGGCGCTCAACGCACTCAATGTACATGGAATGTCAAGCGGACGCGGCACGTTGGATGGCATGATTGCAATGGAAGTGATCCGCAAAGGGATTGCAGCTGCAAAACGTATGCAGATTCCTGTTTTGCAGCTTCCCAGCTTCCATGATAACCGGGGTGATATCCGTTCAGAAACCGATTTCTACAATACTTGTGAAATGCTCCGGTTTGCCTGTGACTTATCGGCAGATACCGATATTATTTTGGCACTGGAAAATGTTCTGGATGCAGAAAAAACGCTTGAAATGATTGAAGCAGTTGGCTGCAACCGTCTGAAAGTTATGTATGATACGCAAAACTATTACTTAAACCATGGTTATTCCCAGCCTGATATACTAGAAGCAATTGCGCCGTATGTCGCGCAAATCCATGTTAAAGATGGGTTTAACAACACAATCAGTTCCGCACTGCTTGGCACGGGTGATGTTTCATTTCACAAAACCTGCAAAGTTATCCAGAACACGAAATGCACAGAATGGCTGTTGCTTGAAAATTTCTACAATCAACAACCGCTTAATTTGTTGACGGAGGATACGTTTGAATTAATTGCAAAAGATATTCAAACGCTAAAAGAAATTTTTGGAGGCGAAATTGTATAAACAGGAGGGATTTTTTATGAAAACCATGCAAGCTGCTGTATTCAAGGGTAATGGCATCTTGGAAGTTGAGCAGGTACCAATCCCAAACATCATGATGCCTGACCAAGTGCTGCTCAAGGTGCGTGCGGCAAGTATTTGCGGCAGTGACCTTCATGCGCTTACTGTGCCGCCTGGGCAAGTTATTTCTACTGGTGTCATTATGGGTCATGAATTTTTTGGCACGGTTGAAGAAGTTGGCGCTGGGGTGACGCACTATCAGCCAGGGGATATTGTGGTGGTAAATCCTTGCTTGCCATGTGGGGAATGCTGGGAATGCAAACATGGCTGCGCAAACCTTTGCCCAACGCCACGCCATTATGGACAGACTTGTGATGGCGGGTTTGCACAGTATGTTGTGGTTGAAACCAGCCAGCTTCACAAATTACCAACAGATATCAATCCCGATGCCGCGGCGCAGACCGAACCCCTTGCCTGCATTATGTACAGTCTTGGAATGTCTGGGCTTTGCCCAACCGACCATGTGCTGCTGTATGGCGCAGGTCCCATCGGTTTAACTTATATCCAGGCACTAAAGGCGTTTGGTGTCACTGACCTTGCTGTTGTTGCAAAAGGTGCGGCACGGATTGCAGAAGCGAAAAGATGCGGCGCTTCACTTGTTCTTGACAGCGAACAGCCTGTTTCAATGGCGGATATTTTGCAACAGCAATGGGGCTGTCTTGCTGATATCGTCATTGACGCGGTGGGTCGCGGACCAATTTTAACCGAAGCGGTTCATTTACTTAACAGCCGTGGTCGTATCCTTTTGTTTGGGCTTAACCATAACGCGGTTTCGGAGGTTCTGCCTGCCACATTCACCCAAAAAGAACTGACCATGATTGGTTCACTGGGAAAGGCATTCCCACCAGCAATCAGCTTGCTGGAAAAGAAAAGGGTTCATACAGAATCACTGGTATCCCACCGGCTGCCACTGGCAGAAATCAACCATGGAATTGAATTGCTGCGCAGCAAACAAGCAACTCGAGTAATTATTTATCCCAATGGCGGTATTCCAAAAGAATAAAAACAGTTATAGAAAGGAAATGAGTTATGAAATTGCAGAACAAAGTGATTATGATCACTGGCGCCGCACGCGGTATCGGTGGAACAACCGCAAAGATTTGTGCAAGTTATGGTGCAAAAATTGTTGCGGCGGATTTGAATGAGGAACTGCTCAAACAAACCGTTACGGAAATTGAGCAGGCTGGCGGCGAAGCGATTTATGCTGTTGCCGATGTGACAAAACGTGAAACCGTGGCAGCTGCGGTACAAAAAGCAATGGATACATATGGTCGGATTGATGGTTTATTTAATGCGGCAGGTGTAGACCGCACTGGCGGCATTTTGGAAATGTCGGATGCGGACTATGATTTCACTATGGATATTAACGTAAAAGGTACGTTTATCTGCTGTTCAGAAGTTGGCAAAGTCATGGCGGCAATGGGCAAAGGTCGTATTGTAAACACATCTTCTATTGCAGCTGTTCGTGAGGAAGCCTATAATGCACCATATTGTATGTCTAAAGCCGCTGTTGCTATGCTGACGCGTGTCATTGCACTGGAACTGGCACCCAAAGGGATTACTTCTGTGGCGATTCAGCCAGGCAATATTGAAACCGATATGCTGCGCGGTTCATTTGCGAGCCGTGGTGCAAAGGAAGGCAAGGATGTCAAAGAGTATTACGCAGAGATGGAAGCAACCATCCCGATGGGGCATATTGGCAGTCCAGAGGAAATTGCGGAGGTTGTTGCGTTCCTGTTTGATGATCGTTCAGCTTATATTGATGGCAACAGCATTTTAATTGCTGGCGGCAAAATTATGGCATAATGCCTGTTTTATCCTCCCTTTTGCACACTGCATGGATGGTATGCAGCGCTCATAAAAACAATAGTACGCTGCATACCACATCAGTTTATCACAGCCGACAGTGCAAACACTTATACAAAAACACATTTGCTTATTTTTGAGAAGAAGACAGAGGATTGGTGTTGGGGACTGAAAAATAAGGTTCCCATACCTTACCGTTCCATAAGAACAGAAAGGGAAAGCAATTATGATTTGGACAGTTGGTACATTCGTTTTATTCACTATAGCAGTTGCGGTGATTTCTTATATTAAAACAAAGGGGGAAGACCAAACAACAGCCGAAGGATATTTCCTTGCAGGACGCGGGCTTCCTGGTTTTGTTATTGCCGGTTCACTGTTGCTGACAAACATTTCAGCCGAACAGCTAGTCGGCACCAATGGACAAACTTGGGCATCCAATATGAGCGGCATGGCTTATGAAGTTGTTGCTGCCATTGCGTGTATTGTTCTTGCGCTATATGCCGCGCCCAAATATCTAAAAAGCGGGATATCCACAGTCCCACAGATGTTAGGGCTGCGTTATGACAGAACAACCAAACTATGGTTCAGTATTGCATTTATCATCCTATATCTTGTCGTTCAAATCCCGTTAATTTTATACGCAGGCGCTTTGGTGCTTGAAAATATTTTTGGTATTTCCGCGCTTTTTGGAATTACAAAATTACAGGCAGTGGTTGGTGTTTGTATTGCGACCAGCATTATTGGCTCTATTTATGCCATTTGCGGTGGTCTGAAAGCCGTTGCGGTATCTGATACAGTAAATGGTGTATTGTTAATTGTCGGTGGCTTTGCAATTCCATTTGTTGCGCTCCATGTGCTTGGGCAAGCAACTGGTTCAGAAGGTTTTGCACTGATGGATGGTTTCCGATTCTTGGTAGAAAAATATCCCAATAAACTCAATTCGCTTTCAGTAGTGGATGCACTGCCACCAGAAGTTCCTTGGCCAACCGTATTTACCGGTTTAGCATTTTTGTGTATTCAATCTTGGTGTACCCATCAATCTTTTATTCAGCGGGTATTGGCTGCGCAAAATCTGAAAGAAGCACAAAAAGGCGCATTATTTTGCGCATTCCTGAAAATTTTAGGTTTCCTCTATTTAGCATTACCTGGTGTTATCGCATATGCCCTGTTTGAAGTACAAGGCACACAAATCAATGTGATGGATGACGCATACCCACAGCTAATTGCACAGGTTGTTCCTGCACCACTCATGGGCTTTTTTGCTGCAGTTATGTTTGGCGCTATCATCTCATCCTTCAATTCCTTCTTAAACTCAGTCAATACCATGTTTACTATGGACATTTATGCAGATTTCATCAATCCATCCGCTTCGCAGGAAAAACTCGTAAAAATCGGTAAAAATATCGGTTTGCTATTT
This sequence comes from uncultured Butyricicoccus sp., assembly GCA_964017555.1. Lineage (GTDB taxonomy): Bacteria > Bacillota > Clostridia > Oscillospirales > Butyricicoccaceae > Butyricicoccus_B. The sequence continues at coordinate 1,598 of CAXHNU010000133.1, read as the reverse complement.
GCGGTTTTATCTACCGCTATTGGACCCATGATTTATTTCTTCCCAGGTGGTGTAAAAACATTCCTTGATTCCCTGACTATGTTGATTGGTTTGCCTGTATTATCGGCTGTATTTGGCGGTTTCTTTTTCAAATACCTGCCTAAATACTCAGCCAAGCTGATTTTAGTTTTCCATATTGTGACCTACGGCAGTTTCCTACTGTTTGTTGACAGTATCCATTATCTATATGCCATTGCCGTTTTGCTGCCAGTTGAACTTCTTGTCATGTTTTTCCTCAATCAACACAATAAGAAGGTACATCCAGAAGCAGCTGCATGGATACAGGAAGATGTTAAAGCAGTTGATATGACACCATGGAAATATCGCAAGATAGCGGCTATCTGTGTTGTGATTGGTGTGCTGATTGTATATGGTGCATTTTCACCACTTGGGTTTGGCGCTTGAAAATTAAGATAAATAATATCAAAGAGATTTAACATTTATCAGACTAAACCACCACTGGCTTTCAGCCGGAGGTGGTTTAGTCCTTAAATTCAAATATTATGCTTAAATTGAATTTAAACCTTTGCAGGGTTAAAAATCAGCAAGTTTGAAGGTTTTCTGGTTTTTACTGATTTGCAGCAAAGACAATGTTCCGTATATATGAAATAGCACGACTGTTGCTACAGTGCAAAACCATGTGCCATCAAACCTGCCTTGTTTATCTGTTGAATACCGAATACAGAAATGAAATTTTATTGGGATGATTGATGAGCATGAAATTATTTCCACTTCCAATAAGTGAGTTCTATTTTGATGGGACAATCCGCAATCTCATGCAGGATTTCTGGCAGGCTTGGCATCCGTTCAGCAGCATATCCTTGTCGCAGTGGAATCGGATTTATTCCAAGCTTTTCAAACTTTTTCAGCAAATCATCAGTTCGATACCCTTGGTGTTTCATCAAGGCAAATGCTGCATCAATGGTTTGCTTACGGCGCATTTCAGAGAACAATAATAACATTCGTTCCTTGGTTGCTACTGTAAAGTTGGATTGTTCAATTTGCTGTTTTCCCTCTTCATAGCTGACATAATCCCGCTCAAGATAACATTTTTTAACTAACTTACAAATTCGTGATTTACTTTCCTGCATTAGCAGCCAGAGTATATCTGCTGGATTGTCACTGCCGCATTTCTTTTCAATAGATTTAATCTTGCTTCGCCAATAATGGACTTCAACGCGCAATACACCTACTGGCAACTTCTCATAAGAAACAGCTAAGTTATTTTCTATAAGTTGATATGTCTTATCATAAATCACCAATTCCTGAGAACTACAACCAATCCGGATGTAATGTTTGTTGTAACGATTTTCCTTTTTCTTATCAGCGTGTTTATAGGACTTGCGTTGATATTTTTTAGGAGTATTTGTTTTCCGCAGTAACCGAACCAGTTCTCGGAAGACCCGCTTGTCTTCACACTGTATATTGGCACACAAGTCTATTCTTGATAGATAGTAATGTAACAAGTCCACTGTAAAGGGTGTTCCTGTCATCAATTTCTGAAATGCTTTGACTAACTGTTTAATGCTGGATTCATTAGGAGGAAGAATGCCAAGATA
>CAXHNU010000132.1:0-8166 GCA_964017555.1 uncultured Butyricicoccus sp. | reverse complement strand
GTCATAAACTGAAAAATCGGCATATGCCTCCAACATAATACCAATAATATCAACCTTTTGATGCTCAGGGATGTCTGCATCGGTATATTCTGCCAAAATATTTGCTGCTTGTTGTGCATGATAACCCAGTGGCGGCATATCAACCGCGGATTGTATTGAATATAAAAACGGATATAAAAACCCTTTGGAAAGATAGGTCTGTGTGGTAGACCATGGATTGATTTGCTCACTATTATCGGTTTTCGTACGATATAGAGTTTCATCGGTATAAAGTCCACGCATGGGTACCAGGCATACAAGCAGTGCCAGTGTACCGCCAACACGGATGCGTTCAGGCAGTTTGCCGCGGGCAATCAGGGCGAGTGCAAAGGCAATTAGGAATAAAATCAGGATTGCTTCCATCATGTCTGGTGATAAGTAAATATCATAACGTGAGGACATATTGCCAGCTTCTTTGATCAGAAAAATATCTTCACACATCAACGGGTCATTCCGGAAAAGCAGTTTGAACCAGCTTGCAATTGTCAGTCCCATAATAGGCAATGCCGTCAGAATAAATGAAAGTGCTGCACATTGGGTCGCAAACCATAATGTAAAACATAACCATATACAAGGGAGAATGTTCAGGTATACAATCCAGTTGTTTTGCAAATAACTGTGATACATTTCAGCTGCATTTGTGCTGGCAGCGTCCGTGCCGGCAGCAAATGACAAAGAAAATACACCAAGTACACAGGATGCGGCAAATAACAAAACCATGCTCAGTAAAAGGTTGTGTGACAGCTTTTTATAAATATTAGAAAACGATATCATATACGCAGAATCCTTCCGATGGGATGGGAACGATAAAAAGGAAGAATCCTGAAAAAATTCCTCTCTTTTTTGATATAAACTATAAATATTATATCATGGCGCCTGCAAAAAAACAAGTATTATGGCGCTTTCAAAGAAATGCTGTATATATCGAAAATATCGTATAACAGGTTTTCATTTTGTTTGTAATTATGATATAATAGTTGAAAAGAGGGGGAAATATTATGAAAAAAACTTCTATTAGTTTGTTATTAGGTGCTGCATTACTGCTCAATACAGCAAATGCAGCAGCATTTTCCATGCCGCCAGTTGCAACAAGTGATTGGGCAACAGCAGAAGTGCAGCGTATTTATGAAAATGGTTTGGTTTCACCAGAATTTGATTTGGGAAAAGATTATACCATGCCAATTACCCGCGGACAGTTTGCGCGGCTTGCTGTTGATCTGGTACTGGCTGAAACTGGGAGATCAATACCAGATATAATATCAGCGCATGGGATTATATTAGAAGCGCCAATTTTAGGAGATACAAAGCCGTCAGATGAACCTGCTTCGGCACCGGCTGACCAAACTACACCAGACCATGCAGAGCAGCCAAAAGAGGGAAACGAACCAGTTTCAGATGGCGCAGAACAATCAGATGAACCGATTCCAGAGCAGTCTGACGAAACCACACCAGACAATGCAGAGCAACCAAAAGAGCAAAATGAACCGGTTTCAGATCACGCAGAGCAATCGGATGAACAGGTTCCGGCAGCGCCTGACGAAACTACACCAGATAATGCAGGACAACCAGAAGAGAAAAACGAACCGATTTCAGACAGCGTAAAGCAACTAGATCAAACACAGCCTTATCCAGGGGCAAACCCACTGGACAGTGGTTTGTCACCTGTTGTAAATGGCAGTTTTCAGGATACAAACAGTGTTTATCTGGAAATTGCAGCGCGGTTAGGTATTATTGCTGGCGCGGATGGATTATTTCGTCCAAATGATAAAATTTCACGTGCGGAAGCAGCTTCCATGCTGCGCCGGACGGCTTATGTTTTAGGCATTGCAGATGCCAATACAGCGCCGCAGTATTTTGCTGATGGATATGAGATTCCACGCTGGGCTGTTGAAAATATAAAATTTGTATCTGGTCGTACCAATGCGCAAGGCGTCCCACTGATGACAGGTGCAAATGGTTATTTCCGTCCGATGGATAGTTTTACAATTGAACAGACTCTGATGACAATGGGGCGCATTCATGCGACATTAGGCATTTCTGATACTTATACAGGTTGGCAAGATACCATGGCTGGTTATGATTTGGTCAATTTAGCGTTAACCTTTGGCGGGGACTGTACTTTCGGGCGGCATCGTGAAACATCATACAGCGGCTCATTTGATGAAATGTATGATAAGCATGAAAATGATATCTCATATTTCTTTTCTGGTATTCCGGAATTTCATAATGATGATTTAACGATGGTCAATTTTGAAGGAACATTAACAAATGCTGTGAAATATGCGAATAAAACTTTTGTGTTTAAAGGTCCGGCAAAATATGCCGAAATTTTACCGGCAGGCAGTATTGATGTGGTAACGGTTGCCAATAACCATTCCATGGACTATTTACAGGCTGGTTTCGATGATACAGTACGCAATTTGGAACCTTATGTTGCAGTATCAGGCTATAACCGGATGCCGGTTGTCGATGTAAAGGGTGTAAAAATTGGGTTTGCATCCAATACTGGCTGGGCATTTGACGCTGCGCAAAAAAAGTTTATTGAAAATGCTATTACCAATTTACGGGCAGCTGGAGCGGATATCATTGTGTTTAATTACCATTGGGGTGTGGAACGCAGTTATCAGAGCAATCCAACGCAACGCGCAATTGGACGTTATTGTATTGATATGGGGGCAGATTTAGTCATTGGGCACCATCCACACGTTGTACAGGAGGTGGAAAATTATAAAGGAAAAGCAATTGCTTATTCGCTTGGCAATTTAGTGTTCGGCGGCAACCGAAACCCGCAAGAAAAAAATTGCTTGATTTTCCGACAGAATTTTACGGTTAATTTGAATACTAAACAAATTACAACATCTGATTATCAGGCGTTGCCTTATCGGGTTTCTTCTGTGAATTACCGCAATGACTATCATCCGGTAAAAACACAATAAAACATATTTGGAGATGATTACAATACAAAGCAAATTACAAACAATGAGCAAAGCATTGCGGTGCGCTTTTCCTTATACCATCCCGATTTTTGCCGGGTTTTGGTTTTTAGGACTGACATATGGGATTTATATGAATGTGTCAGGGTTCAGCTTTTGGTATCCTATGCTGATGAGTTTGACCATTTTTGCAGGTTCTATCGAATTTGTTACCGTTAATATGTTACTAGGGGCATTTAACCCGCTACAGGCGCTTGCAATGACTTTGATGATCAATGCGCGGCATTTATTTTATGGGCTTTCTATGCTGGACAAGTATAAAAACATGGGGCTGAAAAAAGTTTACTTAATTTTTGGTATGTGTGATGAGAGCTTTTCCATTAATTATACGGCAGATATCCCAGAAGGGGTTGACCGGGGCTGGTTTATGTTTTTTGTTACGCTGTTAAACCATTTTTATTGGTTTTCAGGGTCTACTCTGGGCGGTATTTTTGGTTCTTTCATAAACTTTAATACCAAAGGCTTGGATTTTGTTATGACAGCAATGTTTGTTGTGATTTTTTTGGAACAATGGCTGAAAGAGAAACAACATACCAGCGCAATCTTTGGATTAGGGCTTTCACTGCTGTGCTTGGCTGCATTTGGCGCGGAAGGGTTCCTAATTCCTTCTATGCTGGCAATTTTAGTTGTGCTGACTGTGCTGCGCCGTCCGCTTGAAAAGGGGAGGGATACCATATGACACGAAGCCAGCAGATTATTACGGTTGCAATGGTTGTGTTTGGAACAATGCTGACCCGTTTTTTGCCGTTTCTTTTGTTCCCAGCCAGAAAGCCAACACCAAAATATATACAATATCTTGGAAATGTCTTGCCCTCGGCAGTGTTTGGGCTGCTTGTAATCTATTGCCTGAAAGATGTCACTTTATTTACGGGAAGCCATGGTATTCCAGAACTGATTTCGATTTTGTTTGTTATTGTTCTGCATTTATGGAAACGGCAAATGCTTGTTTCCATTGCAGGCGGTACGGTTTGTTATATGCTGCTTGTGCAATATGTATTTTGATCGTGTATTATGATTTTTGAATATGATGAACTAAAAAAATATGTCAGCGAGGATTTTGAACGGTTTTATAAAATGGGCTTTGATGAAGGACAAATATTGTCTGCTGTTTTCAGTGAATATCAATACGGAGAAGGTTTCTGTTTAACAGAAAATATTTGTATTTATATTTTCTTGGCACTGAAATATGCGCAAAATCAACTGAACATAGATATTGTAAAACAAAAGTTAAAGCCATTCATCACTGAAAACATTGAGATTGCCAGCGAATTAGGGCATGAATACACAAAGTATCTTTCGGATTTGGAGATTATTTATGGAATCAATTTATCATAGACGGAGTATCCGGAAATATCGTTCGCAGCCAATACCCGCTGAAATTTTGAAGCAGATTTTAGATGCTGGACGGATGGCGCCATCCGGGAAAAACCGTCAGCCATGGCGTTTCCTTGTGTATGAAGGCGACAAAAAAGCGGAATTGCTTTGCCAAATGAAAGCAGGACTGGAACGGGAAGCATCTGACCCGATATTGCCCAATTCCCGGTATAATCTGTCGGACGCATGGAATACCCTGCATATTATGCAGCAGGCACCTGTTGTGGTGATGGTGTTAAGCCCTTATGGGATGAATCCATTTGACAATATTTCATCTGAAAAACGAATAACAGAAATTGTTGATTTGCTGTCTATTGGTGCAGCAGTACAAAATATGCTGCTCCAAGCGGAAAGCCTTGGCATTGGTACACTTTGGATTGGCAATACATTTTTTGCTTATCCGGAACTGATGGAATATATGCAAGCCGAAGGACAGTTAACAGGGGCTGTTGCACTTGGATATGCTGATGAATCACCACCAGCAAGACCAAGAAAAACATTAGACGAAATCACGGAGTATTATAGTTAATGATGAAAGAAATTTGTATTTTGATGGGCAGTCCCCGGAAAAATGGGAATACATATCAGTTATTGCAGCCTTTTATGATGGAGCTTGAAACAAATGGGTGCCATTGTGAAATGATATGGATGTATGATAAACATATTTTGCCTTGTATCGCGTGCAGGAACTGCCAAACAGATTGGACAGGTTTTTACTGCTGTCAAAAGGATGATATGCAGGAGATTTTTCATGCAGTCCTTGGCTGCGATCTGCTCGTATTGGCAACGCCAATTTATTCATGGTATTGCACACCGCCACTCAAAGCAGCATTAGACCGGTTGGTTTATGGTATGAATAAATATTATGGCAGCCAAAAAGGACCGGCTTTATGGGCAGGAAAAAATGTTGCGTTGGTTGTTACTTGTGGTTATCGTCCGGAAAAAGGCGCTGATTTATGGGAAGCTGGTATGATGAGATATTGTAAGCATTCCCAGCTAAATTATGTTGGGATGCTTGCGGAACGCGATCCCGGTTGTGATAAAACATTTATGGATGCAGAAAAAGCAAATCATGCCCGTCAGTTTGCCCATGAAATCATTTGATATGGAGGCGTTTTTTGATGGCAGATAATAAAACAAATGTTATGCGCATTTTGCAGCAGCATAAAATCCCATATACCCCGCACGAATATCCACATGGCAAAGAAGCTGTGGACGGCGTAACAGTTGCGGCGCTGATGGGGCAAAACCCTGCCCAAGTGTTCAAGACCTTAGCCGCACGCGGCAAAAGCGGTGGGATTTATATTTTTGTCATTCCGGTGGAAGCTGAACTGCATTTGAAAAAAGCAGCAAAAGCAGTGGGGGAAAAAGCGATAGAAATGGTTCATGTGAAGGAATTATTGGGACTGACGGGTTATGTGCGTGGTGGATGTTCTCCTGTGGGGCTGAAAAAACCATATCCGGTAACCATCCATGAAAGTGTGAGGGAGATCCCAACGATGATTGTCAGCGCGGGTAAAATCGGTTTTCAGATAGAACTTGCGCCGCAGGCGCTTGTTTCCCTTGTCCATGCTGAAATTGCGGATATTATCCAGTAAATTCACCCCCCAATAAGGGGCAAGACAGGTTTACTCATCTGCAAAACAATAAATTTTGAATTTGTTGGAGAGAAATTATGGAAAGTGTTTTATTGCAGGAATTGAATATGACTGCCAGAAAAGAAGTTCTGGTTTTTCTGAAAAGATTATGGAATCAGGAAAAGATAGACTGCCCGATTTGTGGCAGTACGCTTGAATTACTGCATAAGAAAGCGAAAAAGAATAACTGCGATTGGCAATGCAAAAAGTGCAATAAAACATATAAAACGATTCATTTGCTCAATGAATTGAATGAACAAATGCCGGGTTAGCGGTTTTGTATTTATTATAAATTATCATATGACCAAAAATAAAAGGCAAGACAGACCGGTTTGGGGTTTGCCTTGCCTTTTTGCAGCAATTCTCCTGTTTATGATATTTCTCTAAAACTGGAATCTATCGAATCGTTTTGCCCTTCGCTAAAACAATAAACTGACATCTCCATAAATACCGATGCGCAGCATACCAATGAAAATCAAATGGATTGGATAATATAGGTAAAAGAACCACTTTAGCCATTTTACCTTGCCTTTTTCGCCATTGTATTGCTTTAACACAGGATAGACCAACAAAACACCAATCTGTACCAAAGCATAAACCTTACTCACAAAAAAGAACGATACCACTGCATAGATTGCAACATACAAAAGCATTTTTTTCATCTGTGCATTGAGGTTTCCTCTTTTCTGATACATTTCCAATATGGCAAGTACTGCTATGCAGCTCCAATCAGCTGGAAAAGCGCTCCAAACCAATACAAAGATCAGTATATTTTTTACCCAATTCTTCATTGGTAAATCATTGTCCTGCATCCACAGAACCAAAACCGCAATAAAAAGCGGATACATAACACTTGTCTGATTGAAAATTCCCGTACTGAATGGAATTGGATTAATTCCGAATGCAAAACAATATGCAAAATGTGAGATTACAGCAAAAATCCCTATTCGCAGCATATATCTTTTTATATTATGTGTGTAATAATATCCTTCACATACAAAAAACCACATAATCGGCGCTGTTAAACGTCCAATTATATGTAATGCTATTGCGCCCGGTTTTGCTGGAAAACCGGGATAAATCAAATCAGATACATGGTCTATTGTCATGGCAATAATTGCAATTAGTTTTAAATGATTTGCATTCAATCGCAGCTGCAGTTTCATATTGACCGTCCTGCCAATCTCTCGAATTATTTTTATAAACATCGATTTATCTATTTATTATAAAGCAGCACCCGCCGGAATGCAACGATTTCCGGCGGGTGGTATTTTCTGTTTTATGTTGATGGCAGAAGTGCGGCAATATCCGGATACATCGAAAAAATATGCCCAATGCCTGCGGCTTCTAGCCGATTCACTTTTGCTTCAATCGTTGCTGCATCATCATATAAAACAAAATGCCCTGTGTTGTGTTCATCCATATATGTAAAATATCTTGCGCATAATTCCCGCGAGAAAAATGCCTGCGCACCACTGCGCATCAGCAATGCCTGGCGTTCTTCCGCTGTCAGCAATTTGCCTTCGCTGCTTTGCGCAGGCAATGTGAAATCCGCGGATACTGGGCGCAATGCCGCTGCAATCCGCCCCGGATACTGCCGCTGTAAATCCTGCAAATATTCTTCTAAACTGCCGCCGCTGATGGCAGTATCCGTGACAACCATCGCGTATTGTACCTGCCGCGCTTGACAAAGCGGTACAAATAATGGAAGCCCTGCTTCATAAAATAACTGGTCAAGCCCAGCAAGCAACGTGCGGGATGCAAAAGTATCCCGCTCAATATCCGCAAACAGCCCGCGCATATTGCGTTTGCGCACTTCATATAATAATGCTTCCGCACAGAACCCAGGCACCCGCCCATCAAGCCCCAAGTCGCCAACACCAAGATAATGCCCTTGCTGCCGGGCAGGAATGCTTAGGCGAGAAATTGCCCCGCCTTGTCCAACCCCAAGGCAAATCTGGAGCAGCGGCAGTCCGTGCCGTGCGGCGGCAGCAGAGTCCGCGCCAGCACAGACTAAAATAAGATTTTTCGTTGACAACATATCAGATATCTCCTTTTTTCTGGACATTTATGAATTTATCACGTACAATATCTATATGTATGCCAAAAGCAAAACAGAAGGG
>CAXHNU010000131.1:0-8195 GCA_964017555.1 uncultured Butyricicoccus sp. | reverse complement strand
CCCAGCTCCTCAACCCGTTCATCCAGCTTTTGCTTTAAGGTTTCCGCTGTCACTTTAGGATGATGTGGATAACCAGCTGCAGCCAATGCCTCATTCCATGATCCAAACGCTTCCACTGCTTGTGCTGCATCAGGAAATTCCTTTTTCCTCGGCACTCTGCCCAATTCCACGGCAGCTTCTTGTATTTTGCGGATAATTGTGCCTTTCCTCATATTGTCTATCACCTCTTGAATTGAAGCTGTCTTTATTATAACACAAAACAGCCTGTGATGTTGTATAAATAAAGTTGACACCTTCAACACAAAAAGAAAGTGATAAAATAGAGTAAAAAGGAAGGTGCATGAGAAATGGGAAAACAGCAACGGAAATATGAAAAGGAATACAAGGTGGAGGCTGTAAAACTGGCTAAAGAGATTGGCGTAAGAAAAGCAGCAAGAGAATTAGGGGTTCCAGAGAACACGCTTTATGGGTGGATGAAAGCAGCGCGGGAAGGGCGGCTGGATATGGGAGCTGGCAGTCACACACCCAATTCAGCCATGAGTCTGGCAGAGGAATTGGCAGTGATGCGCAAGCAGATGAAAATGATGTTGTATAAATAAAGTTGACACCTTCAACACAAAAAGAAAGTGATAAAATAGAGTAAAAAGGAAGGTGCATGAGAAATGGGAAAACAGCAACGGAAATATGAAAAGGAATACAAGGTGGAGGCTGTAAAACTGGCTAAAGAGATTGGCGTAAGAAAAGCAGCAAGAGAATTAGGGGTTCCAGAGAACACGCTTTATGGGTGGATGAAAGCAGCGCGGGAAGGGCGGCTGGATATGGGAGCTGGCAGTCACACACCCAATTCAGCCATGAGTCTGGCAGAGGAATTGGCAGTGATGCGCAAGCAGATGAAAATGATGTTGTATAAATAAAGTTGACACCTTCAACACAAAAAGAAAGTGATAAAATAGAGTAAAAAGGAAGGTGCATGAGAAATGGGAAAACAGCAACGGAAATATGAAAAGGAATACAAGGTGGAGGCTGTAAAACTGGCTAAAGAGATTGGCGTAAGAAAAGCAGCAAGAGAATTAGGGGTTCCAGAGAACACGCTTTATGGGTGGATGAAAGCAGCGCGGGAAGGGCGGCTGGATATGGGAGCTGGCAGTCACACACCCAATTCAGCCATGAGTCTGGCAGAGGAATTGGCAGTGATGCGCAAGCAGATGAAAATGATGTTGTATAAATAAAGTTGACACCTTCAACACAAAAAGAAAGTGATAAAATAGAGTAAAAAGGAAGGTGCATGAGAAATGGGAAAACAGCAACGGAAATATGAAAAGGAATACAAGGTGGAGGCTGTAAAACTGGCTAAAGAGATTGGCGTAAGAAAAGCAGCAAGAGAATTAGGGGTTCCAGAGAACACGCTTTATGGGTGGATGAAAGCAGCGCGGGAAGGGCGGCTGGATATGGGAGCTGGCAGTCACACACCCAATTCAGCCATGAGTCTGGCAGAGGAATTGGCAGTGATGCGCAAGCAGATGAAAATGATGTTGTATAAATAAAGTTGACACCTTCAACACAAAAAGAAAGTGATAAAATAGAGTAAAAAGGAAGGTGCATAAGAAATGGGAAAACAGCAACAGAAATATGAAAAGGAATACAAGGTGGAGGCCGTAAAACTGGCCAAAGAGATTGGCGAAAGAAAAGCAGCAAGAGAATTGGGGGTTCCAGAGAACACACTCTATGGGTGGATGAAAGCAGCACGGGAAGGGCGGCTGGATATGGGAGCTGGCAGTTACACACCCAATTCGGCGATGAGTCTGGCAGAAGAATTGGCAGTGATGCGCAGGCAGATGAAAACGTTGGAGCGTGAAAATCGGCGGCTAAAAGAAGAAAATGAATTTTTGGCGGAGGCCAGCGCTTTTTTCGCCGCCAGCCGTCGGAAATGAGTAAAGATCAGAGGATGAAATTTCTCTCAGAAAAAATGTCCGGCGGCGGAAAAGGGAAACTTTCTTTGTACTGTCGTGTACTAAAAGTAAGCCGACAAGGGTATTATCAGTATTTATCTCGGAAAAACCGTCCTTGGAAGTACCAAGGTTTAGCGAATGCTATGCGCGCGATCGTCAAAGAAGATGTTTACAATGACACTTATGGTCGAAAGCGAATGTACCAAGCAATACTGCTGAAAAAACCTGAAGATATGAAAATCCCCAGTGAGAGTACAGTCTACCGCATCATGCGGAAGATCGGTTTAGTCCACCATCCAAAGCGTAAACCAAACGGTATCACAAAGGCAAATCGTGAGGCTAGAAAGTCAGATAACCTGCTGAAACAAAACTTTTATGCAGAGAAACCACTGGAAAAATGCGTGACTGATCTTACCGAAATTAAAACAAAAGATGGAAAGTTATACGTTTCAGCAATCTTCGATTGTTTTAATTCCGAGGTTCTTGGTCTTGTTATGGATAACAATATGCAGGCAGGATTGTGTGTACGCACACTAAAAAGTGCAGTAACTGCTCATCCAACTCTGCGGGGAGCTATCGTTCATTCTGACCGGGGATCCCAGTATACCAGCAGCGCTTACCGGGAAGTTGTGGGAAAATACAAGATCCAACAGAGTATGAACAGCGACAGTGGCCGCTGTCATGACAATGCCCGTTGTGAGAGTATGTGGGCTAGGATGAAGTGTGAGTTATTTTATGATCGGCTCGATCCAGAAACCATGCCAATGGGGACGCTAAAATCCCTTATCTGGAGATACTTCATGATCTACTGGAATCGCCGCCGAATTTGCTCTGCCAACGATGGGCTCCCTCCTCTTGTCAAGCGTCAACTCTACTATGCTGCTTTAAATGCTGTCGCTTAGATCTTGCAGATTTTTGACTTTAATATGTCAACTGATATTGACAACATCAGTGGCCGCTGTCATGACAATGCCCGCTGTGAGAGTATGTGGGCTAGGATGAAGTGTGAGTTATTTTATGATCGGCTCGATCCAGAAACCATGCCAATGGGGACGCTAAAATCCCTTATCTGGAGATACTTCATGATCTACTGGAATCGCCGCCGAATTTGCTCTGCCAACGATGGGCTCCCTCCTCTTGTCAAGCGTCAACTCTACTATGCTGCTTTAAATGCTGTCGCTTAGATCTTGCAGATTTTTGACTTTAATATGTCAACTGATATTGACAACATCAGTGGCCGCTGTCATGACAATGCCCGCTGTGAGAGTATGTGGGCTAGGATGAAGTGTGAGTTATTTTATGATCGGCTCGATCCAGAAACCATGCCAATGGGGACGCTAAAATCCCTTATCTGGAGATACTTCATGATCTACTGGAATCGCCGCCGAATTTGCTCTGCCAACGATGGGCTCCCTCCTCTTGTCAAGCGTCAACTCTACTATGCTGCTTTAAATGCTGTCGCTTAGATCTTGCAGATTTTTGACTTTAATATGTCAACTGATATTGACAACATCATATTCTATGTACTGCGAACTGGGTGCCAATGGAAAGCCCTGCCTCGTGAATATGGAAGCGGAAGTACAGTACATAGAAGGTTTCAGGAATGGCGGGCAGCCGGTTTCTTTGAAAAGATTTGGAGGAAAGGTTTGGAGCAGTACGATGAACTGGAAGGAATCGGTTGGGAGTGGCAAAGCCTGGACGGCTGTGTGGTAAAAGCGCCTCTGGCTTTGGAGTCCGTTGGAAAGAATCCAACGGACCGAGGAAAAAATGGGGACAAAACGCAGTCTTCTGGTGGATGAAAAGGGACTCCCGCTGGCAATTGTGATTTCTGGAGCCAATACGCATGATATCAAATTGCTGGAAGAAACCCTGGATCATATTGTTATGCAGCGTCCGGATTTGGATGAGGAGCATCCGCAGAATCTGTGTTTAGACGCAGGTTATACTGGCAGCAGAGAAGCAGTTGAACAGCGCAATTATATTCCACATATTCGACCCCGTGGTGAGGAGAAGAAAGCATTGGAACACAACCCTGATTTTCGCGCACGCCGCTGGGTGGTTGAGGTTACACACTCTTTTTTCAACCGGTTTCGTAAACTTCTGGTTCGCTATGAAAAGAAAGCTGCCAATTACATGGCTCTGCTTCAGTTTGCCTGCGCGGTGATTGTCTGGCGTAAGCTCATTTGTGTTCATCGTTAATTTCGGGATAGGCTCTTAGTGTTCGCACCGCTGAGCGGGATTTTTTATTATCTTATTTCACGCGCCGGAAAACATCTTCCAGTGAAATCAGCAGGTCATCGTATAGGCTGCACTTGAACTCCGTAACCAGTGCGGCGCGTTCTTCTTCTGTCATTTTGGTAAGTTCATAATCCGGGCGAATACTGTAAACGTCATTCAGGACAAAATGTCCGTCCTGGAGAAAATATTGCTCAATGAATTTATTTGCAGGGTCTACAATCCAGTATTCTTTCACACCAGCAGCCGCATAGGCTTCCTTTTTGTAGCCCTTATCGTTTTTCGCTGTGCTGGGCGACAATACCTCCACCACCAGATCAGGGGCGCCGTGAACACCATCATGCGTGATTTTGTCAGGGTCGCAGACAATCATTACATCAGGGATGAAGTGGTCTTTCTCGGACAAGTAGAGATCAACGCCATCGCCAAAAGGTTCACAAGGCTTGTTGTATAAATAATTCGCAAAAGCACGATAGATATTGCCTGAAGCGCGGGTGTGATTGACTGCCGGACGTGGCGACATTGCTACGATCTTTCCGTCAATCAGTTCCTCCCAGACTGGGTCTTGGTATGCTAGATTGGTATTCATGGAATTAGTCCTTTCTTCACTGGTGTCCAAATTGGACACCAGCATTATGCGTGGTATTAAGAGTTGCTATCTTATAACCTCTATATTTCTTATAAATCCCGTTCAGCGTTTGCACCGTTGAGCGGGATTTTTTTACTGCGATATAATCAGCGTTGGATCAAGTACACCGATAACTCGTCCGTTGCAAGATATATCCCCGGTTATTTTAATGGGTTGATATTCTGGATTCAAAGACAGTAGTTCTTTATCGCCTAATTCTTTTACGTATCCTTCTCCATTCAGTGTAAAAACACCAATCTCGCCTATGCGGATTTCTTTTGTGCGCTCTATAAGGAGCATATCTCCATCATGAAATTGCGGTTCCATGCTGTCCCCATTAACAGGAATACCAAAAGAAACACGACGGGTAAGCGGGGTTTCTTTGACCAGCATGGTTTCAAATGCTTCAGGACCTAAATATGTGCCCGTTCCTGCGCTGGCAGATTGCATAGAATAGCGAAATGGGAGCGTCTTTGCAGGAAACTCCAATAAGGATACTTCCTGTAATTTGCTGTGCATTGCGGAACAACGTTTAAACTCTATATCCAAAATCCCGTTTACAGCTTCTTTGCCGTATCCATCAAGAGTGCGGTATTTTTTTATATAAGATAACTCGTCTAACGAAAAATTTTGTGATGAATCTTTGCTTTTTAACGAAGATACGCAATCCTGAAATAAAAAATTTGGTTCTATGCCTAACGCATCCATTAGTGCATACATTACAGGTTCTTTGGGATGGCTAGTTTCTTTTTCGTAGTTTGTAATTGCCGAACCGGTAACACCGATTCTTTTCCCTAGTTCTTCCTGTGTAATCCCCGCTTTTTCGCGGGCTTCTCTTAATCTTTTTCCAATTCCCACAGACAACACCTCGCTATATGTACATTAAAACACGTTTTCTTTTATACGTCAAGAAAAAACATCAAGAATCTTTAGAGAAAAATCTTGACTAATAAAGAATCTTGATGTAAAATACAGATATCCTAAAGAAACTTGAACAAGGAGGTGCTTGTATGGGAAAATCCATTGTAGCGCAGAATGCAAAGCGCATCATAACGGAGCGCGGTTACAAGCAAAAAGCGATAGCTGCATTAGCAGGATATAACGAGAAAACGTTTAATAATCTGGTTCTTCCAATTTTGTGGTGGATAGCCCCTAAATTAATCCTCTTTTACCGCTTCCAAACCGGGGGGTTATTCCCCCGGTTTATTATCAGCAGAGAATGACTTTTCTATATCATCAAGTGAATTGATGAAAGCAAGGACAGCTCTAATCTCACTTTCAGGCATTTTCTCCAACTGTAAAATGACTTGCCTGTGAATATCTGAAAGGTTCGGATTTTTGCTTAATTGCTTATATTTGGGTTCATCACCAGATAAAAGCCACTGTGCATTATAGCCGAGTTTTTCTTCTATCAAATTGGCTACAGATACCGATATATTCCGATTTCGTCCAGATAACAATGTGGACACATAACTTTCCGTAACGCCCATTAAAGCGGCTAATTCCTTTTGCTTTAGGTGATTTTCTTTGATGATTGCAGAGATACGTTCTTTGAGTTCCACTGTAGGCCTCCCCCCTTTCTTATGGGGAGAGTATAGCAAAAAAACTTTGTTCAGTCAAGAGAAAATATCTTGACAACTTAATTAAGTTATGTTATTCTTTGCTCAACAAAGAAAAGAGATTGGAGGTGAGAATATGAGTGAGCAGGTATTACAAGCAGTCGCAATTCAAAAAATCGCTCGGGTTGTCAAAACAAGATGCGCTGAAAGTTCTTGTCTTTATTACGGGAATGCAAGCGGGAAAGGAGTTGCATCTGGACGAAAAAGCGGCAAAGGAAAAGCGGTGTGAAAGGGCGTCCTGAAACGCCCTATCCACCACGAAGTTGGAATACCCAAAATTGTGACTGATCGCGATATTGTAGCAATTTCTGAGGCTTTAAATGTCGAGCCAAATGAATTGTTTGCCATGTGATGGGGAGGTAAAACGATATGAACAAAGCCACCTTGGAAGAAAAAAACAACACTGTCCGACCCAGAGGAACGGACAGTGCAAAGGTAATTCAAGTAATCGAAACATCATCAATTATTGGAAGAGGAACATTTGAAGACCCTGTTAAGGAAGTGCGCCAATATTGGTCTTTTGATGGAAAACTGTTGGCAAACTCTACCTCGATGACTGCACCGGAGGATTCAGAGCCTTAATTTTGTATTTTAATAAGGCGCATAATATATCCATATAATCTTTAAGGGTTTCGATATCGTGATCAGTGTATTTTCGCTGATAATGTGTATAATCATTCCCCAGCATACGCACTACATCGGCGGATTTAACCAATTCGGCATCTTTTAAGTATTCGGCAATTGCGTCGAATAGGCTTTTTTTAATCACTTCATCTTTGGAAATATTTAAGAATCCAATAGCGAAATCCTTTACAAGGCATTCTAATGCAGAACGAAATCCCATAGCAGCTAAATCAAATTGCTTATTGGTATAGCACGTATTTGCTTGTTTATACAAATCAGCAAAGCGCGGAGAGCAACTAGCCAAGATATGATCGACATAACATTCATCTTTGATAACCGGAAAAGACGATAAAAAGGTTGTAGCTTTATTTTTGACGACATATGTAGCAACAAATATCCCATCACAAAATGCACACTTTTGGGCAAGTGTAAAAAAGGTTGTTGCGTTGTTTATGGGGATGAAGTGTTTATCTGTATAACCACCACTAACGAATGTCTTACAATACGGGCATAGCATAAGTCTGGGGAATTTACCATTGTGTGAAGATCCGATTTCAGAAAATTCAGCTAATTTGAACTGTTTCAAACTCATATAGCCACTCCTTTCAACTTGTATTATAGCGGATTTAAAGGAGAATAGCAAGATACACGAAGCCCGTCCATTTTAACGGAAAAAGAGGCAGATAATTTGGACAAGATAAAACTATCATTGCTATTTTAGTAGAACTTGAGCGAATATACATATTTTGAAATTTGCTAGTGATACAACCTCTTTGGGACAGTACAGAACGCCGAAATCGCGAAATACGGACATAGAAAGGAACTGAAACTATGGCAAGACCATTCAAAGAACTGCGCAAGCTGATGTATGCCGAAGGCATTGACCAAAAATACCTGGCACGCTGCCTCGGCAGGGGCGCAACCTATGTTTCCATGCGGATGCGTGGTGTCGCCCCCTGGGATATGTTTGATGTGTATCGTTTGTGCGAACTGTTTGAATTGCCCGAAGAGCAGATTTCGTTTTATTTTCCGAAATCAGATATCTGCTGCCCGGCAAGCAACAAAACTGCAACAACACAGGCACAGAAAGGACGGTAAAACAATATGGCTAAAACCACCATTACTATTCCGGTGGAACTT
>CAXHNU010000130.1:7200-8333 GCA_964017555.1 uncultured Butyricicoccus sp. | reverse complement strand
CGTGTCACCACAACGGTTGGCCCCGAACAGGAATATTTCCTGATTGATAAAAAAGATTATGCCAAACGCCCTGACCTGATCTTAACCGGGCGCACCCTGTTTGGCGCAATGGCGCCAAAAGGCCAGGAAATGGAAGATCATTATTTTGGTTCCATCCGTCCGCGCGTCAAGCGTTTCATGGAAGATCTTGACGAGGAACTTTGGAAACTTGGCATTTGTTCCAAAACTGAACATAATGAAGTTGCACCTTGCCAGCATGAAATGGCACCGATTTTCTCCACCACCAACATCGCAACCGACCATAACCAGCTTGCGATGGAAGTGATGAAAAAGGTTGCTGACCGTCATGGTTTTGTCTGCCTGCTGCATGAAAAACCGTTTGAAGGCGTGAATGGTTCGGGCAAACATAACAACTGGTCTATTTCGACCGATACCGGCGAAAACCTGCTGGAACCGGGCAAAAGCCCTTCTTCCAACGCACAGTTTTTGCTGTTCCTGACCGCTGTCATCAAAGCGGTGGATGAATATCAGGATTTATTGCGCATTTCGGTTGCGAACGCGGGCAATGACCACCGTTTGGGCGCGAATGAAGCGCCGCCAGCGATTGTTTCTATGTTTGTCGGCGATGAGCTGGAAGCCATTTTGGAATCCATCATTTCGGGCACGGATTATACCGATGTCACCCGCACGATGATGAATGTCGGCGCTTCTGTCCTGCCGGATATCCCCAAGGACAGCACTGACCGCAACCGTACTTCTCCCTTTGCGTTTACCGGCAATAAGTTTGAATTCCGTATGCTGGGTTCTACTTTTAATATTGCCTGTCCAAATGTTATGCTGAATACTGCGGTTGCCGAAGAACTCCGGCAGTTTGCTGAGGAACTGGAAGCCGCTGCGGATTTTGATAAAGCACTTGCCGCACTGGTACAGCGTGAAGTCACTGCCCATCAGCGTATTATTTTCAACGGCAACGGCTATGGCGAAGAATGGCCCGCAGAAGCCGAACGGCGCGGTTTGCTTAACCTGCATTCCACTCCGGATGCCCTGCCGCATTATACCGACAAGAAAAATATCCGCCTGTTCCAAAACCATGGCGTTTATACCGAAGTGGAAATGCGTTCCCGCCAGGAAAT
>CAXHNU010000130.1:0-7100 GCA_964017555.1 uncultured Butyricicoccus sp. | reverse complement strand
ACCGACAAGAAAAATATCCGCCTGTTCCAAAACCATGGCGTTTATACCGAAGTGGAAATGCGTTCCCGCCAGGAAATCGGGCTGGAGGAATACTCTAAAACCATCCATATCGAAGCGCTGACCGCCATTGATATGCTAGGCAAACTCATTTTGCCTGCTGTGCTTGAATATTCGGGCAAGCTGGCAGAAAATGTTGCTGTGAAAAAGTCCATCGGTGTCAATGCACCTGCGGAAACCGCTATGGTGCAGACATTGACCGACAAAGCTGCCGCGCTGGCAGACAAAAAAGCCGCACTGGAAACTGTGCTGGCAAATGTCCCGGCGGACACTGAAGCAGCGGCACATTATTACCATGACAGCGTGATTGCCGCAATGGATGACGCCCGTGCGATTGCTGACGAACTTGAAATGATGGTCGGCAAAAAATACTGGCCGTTCCCAACATACGGCGACCTGCTTTTCTACGTATAACACCGCGTTCCCAAATTCTTTATTATTTTCCTTACACAATGGCGTGTATCCTTTTCCCCTCCCAAAAGGCACAAAAGGATACACGCCTTTTCTTCACTTATGAAAGGGGTTTATTCCAATGGATATCAACAATCTTGCGGCGTGTGTGGACGCCGGCTGGACGCTTGTCGGCGCAGCGCTTGTATTTTTCATGCAGGCAGGCTTTGCCATGGTGGAAACCGGCTTCACCCGCGCCAAAAACGCCGGCAATATCATCATGAAAAACCTGATGGACTTTTCCCTTGGCACGCCAATTTTCTGGATTCTTGGGTTTGGCATTATGTTCGGCACAGCCAGCCCATTCTTTGGCGGGTTTGATTTCTTTACCGATGGCGCGGTTGGCGCTGGGCATGACTGGACAACACTGATTTTCCAAACCGTATTCTGTGCAACGGCTGCAACCATTGTTTCCGGTTCTATGGCGGAACGTACTAAATTTTCTGCGTACTGTGTTTATTCTATGGTGATTTCCGCCGTAATTTACCCGGTTTCCGGACACTGGATCTGGGGCGGCGGCTGGCTGGCACAAATGGGCTTTCATGATTTTGCCGGTTCCGCGGCTGTGCATATGGTTGGCGGCGTTGCCGCGCTGGTTGGCGCCGCTATCCTTGGTCCGCGTATCGGCAAATATACCAAGGACGGCAAGGCACGCGCGATCCCAGGGCATTCACTGACCCTTGGCGCCCTTGGTTGCTTTATCCTGTGGTTCTGCTGGTTTGGGTTCAATGGCGGTTCTACCGTTGCGCTGTCCGGCGACGGCGCGGAAGTCGCTTCCCGCGTTTTTGTCACCACAAACCTTGCCGCTGCTGTCGCTACCGTTACGGTTATGGCAATCACTTGGATTCGTTATAAGAAGCCCGATGTTTCAATGACGCTGAACGGTTCTCTTGCTGGGCTGGTTGCCATTACCGCTGGCTGCGATGTCGTTACCCCAACAGGCGCGGCAATTATCGGCATTTGCGCTGGGTTTGCCGTTGTATTTGGCATTGAATTTGTCGACCAAAAACTGAAGGTTGACGACCCGGTTGGCGCGGTCGGCGTACACTGCATCAATGGCGCGCTCGGCACCATCCTGACCGGTTTATTCGCTTATTATAACGGCGCGGAAGTCGACCCGATTGGCGCGCTGTATGGCGGCGGATTCCATTTTCTTGGCATCCAGGTGCTTGGCGTTGCCGCTGTTATCGCATGGGTTGCTGTTGCAATGACGATTGTTTTCCTGATTATCAAACATACGATGGGTTTGCGTGTTTCCCGTGAAGAAGAACTGATGGGGCTGGATAAGCCAGAACATGGTCTTGCTTCTGCTTATGCTGACTTTATGTCCATCCCACAGGTGCTGGGCACCAAAGCTGGCGAAGCCGCCGCAAAAGAAGCTGTGCCTGTGCCGCTGAACCAAGCAATCCCGGTCAGCCGTATTTCCACCGAGGGCAGCAGCTCCGGTATCCATAAAGTTTCCATTGTCGGCAAACAGTCCCGCATTGAAGCGCTCAAAGAGGCAATGGAGGAAATCGGCGTTACTGGTATGACCGTCACCAATGTCGCTGGGTTTGGTCAGCAAAAAGGCGCGGCAGAATATTACCGCGGCGCGAAGGTTGAAGCAACGCTGCTGCCAAAAATCAAGGCGGAAGTTATTGTCACAGCCGTGCCGGTAGAAACAGTTGTAGAAGCCGCAAAGAAGGCGCTGTATACCGGGCATATCGGGGATGGCAAAATCTTCATCTATGATGTTGTGGATGTTGTCAAAGTGCGCACCGGCGAAACCGGGTATGACGCTTTGCAGGATTGACCTACCCCCTGCTGATGGAACCACCTGCACCCGGCAATATTTTGCTGGACGTGGTTTATATATCTTTCCTTTACTCATCTTTCAGGCAGCCTCCCGATTTTCGGGAGGCTTTGCCTGTCCCTTATGAAAAAAGAAATACTATTTCTATTTTCCCCGGCAGGTGTATGGTTATCCAGGATTTTTGTATATTCTGACGGGAAACGCGGCATATTTTTTGTAGTTATCACAATGAATTTGTGCCTGTACGCGCATGGAAAATCATGCTATAATAATATCCATGTTAGCTTGGTGAACCAGGTTCCCAAGTGGATGGCTGGAACAAATTATGGGCAGTGTGCCCAAATATACAGGAGAGCGATATTTTTATGAAAGGCATTATTCTTGCCGCGGGTAAAGGCTCCCGCCTTTATCCTATGACCCGGCCTGTTTGTAAACCGTTTTTGCCAGTTTATGACAAGCCAATGATTTATTATCCCCTTGCGGTGCTGATGCAAGCGGATATCCGGGATATCCTTATTATTATCCCGCCCGGAGAGGAGGGCCCCTTTTACCGGCTGCTTGGCAATGGCGCACAATGGGGCATCAATATTTCTTATGTCGTACAGGATGTCCCACGCGGCATTGCCGATGCGTTCCTTGTCGGTGAACATTTCATCGGCAAGGATTCTGTATGCCTTGTGCTGGGCGATAATATCTTCCACAGCCTTGACCTTGACCGTGTGCTGAAACGCGCTGTGCGCGAAGCGGATGGCGGCGCTACGGTATTTGGCTATTATGTGGAAGACCCACGCGCCTTTGGTGTGGTGGAGTTCGACGACGATGGCAACGCGCTTTCCATTGAGGAAAAACCGCGCTTCCCCAAATCGCAATATATTATCCCTGGGGTTTATTTCTATGACAATCAGGTGATTGAGATTGCCCGTTCGCTGAAACCTTCTGCCCGCGGTGAACTGGAAATCACCGATGTCAACCTGGAATACCTGCGGCGGGATAAACTGCGCGTGATCCGGCTTGACCGGGATTTCACTTGGCTTGACGCTGGCACAGCGGATAACCTGCTATATGCTGGGCAAGCTGTCAAGCAGGTGCAGGATCATACTGGGCGGTATATCGCTTGCCTGGAAGAAATCGCTTTCCTGCGCGGTTATATCGATGTGGAGGAGCTGCACCGGCTGGCTGGCAGGCTTGGGCAGACATTATATGGTCAATATTTAATGTGTTTATGATAACTTTCGGGGCTGAATGAATTTGTAAATTTGTGTTTTTGCACAAAAATTATAACAGAACGATAAAAGCGGGCGGAAAACAGTTGAGTTTCCCCCGCTTTTGTGGTATAACGGGATACGAAAAAACTGAGATAAGGAAGGCGGGGAATGCTGTGGCTTCCCCCCAGGGAATGAATTATGGAAAAGAGCTTATGGAAAAAGTACCGGCTGCTATTTGCCGCGCTGCTTTATACCGCTGTTTTACTCAATTACCTTTCGGTTGAACGCATTATCAGCTCGCAGACATTTTTCCCCTTTGCAATTTTCTGCGCCGCACTGGTGATCAGCCGGATGATCCCGGCAGAAAGCGCAAAAGGCATACGCCATTTGCGCTGGATGACTTCACTGTTCTTTTGCGGCTTTTTAACTCATTTCTATCTGTCGCTGATGTCCTCTGGCGCGTTCTATGCCCGTATGAAATTTATCGGACTGCTGAATGTCCTGTTCCATACCGCTATTTTTATGCTGTTATATATCGGGACAGATTCCCTGCGGCGGGCAATCGCTATTGGCTGCAGTTTCTTTGGCGTGTTGGGCATTCTCAACCATTATGTATGGCTGTTCCGCGGCACCGCGATTGGTATTGAAGATATCGCTTCTATCACCACTGCAATCGGCGTGGCGGGCAACTATGACTATACCCCAGACCGGTATATTATCCTGCTGGGACTGCTCGTCCTGCTGTGGGCTGCCGCGCTCTATCATATGGGCGGCGATGAGTATGCCCGCGGACGCAAAGTGCATTTCAAGCAAAGCATGGCTTTTGCATCGGTGATGCTGTTTGCCTGCCTGCCTTTCACCGGCTATGGCGAATATTATAAAGATAACTCCAATGCTTTTAATTATGATTTATATTTCGCGGATATGCTGGCAACCCTTTGTCAGAAAAGCGGCATGGAAATCCCGGAATATTATTCGGCACAAGCTGTGGAAACCTTCGCGACCGAGTCGGCTGCGATGCTTGCTGAAAAACAGCAGGATACAGAAGGCGGCGTACAGCCCAATATTATCGCGATTATGAGCGAATCTTATGGCGATTTGCGGGTGCTTGGCGATTTTGAAACCAATATCCCTGTCACCCCATTTATGGACTCGCTGAAAGAAAATGAAAATGCTGTTACTGGCTTTGCTTATGCTTCTATTTTCGGTTCCAAAACCGCAAATTCAGAATTTGAGTTCCTTTCCGGCGACTCTGTATTATTCATCCCGGACAGCATGGTTTACCTGCATTATTTTGATAAAGTAAATGCGTATGATTCTTTGGTATCCGTCCTCAAAGACCAAGGCTATACCGCTTCTGCCATGCACCCCTATTTGCGGGCTGGCTGGAACCGTCCAGCCGTTTATTCCAAAATGGGCTTTGATGAAACCATGTTCCTCGAAGATATGAAGGATGTGGATTACTACCGGCTTTACCCTTCGGATGCTTATAATTTTGATTTGATTAAACAGCGTTTTGAGCAAAAAGAGGACGGCGAAAAATTATTCCTGTTTGATATTACCATGCAGAACCACAGCGGTTATGAAGGCGATGGCAATGGATATGAACAAACAGTTTCTATCACTGGACATGAGGGCGAATTCCCGAAAACAGAATTATTCCTGTCTGAACAGCATGAAAGTGACCGCGCATTGGAAGAACTCATTACATATTTCGCAAATTATCAAGAACCGACTGTTATTGTGTTCTTTGGCGACCATCAGCCTAAGCTGGATCAGGAATTTTATGATTGGGTAAACCCCGCCCTGTCTTCTGACCCAACCGAACGGATGAAAAAATATATGGTGCCATTCTTTATTTGGGCGAATTATGATATTGAACAGCAAACCGATGTGCGCACCAGTATCAATTATCTGGCTTCGCATATGCTGGATACCTTGGGAATGCCGATGAGCAATTATCAAACTCATTTGCTGGCACAAAGTCAAGTCCTCCCTGTTGTCTGCGCACAAGGCATTTATGATGCTGAGGGCAATTATTATGACCCCTCACAGATGCTGGAATCCTCGGATATCCTACAGATTTATCAGGACTTGACCATTAACCATACGGTTGATTCGGCAGGTACTGTGCATAGCTTCTTCTCGTTACATGGGCAGGCGGATGCCAATGCTATCACTGATATCACAAGCGGCAGCCCTACAGAAGATGCTGCCGCGCAGCCACCAGCAGAAACCACTGAACCTGTGCACAACAGCCCGCGGCATAACTTATCAAAAATCAGGAGTTGAATTTCATATATGGCAGTTTATACTGGGACAAAAACTTATCATACCAAAGCCCATATGGGCATGATTGATATCACAGCAGATTTTCAGGCAATGGTTTCCGCTGCCTGCAAAGAAACCGGCATGGCTTCAGGCATTATCACCGGGTTTACGACCGGCGGCGTTGCCGGGCTGACGACCTTGGAGTTTGAACCTGGCATGGTGCATCATGACCTGAAAGCCGCGATGGATATCTTTTCTCCCTATACCGATGAAACCGGACGGGTGATCCATTACCACCACCATGATACTTGGCACGATGATAACGGTTCATCCCATATCAAAGCCGCTTTATTATCCCCATTTATTACAATCCCTTTTGTCGAGGGCAAACTCACCATTGGCCCTTGGCAAAACCTTACCCTGATCGAATGCGATACCCGCAACCGTGTGCGGGATGTTGTGTTCCAAGTGATGGGCGAATAAAATCAGAAAACCGGAGCTGAAACCTGTTTATCAGCTCCGGTTTTTTTGTTTTATCGCGGTCTATTCCCGCCGCCATGGTGCCCTGGAGAAAATCCGCCGCCTTCATTGACCGCTATGGAATCGAGTGTGACTGTGGTTTGCTGTGAACCTGCTTTGATAGTATAAGTACCGCCCTTTTGCAAGGTTGGCAGGCTGACACAAACCGACTGGTATGCTTTTGGTGGTGTAAATGTGGCAAGGGTTTTGCCGCTGCTGTCAGTTACAGTAAGCACGGTATTCCCTTCTGCTGTTTGGGGCAAACTGGTCAGGAAAGAATACTGTGTAGAATTTTCACTGAACCCCATTGCCATGCCGCGGCTGCCCGCCGCAATGACAATGCCGCCTGTGATAACCGCTTCCCCTTCGTAATCCAACGCGCCATTTCCATTGTCTGTTGGACCGCTGACATAAACGGTACCGCCATCAACATACAAATTGCCATTAGAGTCAATGCCGTCACCACTGGCAGAAACAGTAACCGTACCGCCTGTGATACGGATAAACGCGTTTTCGTCCGCAGTAAACATATCCTGCCAGCTATCCGTGCCATCTGAACCGCCTGCCGCGTTAATGCCATCATCACTGGCTGTTACATTCATTTGACCGCCGGTAATGGTCACTGTATGCCCTTCTAACCCTTCATAGCTTTTGGGTATGGTAATACTGCCGCCGGAAATGAAAAGCGCGTCATCGGCGTGTATGCCGTCATCACCAGAGGATAAATCCATGGTGCCGCCTGTGATTTCCGCAATGCCATTTGTATGAATGGCATCATCCGCACAATCCGCTGTGATTGTGCCGCC
>CAXHNU010000129.1:0-8436 GCA_964017555.1 uncultured Butyricicoccus sp. | reverse complement strand
TTTCAAAAAGGGAAAATCTTTACCGGTGGTACAAAAGCAGTTTGTGTCCCTGTGCTCAACTGTTATTCCTGCCCTGGGGCACTTGGCGCTTGCCCAATCGGGGCGCTGCAAGCTGCTGTGGGCGGAATAAAGCATCACTTCCCATTTTATGTTCTGGGGCTGCTGATGCTGTTTGGCATTGCCTTAGGACGTGTAATCTGTGGTTTGTTATGCCCTTTTGGGTTGGTACAGGATTTGCTGTATAAAATACCAGTCCCCAAAAAGAAAATCCCCCAAAAGATTGATAAGCCCGCTCGATATTTGAAATATATCGTCTTATTGGTACTGGTGATTGGTTTGCCTGCTTTTGCCGTCACCAAAACGGGGATAACACCACCCTATTTTTGTGAATCTATTTGCCCTGCGGGCACACTGGGCGGCAGTATCCCATTGATGGTTACAAACCCTGCCCTGCGCGAGCTGATTGATGCGCTGTTCTGCTGGAAAGCATTTGTACTGGTTGTTATCGTGGTTGCTTCTATGGTGATTTACCGTCCATTTTGCAAATATCTTTGCCCTTTGGGCGCATTTTATGCTTTATTTAACCGATTCAGCTTTTTTCAAATGCACTTGGATGAAAATCAGTGCATTGGCTGTAAAAAATGTGAACATTGCTGCCCAATGGCTGTAGAAATCACAAAAGATATTAACAGTCCAGAATGTATCCGCTGTGGGAAATGCAAATCAGTCTGCCCAACAAAGGCAATTACTTCGGGTTTTTCATACAGGACAAAAACAAAAAAACAGTGAATCCATAGAAACGATAAAAAATGCTAAAAAAAACCTCCGAAATCTCGGATTTTATTCCGGAATTTCAGAGGTTTTGTCCTTTTATACAGTTTATATAAACATACAAAGGGGAGCCGCTGCCCTGCGGAGGCTTACTGATTGGGGAAATCCCTGAGATAAGAAATATACTGCACGTTTATGAAAACGTGAAAAAGCCGTGAGATCAAAGATTTCACGGCTTTTTGATAGAAGTTACAAGAGCACGCATCAGTGCCCCTTTGCCTGCAAGAGAACAAAAACCTTTTTAAAGTCAGAAATATTTTTGCAATGGTGCGATACATATCGCTTTTCGATTCATAAAAAAGAACCCTGTCCCTCTTGGCGGAGGACAGGGCTTTTTAAGGAAATGTCCTGTGGCGGCTAAACCTTAGGACAATTGCAGTATACCACATATTTCGACCTTTGTATGTCGAATGATGTCGAACGGAAAAATAATTTTTTCAGACATTTGAATACGATGTTTATCGTCAGTGAAAATGTTTTCTATTGAACGGGGTAAAATCTGTATAGGATGGTTTTCCAGCGCATATGATACATATAAATGCCACATATTCAGCCGGAAGTTCTAATTCTGGCATCACAAACTATTTTCGCTTCCAGCATATCCGGTCTGGTATTATTTGGGCAATGTCATTCGCAGGAGCGTCCATTAAAATTACAATATTTGTGGTGAATGCCATCAAGCCGATTTTACCATTATAAATCGTTACTTTGTGCATCATATTTGGTTTTGCTAAAATTCGAAATTCTAAAATTGATTATACTGTAAAAAAGTCATGCAGGTGATAATCGTGAATACAAGGAAATTAGCATTAGGGAACCGGAATATTGTGGGCGCCAGGGTAACACAAATCCGTAAGCAAAAAGGGATATTGCAAAAAGATCTTTTGGCAAAGCTGCAAGTTGCGGGGATTGATATCAGTTTGCCTGCCCTGTCCTTGCTGGAGGGGCAAAAACGTCCAGTCTTTGATACAGAACTAAAAGCGCTTTCTGAAATCCTGGAGGTTGATGTCAGGTGGCTATTGGGGCAGGTGGAAACTGAAATATAGCATCCTGAAAACAAAACCATGGGGCACAGAAAATTGGAACAGCACTGACGGCTTCTAACCGTCAGTGCTGTTTTTTGTTCATTGCTATTTTGCTGGGCGCAGTTTAAAATCACGCGGCCTTATTTTCCATATCTGAGGATCAACGCCGATTTTTTCTCCTTGGTATGCAATTTGTTGATTGAGAAAATCGGTATAAAATTCTTTCCAATCCCCTGGGTGCTCCTGATAGCCATATTTGGCGCCATCATGAAGGACTGCGGCAGAATACCCGAAAAGTGCTGAATAATTCTCCATGGAATGCAAAAATTCATGGATAAATACAGAAGAAGTCCAATACTGTCCGCCACCCAATGTGCTCGCAAGGTATTCGTCAGAATGGAAATAAATTTGACTGAAACCAGTATATCCATCAATATAAGAACCGCCTAACCCAAAATAATCTGTTGGCATATTCGGCAGGCTGGAAATAAAATAAATATGGTCATATTGTGTTGTATCTATCCCATTTTCTTTGCAGTATGTATAAGCGGCTTCTGCTGGAATCGCATATCCAACATCACCTTTTTCATAAGCGGACATTACTGCTTCAGATACCATAACATCAATTTGCGCATTGATTTTACCACCAGATAATGCTGTAAAATCATCCTCTAATTTTTCCACTGCATCTTCAATCAGTTTGATATGGTTTTGCTGCATGGTATGGGATAAGTGGAGTTCCCCACCTTTTACCGTATCATCTTTGGTATCTAAACTGGTATTTGGGAGAATGACAGCTAGGAATTTCCATGTTGCATCTGTATTTTGATCATCAGATGCTTTTGTATACGAAATATTGCGGAACCATGCTGTGCCAGATGACATTTGGGTATTGCTGCCGCCCAGATTCAAGTCAAAGGACAATTTTCCTTCCGCATCTGACAAGCCAATGGTTCGGGCTGTCATCCAGTCATTTGTCCCCTGCAAATTGGCAGAAACATTCCATGTACTTCCTTTTTCTTGCGCACTGATACACGCGCCTTCTACACGGCTGTCCGCGTCTGATGCTTTGACGTCAGCGGTTTTGATATCAGCTGAAATGATATAGCGTGTATTGGGTTCTGCTGCTGCAATTTGGCGCAAATGTTCATTGCCCATGGTTTCTGATGTGATGCAAATGGTATATGGTTGATTTTCTTTCAGTTTAAAATCACGGTATACATATCCTGTATTTTGATTTTCATAGCTGAATGAATAAGCATCACCTTGAAAATGTGTGCTGATATGATAAAGCAGGATGGCCAAATCCCCACGGGATAATGGCAAACTGATATTGGTATACATCCCTTGGGTATACCCGCCAGCAAAGGCTTTATCCATATAGCCTTGATACCATGCGCCTTGCGTATGGAAATCTTCATCTGGATAAAGGATTTTCATCGCAACCGTCACAGCTTGTTCAAACGTCAGCGTATCATTGGGATGGAATCGCTGATCACCATATCCGTTCATATAACCATTTTCCAAAGCTGCGGCAATGAATTGTTTTGCCCAATGATTTTCCACATCCGGAAACATGACAGGCGCTGGGTTTGTGGTTTCTGCTCCTGTCAGTTTGCAAAGCATCACAGCAAATTCTGCCCGTGATACCAGATCATTTGGACAAAACGTCCCATTCCCACGCCCTTGAACAACATCCAGGCTGTGCAAAAACGCTACAGCATCTGCTGTAACGCTGCCTGCCGGGACATCTGAAAATTCCGCTGCGCGGGCAGGCATCAGGCACAACAATAAGACGGACACAATGGTGATAACGTATTTTGCTGCTTTCATAAAAGGCACCTCCTGAATCTGTTGGCTATTTCTATTAGAATATCATCTTTCAGCAGCCAGGTCAACCTGTTTCCCATGCGGCAAAATACAAAAAGCGAACACCTATAGTATCCTGTAATTGTTTTAAAGCCCTGTTTTAAAAAAACAGGACTTTTTATTTTCGTGCGGTATATGGCGCTTTCTACTGCTTCCGTTTGCCCCGCATATGATCCAAATAATATTTGCGGTACTGTATTGGCGCCATACCAACGTGTTTTTTAAAGATTGCAGAAAAGTGGTTGATGCTGTCATAACCAACCAAAGTGCTGATTTGCGTTGCACTGTAATCACTGGAAATTAATAGATTCTGCGCTGCTCCAATCCGGCAGTTAATCATAAATTGAATGGGCGACAGCCCTGTTTTTTGCTTAAAACTATGCGCGGCATAAGAAGGGGAAACATGGAGTGCCGCTGCAATGGACTGCAATGTCAACTGCTCCGTATAATGCAGGGAGATATATTGCCGCATACGTTCAGCCAGAACATCATGGTTATCTTGTGGCGCATTTCGTACATCGGCGGGGCAATGCAGTGCCAGCAATAATATGCCAAGAAATAAATGCTGCGCCATTTCTTTGCCATAAGATGCTTCTATGCTAATCGCTTCATAAATCATATGGCACAATGCGCTGATTTCCTGGAACTGATAGCTTGAAGAACGGACAAAACCATGCGCAGGATCTGTCATCCTGCCAGGGGAAAGCCCCTCCAGTTGAAAATCAACAATGCCAAAGCACCATGTTCCAATTTCTTTTTCAGACGCGGATTGTACTTCGTGCATATTCCCTTGGTTATAAAGCAGGAAATCCCCAGGATAGATTGGATAAGAATAGCCGTCACAAATATATGTGCCCTCCCCTTGGTACACAAATAAAAGCTCTGTCAATTCTTCATGCAAATGGATAGGGCGCTGGACACGCCGGATATTTGTTGCCTGCGGCGTAACATAAACAAGTTTTGGTGTTCCGTGAAATATCGCTGCGGTTTCCTGCATCAGAATACCTCCCATATATCATGTAACAGTGATTATAACCGATTTATTCGGCAAAAGAAAGACTGTTTTCTTCAATATTCTGAAAAAAAGCAGGAAAGCGTAAAGGTCAAAAATCCAGCTGCTTTTTTGTGCAAAATTCCCCTGCTTTTCGCCTGTGGAAATGGCAATATCCCGAAAACATTTTTGCAGGGGATATGAGATAATGATCACAGTTCAGAGCAGAAAAAATAGATAAAGGAGTTTTAGTATATGGCAATTCAAATTTGTGGCGCACCTTGCTGCTGGGGTGTTGACGATCCGAAAAACCCTTACCTGCCGCCTTGGACGCGTGTGCTCGAAGAAGCAGGAAAAGCGGGTTACAGCGCGATTGAACTGGGACCTTATGGATACCTCCCCATTGATGCGGAACTTGTTGCAGCAGAACTGGAGAAAAACCATATTGCAATTGTTGCGGGTACTATTTTCCATGATTTGTTGGACCCCGATAATCAGCAAAGCGTTTTGAAAGCTGTGGATGATATTTGCACCTTGATTACAGACCCACGGCTTCCCAAGCTGCCGTATCATGATGGGCAGAAATTCCGGACACCTTATATGACGGTTATGGACTGGGGGCATGATGTGCGGGATTATGCGGCAGGACACGCAGATAAAGCCCCACGGTTATCCCCGGATGAATGGGAACAGTTTATGCGCCATTTGCGTGCGGTTTGTGAACGTGCCAACGAATATGGCGTACGTCCTGTGATCCATCCCCATGCAGGCGGCTACCTTGAATTTTCTGATGAAATTGAAGCCGTTGTCCGTGATATTCCTTATGAAATTGCCGGGTTGTGCCTGGATACTGGTCACCTCTATTATTCTGGTATGGACCCAGTCAGCTACCTAAAAAAATATGCTGACCGTTTGGATTATGTCCACTTTAAAGATGTCAATGAAACCATTTACCAGCAAGTGTTGGGCGAGCATATCCGGTTTTTTGATGGCTGTGGGAAAGGCTCTATGTGCCCAATTGGTACTGGTGTGCTGGATTATGCTGGTATCAAAACTGCGCTTGAAGAAATCGGTTACAGTGGGTATATCACCATTGAGCAGGAACGTGACCCACGCAATGCGGATACCAGCCTGCGCGATGTCAAAGCCAGTGTGGACTATCTGAAAAATATCGGCTATATCCTTTGATTTCGGGGCAATCCATTCCATCAAAATAAAAATCCGCAATATTTTTGTTGGGGTTTTTATCATAAAATAAAAAGACTAACTATTAAAAGTCAAGCTTAAATTTGAGGATGAAGCGGAAAGGTTTCTTGTGCTGAAACAGCAAGACAAGAGAGCGTTGGTAACGGCATGCTGAAAGAAGATTGTGAAAAAGGTTATGTTAAGGGTCTGTATGACTGCTGGGACTTTTCCATGGCATAGATTAGCCGCACAAGCTTTTTTGCGGCATGGGATATGGCAACATTGTAATGTTTGCCCTCCGCCCGCTTTTTGGTCAGGTAAGCAGCAAAAGCAGGATCCCAATTACAAACAAACTTCGCAGCATTGAAAATGGCATAGCGCAGATATGGAGAACCTCGTTTCTCCATATGAGAGCGGCAATTTGTAAGTTGACCTGACTGGTAAGTGGATGGTGACAGACCAGCGTAAGCCAGAATTTTGTCCGGAGAATCGAAGTTGGAAAAGTCACCGACCTCCGCCAGGATCATAGCGCCCATGCGATTGCCGACGCCGGGAATTGTGGTAATAGGAGAATGGACTGTGTCCATTATGGCGTTGATTTCCTTCTCAATTTCTTCAATCTCCGCATCCAATTCCCCAATAAGCGCAATGGTGTGTTTCAGCTCCAGAGATTTGGCAGGCATGGCAGAGCCTATAGAATTTCTGGCAGCATCCCGAATCTGAATGGCTTTATCCCGTCCGCAGCGACCTTTGGATGCATGATGCAAAAGATTTGTCAGGCGTGTCAGATGAGCAGCTGCGATCTGTTTGGCGCCAGCAAACTCGCTGAGAAGTGCATAAACAGATGCCACATGGAGGGTTGAAAACAACTTTTCTAACTCCGGAAAAAGGATACAAACCAATCTTGAAATGGATGTTTTCAGTTTCGCTCTTTCACGAACCTTATCAAATCTGTATCTTGTTAGTGACTTTAATTCTTCGTTGTGATATGATGTGTCTGTGTAGGACTTGAGGTCCACATCAGACATAAGCATAGCTGCGATAGTTCGTGCATCGACCCGGTCAGTTTTAGTTTTGCGAAGGCTCAGACTTTTCCGGTAGAGATTGGTGTGCAGCGGATTAATGACAAAGGTAGGTAAACCTTTGTTAAGTAAAAATCCGAGAATGTTGTAGCTATAATGTCCGGTAGCCTCAAGTCCTACTTTTATTTTGTCTGCCGGACGGGTACAGCGACGAATCGTCTGCAAAAGGACGTCAAAGCCTTCTGCGTTGTTGGAGATCGTGAACACATCTGCTAGAATTTCACCTTCCGAATTAAGGATGAAGCAGTCGTGTTTGTCTTTGGCAACGTCAATACCCACACAAATCATCATGATACCTCCGATATGTTTATTTGATGCTGGTTCCACAGAACACTTTACTCTTGTAACCTTGTTCTATATAAACCGTCTGAGCGGTATCTAACTGATTAACAATTCTGTAAAGGGCTGTGGCTGTAGCCTTTTTGAAACCGTCTTGCGGTAGGAGAATGTAACCAATCCACAGCATCCTCTACAGTGTAGCACATGTCCTTGAAGAGGGACACTAATAACTACTACTCTATAATACAAGGGGGGATTCCCTATGTTAATCCGTGACAATCCATCCAGCCGCAGAAGTTTGCGTTCTTATCACTTTAACCGAGGGAAATTATCTAAAACATTAGAAAAACTTTCAAGCGGTTATCAGATTAACCGCAGCGCTGACGATGCCGCAGGGCTTGCCGTTTCGGAAAAAATGCGTGCGAATATTACCGGTTTGGAACGTGCAAAAACCAATTCTATGGAAGGGATTGATTTATTACAGGTCGGTGAAGGCGCATTGGATGAAATCCATCAGCTGTTAAATCGTGCTGCTTTTTTAGTGGATTCCTCTGCAAATGGTACTTATACCGATGCACTCGATCGTCAAGTCCTCCAGCGGGAACTGGATCAGATTTGTGATGAAATCGACCGCATTGCAAGGAATACACGCTTTAATACGGTCCATTTATTTCAGAATAAAGGTTACGATTATGAAACTTCCAAGGGCGCAGCATCGGCAATCCCTGTCATACAAACGCCTGTCCCAGATGAAACGCCTTCTTCTTCCATAGAAATAGATGCTAATGCAGTTAATATTGTTTATACTGAACACGCTTCTGTTACCGCAACACCATCTGGCAATGGTACAGATGGTTTGAAAGGAATGGATAAGACTGTTACATATGCAGATGGAACCACAAAACAGCTAAGCAAGGTCTTAGAAGAAGAAATCGTGCCTAATATCGTGAAAAATGTGCTGCGGAACTATCCAGCATTTTCTTATTTGAATGGGTCGACAATTGGTATCGGATTAGGGAACCACTGATTAAAGCTCCGCTCAAATCACATGCAATCGAAATATGATACAAAACCCAAGTATAGAGTCGTATTGGGGGGAAAACACCCATTTCTCACCCTCCATTCGGTCTAAAGGGCGCAAGAACCCTGAACGGGTCGCAATGAGCCGCCCGCC
>CAXHNU010000128.1:0-8591 GCA_964017555.1 uncultured Butyricicoccus sp. | reverse complement strand
GTGCGGCTGACAAAATATGAAATTGATAAACGGTTCAAACGTGTGAATCAGTAAGGAGAATTGCCATGCAAAACCAGCTTATCTGTATTGTTGGCCCTACAGCAAGTGGTAAAACAGCTTTATCTGTTGCGCTTGCCCAAATGCGTGGCACTGAAATTATTTCTGCGGATTCTATGCAGATTTACATTGGCATGGATATCGGGACAGCGAAACCATCCATTCTGGAACGACAGGGCATCCCTCACCATATGTTGGATATTTGTCCGCCAGAAGAGCATTTTTCTGTTGCCCGGTATGTAGAACTGGCAGACTGCTGCGCACAAGATATCCTGCGGCGCGGTATGGTGCCTATTGTTTGTGGTGGGACCGGCTTATACTTGGATGCTTTGATTGCGGGTAATACTTTTTGCGGCGATGAAGCGCTCCCTGAATTGCGGCATAAGCTAAATCAGATTGCTGCTGAACAAGGTAACCTGGCTGTCCACGCGATGCTGGAAAAGGTTGATCCCGTTGGTGCGGCAAAACTGCACCCCAATAACCTGAAACGAGTGATACGGGCATTGGAAGTATACCATCAAACAGGTATGACCCTGGATGCGCTGAATGAAAAAAACCGGCGTACAGTGCCCAAATATCAAAGCGTGAAAATCGGTATTTGCCCAGCCAAGCGGGAAGTGCTTTATGAACGTATCCATGCACGCATAGACCATATGTTGGAGGAAGGGCTTTTAGCTGAAATTGAAACCCTTTTCCAGCAGGGAAAGCTCACCGGCACAGCTGCACAAGCCATTGGATACAAAGAGTATATCCCATATTTCTGCGGCGAAGCCTCGCTGAAGGATTGCACTGAGCAACTAAAACAAAATTCCCGCAACTATGCAAAACGCCAGCTTACCTGGCTGCGGCGGGATGCTGCAATCCATTGGGTTTATTATGACAGTGCTTCGCAATTTGACGAGGCTCTGCGCCATTCGACAGAAATTTTAACCGCATCAGGGTTATGATGTAACCATAATTTAACTATTTGTGGAGGCTTATTATGAAAAATGAACTGAATCTTCAAGATGGCTTTTTGAATACGCTGCGTCAAAAAGCACAACCGGTTACCTTGTTTTTAATGAATGGGTTCCAAATGCGCGGTGTTATCCGCGGATTTGACAATTTCGTTGTGATGCTCGAAGTGGATGGGCGGCAGCAGATGATTTACAAACATGCAATTTCTACTGTTGTCCCTCAGCAGCGCATTGAGTTCCATCATACCTAAGGGATGAAAACCAAATGCTAATCGGATGAAAAAATGCAATGAGTGAGCATAAAAAACAGAAAAAAGTCAGCACAAGCTTGAAAATAAAACTACTGGCAGTTTTCCTGCTGATTATTTACCTGATTGTGCAGGTTGTCAATGCGCTGATGAATATCCCCATTACCATCACGGCGATCCGCGTGACGGCGGATAATTCTTTCTCTGCAACAGGTTGGTTTTTCCGGAATGAAGTGCTGGCAGATGGCGTTTCCAGCGAAACTGTCAAACATATTGTACGCAATGGTGAAAAAGTACAGCAGGATGCCGCATTAGCCATTGTTTATACCGATACTGCTGCACTGGAAGCCAGCCAAAAAATCAGTGTACTTAACGATGAAATCGAACTGTTGGATTCTGCAATGGAAACATCCACAAATAGCAGCGATGCCGCTAAAATGGATCAACAAATTGTGACCCAAATTTCTTCCCTTTCATCCCAAGTGCAGGGCGGTATTGTTTCCGGTGTGGAATCTGAAGCCGCTAACTTGCGTAATTTGTGCCTGCGGCGCAGTGCTGGCGATTTAAACAGCACAACATTATCTGCCCAGCTTTCCACCTTGACGACTGAGCGGGATGGACTAGAAAAACAGATTGTTGGCCGCAGCACAACCATTTCATCTCCAGCTGATGGATATTTTTCTGAAATCGTTGATGGCTTTGAAGGCAGGCTGACAACTGAAGCGCTTGAAACCTTTACGCTGGATGATTTGAACAGCCTGAATGAATCTGAGATTACCGATGAAAGCAGCGGCAAACTGGGCAAGGTGATCAGCAGCTTCCGATGGTATTTTGCTTTGGCAGCTTCCACCACTGATTTGGAAGGCATTGAAAAGGGGACAAACCTGCGTCTGCGCTTTCCACAGGTGGATGAGGATGTTGCTGTTACTGTGCATGATATCCGGCAGCCTGACGGCAGCAGCGAAGCGCTGCTGATTTTAAGCGGTATGGGCGTTACGCCTGAACTCGTTACAATGCGCTGCCAATCTGCGGAAGTCATTCGGAGTTCTTATACAGGCATCCGAGTACCGAAAACGGCTGTTAAAATCGGCACAGATAAACAAGGCAACCCAAAACAGGGCGTTTACATCCTGACAGGCTCTATGAGCCGTTTTAAACAAATTGATGTGCTTTATGAAGGCAGTGATTATTATATTGTCCGGCAGGGTACAGGCAAAGAAAAAGATCGCGAGAACCTTGTTGCTGGCGATAATATTATTGTCAAGGGACGTGGCTTGGACGATAGGAAGGTGATTCGATGACAGAACCCCAACTGGAACAACTCAAAGAAAATATCCAGCAGGTGAAATTGCGTATTCAGCAAGCAGCCCAAAAAGCAGGGCGTTCCCCAGATGAAATCCATCTGGTTGCTGCCAGCAAAATGAACAGCGCAGAACGCGTACAGGCAGCCATACAAAATGGCATCTCCATTGCAGGAGAAAACCGCGTGCAGGAGTTGCTGGAAAAATATGAACAAGGCGCGTATGAAGGTGCCCAGCTGCATTTTATCGGAACCCTGCAAACCAATAAAATTAAATACCTGATCGGCAAAACCGCATTGATCCAATCGGTCAGTTCGGAAAAGCTTGGACGGGCAATTGCCCGCGAAGCGGAGAAAAAAGGCATCTGCCAGGACATCTTGCTGGAGGTAAACATTGGGATGGAAGAGTCGAAAAGTGGTCTTGCTGCCGATTCCTTACTTCCCGTTATCGAACAGCTATCCGTTTTATCTGGGATTCATATCCGCGGTTTGATGGCAATTCCACCAATTTCACATGGCCACAACGAAAATTTACGTTATTTTGATAGAATGCGAGGACTATTTATTGACATATCGAAAAAAAGATACGATAATGTATCTATGGACTTTCTGTCTATTGGTATGTCCAATGACTTCGAAGACGCAATTTCGTGTGGGGCAAATATGGTTCGCATCGGCACTGCGATATTTGGTTTGCGCCCATATATGAGATGACTGGCCGGGCGCTGTGCGCCTGTGAGGAGGAAATATATAATGGCATCATTGAAGGGATTTTTAGACTGGGTTAAAGGCGAAGATATGGAGGATGATTACGACGAAGAATACATCCCTCCCCGTCCACAGCCAGCCCCTGCGCCGGCACCAGCACCTGTGAGCCCAGCACCGG
Organism: uncultured Butyricicoccus sp.; assembly: GCA_964017555.1. Classification (GTDB taxonomy): domain Bacteria; phylum Bacillota; class Clostridia; order Oscillospirales; family Butyricicoccaceae; genus Butyricicoccus_B. Next base: position 5,144 of record CAXHNU010000128.1, on the reverse strand, counting down.
AGAATCCCCTTTCCATGGACGCACAGCGTGCAAATAACAAGGTCGTGAATATCCATGCGACAACCCAGCTTGCGGTTGTACTTGTGAAACCCGACCGATTTGAAAATGCTGCGGAAATCGCGGACCATTTGAAGGACAAGCGTACCGTAGTATTGAATCTGGAACAAACCAACAAAGATATTGCCCGTCGGCTGGTGGATTTCCTCAGCGGCGTGGCATATGCCAACGAAGGCAAAATTAAACGTGTGGCAAACAGCACGTATATCATCACCCCATATAACGTTGATATTCTCGGCGATTTGATTGATGAGCTAGAGAGCAACGGCCTGTATTTGTAGAAAGAGTATTATGTCATATTTATTCATTCATCTGGTATCTACAATGATCCGCTTCCTGGAATTTTTGATGTTTGCCCGTGCCATTTTTTCTTGGTTCCCGCAAATGCAAGGTTCCAGGATTGCCGAATTTCTTTACATGGTGACAGAACCTATCATCATGCCTTTCCGCAGCCTGTTGGATCGCTTTCCAGCTACCCGCATGATACCGATTGATTTTTCGTTCTTATGCGCGTTCCTGACCCTTGAAATCCTTCAGATGCTGCTGATATACTGACGGATTCCAACTCAGCCGGAGCCAGCCCCTCCGGTCCTTTTACCATATGATTGACACACGTGCCCAGGGCACGGGATTTTGGAGGGATATTCGATATGCTAACCGTTCAGGAAATACAAGCGGTTAATTTTGAAAAGGCAGTTTTCGGCGGCTACGATATGAAAGCTGTTGATGAGTTCCTTGAACGCATTACAGAGGATTTTGCGGCACTGCAAAAGGAAAATGCTGCGCTTAAATCAAAAATGAAAGTCCTTGTGGACAAAATTGAGGAGTACCGCAGTGTGGAGGAAGGGATGCGCCGCGCACTCGTTTCTGCGCAGAGCATTGCCCAGGAAACTTTGGACAAGTCCAAAGCTGAAGCAGATCAGCTGCTTTCCCATGCACGCAATGAGGCGGAAACCCGAATCGAAAATTACCGAATGCAGATTGCATCCGAAGCACAAAAGCTTGAGGATGCAAAAGCAAAAAATGCACAGTTCGTTACCGAACTAACCGCTGTTTATCAAGAGCAGCTAAAACTGCTGGCTACCCTGTCTGCCTCTGACCTTCTGGAACGGGAACCTTCCTTCCCAACAGAACCGATTTCCATTGCGCCAGAACCAGTACAGCCGCAGCCCATAAAAGAAAAGCCTATCAGTGATACCCAGCCGTTTGCGCCCCAGGAACAGGCGCCAGAACCCGTGAAAAAGAAAGAATCACGTTTTAATATTCAGGAAATCCCTTTGGCAAGCAGTGGGCCACAGGAGGGCGGAAATAAATCTGAGTTTGAATTTGATGACCTCAAATTTGGTACTGATTATAAATCCTGACCAAAAGAAAAAGAAAATGAAAGGACTGACACGGTAAAATGCCGCAGGATTACAATAAGACAATCAACCTTCCCAAAACGGACTTCCCCATGCGGGCAGGGCTTCCAAAACGCGAGCCAGATTTTCTGGCTGGCTGGGAACAGGGGGGCAACCAGCTTTATCATGATATGATGGAAAAAAATGCAGGAAAACCTCTTTTTGTCCTTCATGATGGGCCGCCATATGCAAATGGCAACCTGCATATGGGTCATGCGCTGAATAAAGTGCTGAAAGACTTTATTGTCCGTTATAAGAACATGGCAGGCTTTTGTGCGCCGTATATCCCAGGGTGGGATACCCATGGGCTGCCGATTGAACGGCAAGCCATCCAGGCTTATGGTATGGACAGGGACAAAGTATCAACGGCTGAATTTCGCCAGAAATGTGAGGAATTTGCCCGCAAACACGTGGATACCCAGCGTGAGCAATTCCGCCGCTTAGGGGTTCTCGGCGAATGGGAACGCCCATATCTAACCCTTACCCATGACTTTGAAGCCCGGCAGATCGAAATCTTTGGGGAAATGTATAAAAAAGGCTTTATCTACAAAGGGAAAAAGCCTGTTTACTGGTGCCCAAAAGATGAAACCGCACTGGCTGAAGCTGAAATTGAATATCAGGATGAAAAATGTGCATCTATCTATGTGAAATTTGCACTTACAGATGATAAAGGCGTCATCTCCCGACTGATTGGTTCAACTCAAAATGTATACTTTGTCATTTGGACAACGACAACATGGACTTTGCCAGGCAACCTCGCGATTTCTGTAAATCCAGCTTTTGAATATGAATTGGTGCAAGTGCCAAATGGTGAAATCTATGTACTCGCGAAAGAACTGGTTAAATCCGTTATGGCAGCAGCAAATATCAGTAATTGGGAAACGCTTGCATCCCTTTCTGGTGCTGAACTTGAAATGATGAAAACACGCCATCCTGTGATGGATCGGGATAGCTTGGTGATTTGTGGCGACCATGTCACATTGGATGCTGGTACCGGTTGCGTGCATACTGCGCCTGGGTTTGGTGCAGAGGACTTTACAGTATGTCAGAAATATGATATCCCGATTATCGTCCCTGTGGACGGTAAGGGCTATACAACCCCCGATGCTGGCAAATATGCTGGTATGTACTATGAAAAGACCACAGACGTCATCTTAGCGGATTTAAAGGCTGCAAATGCACTGCTTGCTATTGAGGAAATTGAGCACTCCTACCCACATTGTTGGCGCTGCAAAAACCCAATTATTTTCCGTGCAACAGAGCAGTGGTTCTGTTCTATTGATGCACTTAAAGATGATGCTGTCAAAGCGTGCCATGATATTACTTGGCTGCCTGGTTGGGGGGAAGATCGTATGACCTCTATGATTCAGGAACGGTCTGACTGGTGTATTTCCCGCCAGCGCATCTGGGGTGTGCCAATCCCGATTTTTACCTGCAAAAAATGTGGCAAACCATTGGTCAATGAACAGACCATCAAAATCGTTTCGGATTTGTTCCGTGAAAAAGGCTCAAACGCATGGTTCGAACTGTCGCCATCTGAAATTCTGCCTGCGGATATCAAATGTGAATGCGGCTGCAGTGAATTTGATAAAGAAACAGATACCATGGATGTATGGTTTGATTCCGGTTCCAGCTGGGCTGCAGTCATTGAGCAGCGTGAAGGGCAGCCAATTCCAGTGGATGTATACCTGGAAGGCAATGACCAATACCGTGGCTGGTTCCAATCCTCCATGCTGACGGCTATTGCAACCAAGGGGATTGCGCCATATAAAACAGTCATTACCCATGGCATGATTGTGGATGAAGAACGACAGAAAATGTCGAAATCATCTGGCAATGGCATTAGCCCACAAGCACTGCTAAAAGATTATGGTGCTGATATTTTGCGCTTATGGGTTGCTTCCGCAGATTACCGGCAGGATATGCGTATTTCCAAGGAAATGTTTAAGCATCTTTCTCAAAATTACCTAAAAATCCGCAATACTGCCCGATATATCTTAGGGAACCTGCAAAACTTTGATCCATCACAGCTTGTTGCTTATGATGAAATGCCTGCGCTGGATAAATGGGCACTGATGAAACTCAATGACCTTGTTGCCCGAGCACGCAAAGCCTACGACGCTTATGAGTTCCATACAGTTATGCACGCAGTTCATAACTTTTGTGTCGTTGATATGTCGAATTTTTATCTGGATGTCATCAAGGATCGCTTGTATTGTGATGAGGTTGGCAGTTTAAGCCGCCGTTCTGCGCAGACTGCAATGTATTATATTCTGGATGCGCTGGTACGCATGATTGCCCCAATCCTTTGCTTTACTGCAGATGAAATCTGGAAGACAATGCCGCACAGCACAAACCATGATACCCGGAATATTGTGCTAAATGAAATGCCGCCTATGCGTGAACAATTTGACCTACCTACACAGGAACGGGAAAAATGGGCAAAGCTGATTGCGCTCCGTGATGAAGTCAATAAAGCGTTGGAAAATGCGCGTAACGCAAAAACTATTGGCAAGCCATTGGAAGCTTGGATTACAGTACGTACCAATAATGCTATGGCGGACTTCCTGGAAAACTGCGGCTTATCTATGGATGATCTCGCTGCACTTTGCATTGTGTCTAAGTTCCGCGTTATCCGTGACGAAAACGCAGATGAAGGCGATTCCATTGCTGTTGATATTGAACGTGCTTCTGGCATCCGCTGTGAGCGTTGCTGGGTCTACAATAGCACAATTGGAACAAATGCAAAACATCCTACCCTGTGCAGCCGCTGCGCTGAAGTGGTTGGCTGATAATAGAAAGGGGCAGTTAGAAACTGCCCCTTTTCATATTTCATATAGGAGTAATATTATGATATATCTTGTACTGGTACTGACAGCCGTTATTTTAGATCAGCTGGTGAAGTATTGGGCAATTCAAAATCTAATGATTTCCCCATATTTTGTGATTCCAGGGGTTTTTCAGTTAACGTATGTGGAAAATAGGGGAACCGCATTTTCGTTTTTACAAGGTCAAATCTGGCTTTTTACGATTACAACCATATTGATTTTACTGGTAATTGCTTATGTATTTTGGAAGCGGCTTATTTTGTCTAAACTGGGGAGAGTATCGCTAGCAATGATTACAGGCGGGGCAATCGGCAATTTTTTAGACCGTATCCTGCGTGGCTATGTTGTTGATATGTTTTATTTTGAACTGATTGATTTCCCAGTATTCAATATTGCAGATGTCTTTATTGTCATCGGTGGGATTCTCTTTGCCTATTATTTCATGATACAGCACGATAAAATGCAGCTTATGCAGGGGAGGGGAGGGGATGCCTAATACGATAGAAATCCTAATTGCCCCCACATACGCAGGACAGCGGTTAGATAGCTTTTTAGCGCAATATCTGGAGAATATGACGCGTAACGCCGCCCAAATGCTAATTGCAGAAGGAATGGTCAGCTACAACGGACTTGTATTGAAAAAAAATTATAAATTGATTGGGAATGAAACACTTCAGGTAATTATGCCAAATGTGCAATCAGTTGAAATCCAACCAGAAAATATCCCCATTGATATTGTTTATGAGGATGATGATATTATTGTTGTCAATAAAGCACAGGGCATGGTCGTGCATCCAGCAGTCGGAAATTGGTCTGGAACACTCGTGAATGCACTAATGTATCACTGTGGCGATCGATT
>CAXHNU010000127.1:1551-8694 GCA_964017555.1 uncultured Butyricicoccus sp. | reverse complement strand
TCATCAATTTCCCGAATGGCTTCACGCAATTCTGCCTTATACGATGGGTTAATAATCATTTGTGATTCCTCCTGTTTTTTGTTATCAAACCGCACGAAGTTTGGCAATTTCGTTTTCTGTATTCTGCCGCCGTTCATCAATACCAGGTTGGATGACGGGTCCGAATTTTTTGATCATCCACAGCATTGCCATATCCCGGATGCACAGCGCAAACCGCTTGAGTTCATCGCTGCCAATGCACAACTGGTACAGGCATTCCGCTGTTTTTTCGGTGTAATCCGGGACAAAAAGTCCTGTATCAGATAAATGTCCAGGTCCTTTCTCTGCCTGTAAAATCCATTTATCTTTTGTTTCCGGCGTATTCCCAGCAAAGATTTTGAATTGCCGGCTTTCAATTTTCCCATTCTTGTTTGTACCACCCAAGGATAGGTAAACCGGTTCATATGTACCGGTTTTCTTTTGTTTTGCTGCCAGCGCCGCAATCCGTCCAGACAAGATATCTGTTGCCAGCACATTTGCCTTGGAAATGTCAAGGAAAATGGGCAAAAGCGCTTTATCCTCGCTGGATTTCACTGTCCAATCCGAAGTGGTAAATTCCATCAGGATTTTATCAATCGGCAGGGCAGAAGCATGAATGCCCATCCGCAATGCCGGATTGATTTTCCGATCAGTGTCAGCAACAGAATTCGGTTCCTGCTCAAAACGGGCAACCAGCGATGTCCTTTTCATGCCGGTTGCGGGATCATATCCCCGCAAGGCAGCAGGATCGAAAAGGTTGACATTCCCGTATTTCTCCAGCATCCACAGGGAAAACAGTTCCTTCAGGTGCAGTGCAAAACTGTACAGGGATTCGTCTGTCATAGGAATCCGGATTACTGCGTCACTGCCCCGTGCGGTTGTATACTCCGGCACAATCAATCCGCTGGGATCTACATGACCCGGACCTTTTTCCGCTGTAATCAGCCAGGGCAGCTTGTTTCCCGGTACAATTTTGAATTGCCGGCTTTCCGCTTTCCCATCCGGTCTGCCAACATCCTGCGGTTTGGAACCGCCCATGGAAACAAAAACAGGGTTTGGATAATTGCTTTTCCGCTGTTCCGCGTCAAGCCTGCTTTCCTTGGCTTTTGCTGCAAGTTCTCCATTTAGGATGCTTTCAGCCAACACAGCCGCTTTGCCAACCTCCAGATAAATGGCAATACTGCTGGTCATCCGGGAGCCTTTCTTTGCTGCCTTATCATACTGGCAGAAATTTAGAAATATCCGGTTGATAGACAGCCCGTCACACATCATCTCCATGAAAACCTTGTTGCCGTCGTAACGGACAACCTGGGAAGGACTTTGCAATTTTCTCATAAATGTTCCTCCTAACATAGGCATTACGCCAATTTATAGATTGAAATCCTGAAATCTATTGGATTATGATATGCAGGCGGCTTAAAGGTTTTGAATTTTTGCAAATGTGGCGCTATCCAAAATCAAAGTATGCGTGCCGGCATTCAAAATGAAATATTTCAGCCGGTAAGTAGACAAGATATCAAAAAGTCCGGAGAATGTACAGATCGCGCCTTGTTCAGGATATCCATGCTGCCGCTGCCAGTCCTCCAGTTGGAAATTATCCGTGAAAGCAAACCCGATAAGTTCCTGAACGCCGTCCTCATTTTCATGCTGTCCGATAAGATAATTGAAGGAAATTTCCTTGTGTTCGCCGGTATCCACATCTTCAGCGCCATGGATAGGCGCAATAAAATGCGCCTCTTTCAGCGCTTTCAGTACGATAACTTCAAATTCACGGGTCATGGTTCCAGCTTCTGCACGCTGGCAGTAATCACTGAGCAGGGCATTGAGCTTCCGGTTTTGCAAGGGGTTTTTCAGCCCTGTAAATCCGTCATAGGTGGGAACCGAAGTTACCATTTGCAAAGGGAATAAAAAGCTGTTGTCGTCTGCATCCAGCATGATGAAATTCACACCGGCAAGCATCAGGGCAGTATAAAATTCTGCCCGCTTTTTCCCTGTGATCACTTCTGCAATCGTTGTGTCATATCCTGCCGCAAGCCGCCGCTTCTGGTACGCCTCCGCTTTTTCCAGAGAGGAAAACAGATATGCCCTGAAATCTTCTGTTTCATCAAAACATTCAATCAGCGGCTGATGGGTAACAGCAGAACAAAGCAGGAACAATGTGCCAGTATTCCTGATTTTCTCTGCCAGGATAGATTCGATCTGTTTCAAAGATTCCTGCCCAATATGGCGTGAATCCGCACTCAATACAGAGCCGTTCAGCTCCTGCATGATTCTGCAGCGGGTTTCCAGCAGTCCAGCTAAACCTTTATCCCGCAGCAGATCGTATATTTTTTGTTCTGACCAATTCAGTTCAAACAAATAAAAGCACTCCTTATTGTAAAGTTTCCATGATTTCCTTGCTAATGACCAGATACATGAGATCCGTCAGCACTTCTGCCGCTGTGATATTGGCGGCATCCGCGATTTCCTGAACACTCATACACAGGACTTGCATGGAGTCAAGATAATGAAAGCCAGGGGTATTTTCTTCCGGGAGATTGACTGAATCAGCCGGGAAATGAATGATACTTTTATCCACAAACAGTGTTCTCCTGATATACAATTTGATATTTTATGATATGCGAATCGACTCTATTTGTTTTGGTGATGGCAGCACAAAAAAACAGGCGGAGCTTTTGCTCTGCCTGCTTTCTCTTAAAATACATAACCATTCCGACGCAGATGAAGAATCACCCGATGCCTTGTCAGTTTAATCAGTTTGGATACATTCGCCTGGGATACGCCGAGTTCTTTTGCGATTTCATTTTGTGTATAATCATTGGCGAACATGACAAGCGCTTTTTGTTCTACATCGCTTAAATGGTTTTTCATGGTCTTCACAACCGCTGAGGTCAGTTCTTTTTGTTCCAGCCGTTCTTCCATCGGCATTTCGTAGCCATGGATCATATCAGTCAGCTTCAAATCCAGATTGTCTATACCGGACATTTCTTTGCCATCGTTGCCCAGCATTGTGCTTTCATAACTCAGCACAACGCTGCCGGAGCGGCTTTTCGCCCTGTCCTTTCTTGTTTGATACAGAACTTCATTATTCATGCAGGTGGTTACATAAGTAGAAAGCCGGACATTTTTCTCATCATCAAATGTATCCAGCGCTTTGAGCAATCCCATGGAAGCCATTTGAAACAGATCGTCATATTCATAAGGCAGCGTCCGAAATGGCTGCACAGCAGCATGTACTAACCGGATATTTTCCTCGAAGTATTGCGATTTTTGTTCCTGTGTCCAATTGAGCTTTGCCATAATAAGTATATTCTCTCCTTCATTTTAACAATTGTATTTCTTGCGGAACCGGAACCTGCTTTTGACTGTTTTTTGTGCGTTTATTATAACTTACCCAAAATGAAAAATCAATACTTTTTGCGAATTTTGCAATAAATTGGATTGTGGCGATTTTCAAATCGGCAAATGGGTTTTTGCAGGATAATGCTTATGTAAACAGCAGGTTTTACATTGCATTATACTATGCAGCAATACGCAAGTTTATCGTAAAAAATCTAATTCTAACGCAAAAAAATACCCGGCTCAGCAAGATGCCAAGCGGGGTATTTTTTCTATGTCTTAATTTTACTTTTTCAAGTCAGGATAGGCAAGGGAACGGGTAAGCTGAACCCATTCCTGATCCGTGCAATCATCATACGAATGCGTATCAGACAGGAACCATGTTTGCTTGTCTTTGGAGGTAGAGGAGAATGTTACATCGACATTTTTCCACTGACCATCCAGATAGACCTGATTCCAACAATGTCCTTCTCTGTTTGCATCGCCGTCTGAATAAACCACGATATTCGGGATATTCAGCCGGTTACAAACTTCACGGAATGCAAGGGTATAACCCTCACAGACAGACTGATGATCCCGCAGACAGGCAATTGCCTTATTTCTGTTGGGATTCTGCAGCTTGTAGTCATAGGTCGTTTCATCGCTCAGTTTCTCATAGACATACCAGAGCTGATCTTTTGCAGACATCTTTGCGACTTTCTGCACCATCGGCTCTACATAGGACTGCAGCTGCGCTGCTTCTTCCTGGGATACGGCAGTTTTCGGGTTCGGAACATATCTGATGATATATCCGCCAGAACGGTCTTTTTGATAGGAGAACTGATAACCACGCTGGAAAAAGTGGTTGACATCGGTTCTAACCTGCATAAAAGTGTTCAAATCCGAGATCTTGAAAGATCCAGTCCCTTTTTGGATCTGCTGGACAGTGGAAGCCGCAAACTCATTTTGCGGCTGCAAAGCTGCCGCAGAACCGGCAAGGGCAAGGCTGAAGGAAAGGCTCAGCGCGAGAACTTTCAAAGTTTTTTTGCACAACATAGTAATGACATCTCCTTAAATTTTTGATTTGATTTATGATATGCAAAATATAATCTGCATATCTCGGTTTGGTGCGGGGCAACCTGTAGGTCAGTTATGTATATCCACAGATTGCAGCAGGGCGGAGGTTTAACGGATGCCAGTCCGGTTCAAAAAGAAGCATCCTCCGGCTTTCACACAAGGCATATATCCTGCAGCATCTGATTAAGCACAAATCCTGAAAACATTTGCCTTATGTTATGCGGGAAAATCAAAACCACTGTAACTTTTTCGCCCTGCATATAATATGCAAAAAAGACAGGAGTGATACGATGAAATGCAGCCGCTGTGGATTGGAAATCAGCCATTACGCAGATATTTGTGTGTGTGGGCATCAGCAGGGACACGACAATTGGGGTGTCATTCAAATTGAAACAACTGGGCTTGATACGGGGAAGGGGCATGAAATTTTGCAGCTTGTTATCCTGAATCAGTTTGGCGTTCCGGTTTATTGCCAGCAATACCAGCCGGTTTTGCAAAAAAGTTGGGCAGAAGCAGAAAAGAAAAACCATATCAGCCCGGAAATGGTGCAGGATAAACCGCATTTGACCGAAAAAGAGGCAGAAAAGGTGTCCAGGATATTGGGGCAATATTCCAGGGTTATCACAAATTCGGTTTCTTTTGTTATGCCATTTTTGGATGCGGCAAAGATAAAATATCCTGATATTCAAGGAATTTATGGCTTATTTTATCATTATCAAGAGGATCATGAGATGATCCTTGCAAACAGCCTCAATGTTTGTGCAGAATACTTTGGCTATGACAAAACAGGCATAAACGAACAAATTGAAAAAGCGTATAAAATTTGGTTTTGCTATCAGCATATTGCTGTTTTGCAGCAAGATAAAATCCTTGATGTGATGGGGGAATCTTACACGATTTCCGGCATAACATATCAGGTATTTGTGAATGAATGGCAAATGGCAGATTATCTGAAGCTGCTGGGTATTTGCCCGATACAGGAACAGGACATCCCACAACTGTATTATGACGGCAGATTTATGGCAGAACCGACAATGGATGTGTATCCGTTGGGCATTGAATTTAATGAAGACAAGCAGCCGAAGCGCCTTGTACTGTGTGTAAAGGAAAAGATTGTTGCTATCCCCGTCGAAGGGTTCATCAAAATGCAGCATCGGATGCCGGCAAGACAAGAAGAAAGCGAGGGTATAATCATTGGATTTTAAGGATTATAAAGCGGATTATTTCATTTTGCCGGATGGCGAGATTTGTGCCGATTCTGTTTGTGATTTCATGCGGAAAGCAAGGGATCTGCTCTATCAGACCCCATCTTTGACAGACAGCCATATCACTTTGTTCCGCTTAAAAACAGGACGATATACCGTTCTATTACAGGCAGATCGGGACTACTTCATGTTGTGTCTGAAAGATGGGCAACAGACCCGGACATTACGGCGCTGGCAAAGTTGTTCTCCGTTTGAGCTTATGACGAAAGCGGCGTTTGAGCATTGGATTCTTGAATTGCTTCAAGATTTTGAAACGAAAACAGCATGAGAAAAGACCGGGTTCAGAAATTAACTGAATCCGGTCTTTTGTTGCCAGTACATACGATAAAAATCATACGCACCGCATATAATAAACAAGGAATCTAATTTAATAAAGGGGAGGTCTTAGCGCATTCCAATGCGCCGAATATGATGAAAACATCTGCCCAAGAAAGAAAACCATTCGATTTGAGCTGCATGATCACCGATGGTGCGCTGCGGCTGGTAGAAGAAGCTGCCAAAAAGACAAATACAAAAGACCGCTATGCGCTGCTGGACTATATCTGTACAGATATGGAAAGGCGTTATCCAGGCGATTCCCTGGAATATCATTTGTCCCAAATGCGGATTGCAACCACAAAAGATATTCTGGAAATCATAGATTTGTATTTGGTGATGGTGGAATTTGAGCCAGGAACCACCTTTACGAAACACACCAGAAAGAAAAAAGAAGAGTAAGAAGGGGAGGGATGCCCTGTTATGAATCAGGCATTATTCAAAAATGCAATGCAAGGCGTTTCAAAATTCCTGAATGGATATCAAAGTTATCTGAATGTTTTCCTGATTTTCATTGCCATTACGCTGGTTATCATCTTTGTGCTAAACGCGGCAAAGCTGGCAAGTGCCGGTGAAAATCCGCGCAAAAGGCAGGAAGCAATCCATGGAATATTAGTGACGGGGATTTGCATTGCGGTGTTGGGGTCTTTCAGCCTAATCCTTGGGCTGCTGATTGCATTCATCGTTGTTTAGGGAGAAAAACTATGATATCACTGGAAAATGTTTCACAAGCGATTCTGGCGCTGCAAAACATGGATATGGATGCTGATACGCTGCTGCAAAAGACAAAAGAATTCTTTTTCCTGTTATTTCAGGAGGATTCTTTTTTCATCATTGCAGCAGATGCGTCGATTTCAGATGATGCGCTGCAAAATAAAGCTGTTTTGCCTTATACTGCATCAATCACACCGAAAGGGAATGCACAATATCTCCGGCTTTTCAGCCATAAAGATGCAGCAATGCAATATCTATCTGAACTGAAACTGCCAGAGAAAAATTGTATCCCCATTTCCTCCCTGGAAACGGTTCAGCTTGCAAAGTTCTGGTTTTTGCGCGGTGTGCGGGGATTTGTCCTTAATGACGGTTCCCCCTGGGTGGCAATTTCTTTCCCAGATTATCTCCAGATGGTATTTCAAAACCTGCTGGAAGC
>CAXHNU010000127.1:0-1451 GCA_964017555.1 uncultured Butyricicoccus sp. | reverse complement strand
GGGCATGGCGGGCATATCTATGCTAAACACCAGGAATTTTTCTGCTGCATTGGAAAGCCATGATTTCATAAAAGCTGCTGCAATTTATGAGAAATACGCAGGTTCCACATATTTTATCAAAACTGCCGATGGCAAAATCATAGAAAATATCGAGCAGATGATAACAGATTATGCAGGCGGCAGGATTTCTATAGAAGATGTGCGGGAACAGCTGGAGGAATATCGGCAGTTTGCCGGGCTGCAGGATGCGTTTGCAGTATATACAGAGCAAGTTTCCCGGCTGGAATATTCTAAATCCGCTTATTTATCCGGGCTTTCCTGTTTTGAGCAGGGGAATTATTTGCAGGGGCTGAGCGATTGGACGCTTGTTGTCCCAGATGACTGTTATTATCAGGATGTGATAGATGCAGTCAGTCAAAATGAAAAGATATACAAAACGCAGGGTTTGCTACAATGTGAAAAATATAGAGAATCTGGGCAGACCGAAAAGTATCAAAAAGGGATGGAGCTGCTTTATCGGTGGTTTCCGCATGATGACAGCCTGATGCAGCAAAATCCTGATATACAAACCCCAGTGTTTGTGGATGAGGATTACCCGATTAAGATTGAGGATATCTCGGTATCTATGCCAAACCCCAATATGGGCAGGGATTTACACATCCAGTGGACAAATACTTCCGGCAAGCCTATTTCATCCATCACATTTCTGGTAGAAGCTGTGGATGCCTTCGGGAATCCGACAATATGTAATCGTGGTGGTTATTCGTTATATCAGGCTGCTGCGGATGGTCCTTTTGCCAATGGGGAAGGAATGCAGGAAAACTCGTATTGGCAATCTGCCTGGTATAATTCCGTCATAGAAAATGTAAATTTGCTTGGCATTTTTATCGATTATGCGGATGGCAGTTCAGAAGAAATTTCAGAACCGGCAGCATTAGAAGCGCTCAAGAAGTAAAGGAGGAACAGAAAAAATGCGTCCAAGACCAGGAAAACATACCAAAATCATTATCACTGTAGCGGCAGCCCTGCTTGTTATTGCGGCAGTGGTTGTCACGCTGATATCCGCATTTGGCGGGCAATCAAACCAGCCTGGCACACCAGACCAACCGCCAGCACAAGATCATGAGGTTCAAGATAACCCGGAAGTACAGACGCCGCCGCAATTTTTTGTCGATGAGGATGAAAAGGGCGACGAGTCAGATGAGCCTGTACAAAAGCCGTCAAACGAGGAACCTGACCTGGCAGAGAAAAATCCGAATGAAGAACAAAAACCAGAACCTCCTGTAAAAGATCCAGAGCCAACACAAAAGGACACTGTGACTGTACAAATGATTTGGGATGGAAGGCAGCATGGGCGAAGTCCCGGAAGCCAACATGACCCTTTCGGACATCAACCTGCAAGAGCTATATGGTATTGATCCGAAAATTTGTGATGAATTTATCCTGAAGAA
>CAXHNU010000126.1:0-8695 GCA_964017555.1 uncultured Butyricicoccus sp. | reverse complement strand
GTGCATGAAAGCCCTGACCCGGAAAAATTGCGTGTCTTTGCCCAGTTTGCACGCCCCTTTGGTTATCGGATTGACCCTGGCAAACCGCAAAATACAAAACAGTTCCAAACAATCCTAAATAAAGCTGCTGACGACCCGCGTCAGCGGGCGCTGCCCACCCTGCTTTTGCGTTCACTTGCGCGTGCAAGATATTCTGAACAGAATTTGGGGCATTATGGTTTGCAGGCAAAATATTATCTGCATTTCACCTCCCCGATTCGTCGCTATCCTGATTTGGCAACCCATCGGATGCTGCAAAAAGTCCTTTCCGGTGATGCGTTCACGCGCACAGATTATGATTTCTGTGAAAATGCTGCCAGTCAGTCCACAGCCCGGGAGCTTGCCGCTGATACTGCCGAACGTGATATCGATAAATTGTATATTGCCGCCTATATGGAGCAATTTTTAGGACAAGATTTTGACGCGGAAGTGACAGGCGTGCAGTCTTTTGGTATTTTTGTTAGCTTAGCAAACGGCGCCGAAGGTTTAATCCGCATTGATACGCTGCCTGGCTATTTTGAGTATGATGACCAAAAAATGTCGCTGACAAACCGCGCTGGTTTGCAGTTTACCATTGGCACGCAAGTGCGCGTGCGCCTGGTCAGCGCCAGCCGCGCCAGCGGGCAGATTGATTTCGCGTTGATCACCCAATGAAAGGAAGTTTTGCTGATGCCCGGACTTGTTTTAGAGGGCGGTACACTCCGCCCAGTGTTTTCTTGCGGCGTGATGGATGCCCTGTTGGATGAAGGTTTGATGTTTGACTATGTGATTGGTGTTTCCGCTGGCATCACATATGCGTTTTCATATTTATCCAAACAGCGCGGCAGAAATTTAGAGGTGTTCACCCGTTACCGCAATGACAAACGCTATTTGTCATTGCGTAATTACCCAAAATGCCGTTCTATGTTCGGCTTAGAGTTTGTTTTTGATGAAATCCCGAACAAATTACTCCCGTTTGATTGGGATACTTTCCGCGCTTACCAAGGTAAAGTGCTGGTTGGTGTAACCAATGCTGTAACCGGGCAGGCAGAATATTTGGATGGCATGCAGCTTGATTTGCCCTGCACCATGCTGCGTGCAACCTGTGCAATCCCATTTTATTTCCCGGCAATCCCAGTAGATGGCACACTTTATTATGATGGTGGACTTGCAGATTCCATCCCAATTGTCAAAACTTTGCAGGATGGCAGCCGGAAAAATTTGATTGTGCTTACCCGTCCAGCAGGATATCAGAAAAAGATTTCCGCCGGCACATATGCTGCCGCGCGTGCATTGCGCCATAAATACCCAAACCTATCCGCCACGATGTTGGGGCGTGCCAAAAAATATAACGATACCCGTTGTTTTTGCGGGCAGCTTGCCCGCAAACAACCTGAAAATACGGTTGTTTTGCAGCCAGCCTATCCCCTGCGTTCATTTGAAAAGGATGTGAACGCATTAAAGCAAAATTATCAGCACGGTTATGATACCGCAATGGCACAAATGCCGCAAATCAAAGCACTTTTTGCATAGAAAAAAGCCCTTTCGCCATCGGCGAAGGGGCTTTCCCATTGCACGCAAAATTATTCTTCCCCATCATCAGCAGCGCTGCTGATGGGCACATTATCGTAAATATAATCGTTTAACTGCTTGGCAGCCTTGTCCAAATCATATACAATATATTCCTCTTGTGCGCCACCATAATGCCAATCGCCATCTTGTGGTAGGCGTGCGTGTTCAATTTGCGGCTTGCCATTTGCAAATAATCCCTTTGCAAGTGACAGCATTTCACTTTTCTTGAGGGAAGTTGTCACATAAGGCATCATCCGCGGCATCATTGCGGCAAGTTCTGCCAGGGACTTGTCCTGAATCGTAGAAAACATCGCCTCTAATACAATGGATTGCCGTTCTACCCGTCCCCAATCATCGCCGGTACCGCCTTTGCGAATGCGTGCAAATGTCATTGCCTGGATACCGTTTAAATGCTGGAACCCAGCTTCTTCAATATATTCCGGCTCCATATCAAAGGATTCATAATATTCCTGGATAAATTTGTTTGCCTCTTTGCGTTCCGCTTCAGAAACTTCCACATCCACCCCGCCGACTTCACCGATGAGGTTTGCCATCTGCACAAAATTTACCTCAGCATAATCGGTGATATCCAGATCAAAAATTTCGTTAATCGCGCGGATTGCACCTTTTGGGCCGTCAAAACTATACGCATGGCATAATTTCTGCGTGCCGTGTCCATCCAGCTCAACCCGGCTGTCCCGCATCAGCGATGTCAGTTTTAGGATGCCCGCATCCGCGTCCACACTCATTACCATCATGCAGTCCGAACGCGTCGGCTCATCCGGGCGGGTATCCACGCCAAATAAAGCAATATTCGTAATACCAGATGCCGGTTTGACCTGCACAGCAAGTTCCTGTTCCGATACATCCTCCAATGAACTATCATAAGTGTAAGCAAATAGGTAACGGTAGACAAATAACCCCACCGTAATCATCACCAGCGTCAAAGCGGCAAGCAAGAGCCAGCGGCGCACAATGCGCATCAGCCTGCGAAATGACATAGCCCAAATCAGCCCCTCAGCAAAAAGAATCAAATGCAAACGCGCGGCGCTGCCGCCGCGCGTATATAGTGTTATTGTATCACATCCGCAGGGCGGATTTTGAACAAATCATGAACAAATGGCATCAATCCTGCAATATTTTTGCTAAAACTCAATCTTCAAAGGCAAGGTTGATATAATCTTCTGTCACCTGGATGAGCCGCATGGTATTGGTATAGCTGACACGTCCTACCGGCATACCAGCCGCAATCACAATAATATCGCCGACTTTTGCTTCCATGGCTTCCACAGCGGCGCGCACTGCCTGCATATACAGTTCGGTGCCAGTTGCAGCGCGTTTTACCATACAAGGGATAACACCCCAGGTCATAGTCAACCGATGGAATGTCTTTTCGGATGGTGTTGCGCCAACAATCATCTTGCTGGGACGGCGACCGGATACCGAACGTGCAGTCTGCCCAGATTCTGTCAAAGCGACAATGCAGTTTGCGTCCAAATCGGTTGCGGTGGTGCATACGGCATGGGAAACCGCATTGGTTTTCACATCACCGGTCATATCCATATCGATCAGTTCGGGGCGTGTCATGCGGCGGCGGTCATAATGGATACTGCTTTCCGCATTTTCCGCGATCCGGCTCATGGTTTCCACGGTTTCCACCGGATATTTACCAACACTGGTTTCACCAGACAGCATAATGGCACTGGTGCCGTCATAAACCGCGTTGGCAACGTCGGAAACTTCGGCACGGGTCGGGCGCGGATTTTTGACCATAGATTCCAGCATTTGTGTTGCTGTTACCACGCGTTTGCCGCGTGCAACAGATTTTTTAATCAAATCTTTTTGGATTTCGGGCAGTTCTTCAAATGGCACTTCTACGCCCAAATCACCGCGTGCAACCATAATACCGGTTACTTCTTCCAGGATTTCATCGATATTATTGACGCCTTCCATATTTTCGATTTTCGCGATAATTTCAATATCTTCACAGTTTTGGTCGCGCAGGATATCTTTTAATTCCCGCATATCCTCGGCACTGCGGCAGAACGAAGCGGCGATAAAATCAATGCCTTGGGAGCAACCAAAAATCAGGTCGTCCTTGTCTTTTTCAGAAAGGTATGGCATATGCAGGGTAATCCCCGGCACATTGATGGACTTGCGGTCAGAAAGCGGCCCGCCGTTGAGTGCTTTGCAGATAATATCCGTATCCTGGATATCAACAACATCAAACGCCACCAAACCATCATCAATCAGGATACGTGTGCCAATTTTCACATCATTGGGCAATCCGGCATAGGTAATGGAAACAATGGTATTGTCACCTTCAACATCACGGGTTGTCAGCGTGAACTGCTGTCCTTCGGTGATTTCGATTTTCCCATTTTTATAAGTTTTCGTTCGGATTTCCGGGCCTTTGGTATCCAGCATAATGCCGACAGGAAGCCCGATTTCATCACGTATGGCTTTCACCATTTCAATGCGTTTTTGGTGTTCTTCATGGGTGCCGTGGCTGAAGTTGAGGCGGGCAACATTCATGCCAGCTTTCATCATGTTTTTCAGCACATCGGGTGAATCGGTGGCAGGGCCAAGCGTACAGATAATCTTTGTTCTTCGCATTTGTGTATTTACCTCATTTCATTCCATTCCATGCAAGCCGGAAATGGCCTTTGCGGCTTACAAATTTCAAAATTCTCTTTCAAGTATTATTTTATCACCATTGTAGCCGGTTTGACAATAAAAGAACCCGTAAGCAGCCATTTTCATTGTTTTTATGCAAAACCTGCCTTGCTGGTATAAAGATTTCTGGCATTTTGCCGGACATGGCTTGAGATACGCAGACAAATCCATTATAATAGCACTAGAAGTTATGCAGGACTGTGCCATTGTGCATCAGCGGCACAGCAGGGCAAAGCCCAAGATAAGGGAGGAAAGAACGATGAAAAAAGCAGCACCAGCGCTTGTGGTCATGGCGGCAGGGCTAGGCTCGCGATATGGCGGATTAAAGCAGATTGACCCACTCGGCCCAGGTGGACAAATTATCCTGGATTATTCTGTTTATGATGCGGCGCGCGCCGGGTTTTCACGGGTGATTTTTGTCATACGCCCCGAACTGGAGCAGGCATTTGGAGATGCCATTGCCGCGCGGGCGCGGCGGCATATGCAGGTTGATTATGCGTATCAAACGCTGGACAACCTGCCGGAAGGGCTGACAGCCCCTGCCGGGCGCACCAAGCCGCTTGGCACAGGGCACGCGGTCTGGTGTGCGGCGCCGGTGCTGGCAGACGGGCAGCCGTTTGCCGTCATCAATGCGGATGATTTTTACGGCGCAGATGCTTTTCAGCAAATGTATGCTTTCCTATCTGAGGCGGAAGAACAGGATCACCTTTGCCGCTGCTGCATGGTTGGCTATAAAGTAGAAAACACACTGACAGAAAACGGCACAGTAGCGCGCGGCGTTTGTCAGGGCAAAGATGGATATTTGACCTCTATTGTGGAACGTACTGCCATTGCCCGCGGCGTGGACGGCGTCATCCGTTATGAGGAAAATGGCAAGTATGGGGAAATCCCGGAAGGCACACCGGTTTCGATGAATATCTGGGGCTTTACGCCATCATTTATGGACAATTTGACCGGGCTTTTGCAGGCATTTTTCGCGGAAAAACTGCCGCAGAACCCACAGAAAGCAGAATTTTACCTGCCCGGCGCGGTGGACAGCCTGCTTCAGCAGGGCAAAGCGGACGCACGTCTGCTGACCACCGATTCGCGTTGGTTTGGCGTGACTTATCGCGAAGACAAAGCGTCAGTCCAGCAAGCGCTGGCACAAATGACACAGGCAGGCATTTACCCAGCCGGGTTATAAAGGGAGCAAAACCATGATAAAAGATTTCCCAGAACAGTTCATCGCTTATACCCGTAAATTGGAGGCAACATTGCCAAAAGAATTTTCGGTCAAACGTATGGAAGATTGCTGCGGACGGGTCGCGGCGCTGTATGCGGCATATTCCAACCAGGAACAAAAAAAATTGATGGGCATTATGCCAACCGGTTCCGTGACCCATTGCCATGAATTCCGGCTGGTTTATGCCGTGCCTGTTTTTAACATGGAAGCGTTAACCGATTGGTGGGATTTTGCCTGCAAGCTGCAAAAAACCATTGTTCCAGTGGACAGCACCCATGAATTTAGCATGGTCAGTTTGATTTTAGTGACAGGGCAAGCTGAATGGTCTGCCCTGCGCAAGCTGAAAAGCAAAACCAGCGAACAGGTATACGAAAAACCAGACAGTGGCTGGTCAAGTGTACGGATTGCGCTGGTGGATTTGCAAAGCAATAAGATTTATGCCAGCCGGATGGGCGCGCCCCTGCGGGAACTGCTTGGGAAAACGGTGCAGGGCAGCGGGCAAACCAGCGGTTTGCCCGGCATTTTGAAAGCCGTACAGGACTTTCTGCATTGACAGTGATTTGAGTTTGCCAGTTTTTATAAAATCCCACAGAACACTTGGGTACAAGCGGCAGCGGTTTTGTGCAATTTATCTGATAAAGCGCAGTAAAATTACGAAACCTTGCGATATTTGAGAAAAAGAGTTGTATTTTTGCACGATAACAGTTACAATAGAAGCAGGGAACTGCATGGCAGACTTTGTATCGCGGGGAAAAAAAAGCGCCCTTTCCCGCAGGGGCGCTTTTTTTCTTAATCACCATGTATACAAGTTTGCCGGCATCCTGGAAAGGGGAGCAAGCATTTATGGTAAAGGACGAAGTGCTGCGCGCGCTGGAGCAAAGCCGAGGGACGCGGCTTTCCGGCGGGCAGTTGGCACGGGAACTTGGCGTATCGCGTACAGCTATATGGAAAGCAATTGAAGCCCTGCGTGCGGAAGGGATTTTAGTTGAATCATCCCAAGGCAGCGGCTATTGCCTGCTGCCGGAAGATGACAGCCTGACGGCTGCCGGCGTATCTGCCTTGCTGGAAACTGAAACATTTGGCAGGGATGTGCTGATCCTTGCGGAAACAGGTTCTACGAATACCGCCATAAAAGAAGATTACGCGGCTTCCCGTGCAGAAGGGTTTACGCTGATTGCACACCGGCAAACTGCCGGGCGGGGGCGGCTGGGGCGCAGCTTCAGCTCCCCGCCGGGCGGCGGGCTGTATATGTCCATTCTTTTGAAACCGCGTTTGCCGCTTTCAAAGCTGAACTTTATCACAGTCGCGGCTGCTGTTGCGGTATGCCGTGCAATCAAAACCCTCTGTGGATTCCAGCCGCAAATCAAATGGGTCAACGATGTGATCATGGAGGGCAAAAAATTATGCGGCATCTTAACCGAAGCCGCTGTGGAGGGCGAAACCGGCGCGGTGGATTATGCGGTGTTAGGCATCGGCATCAACCTGCGCCTTGACTGGCAGGCACTGCCAGAGGATGTCCGCGCCGTTGCAGGCGCGTTAGCTGATTTTTCAGAACACGTCCCACGGCGGGCACAACTCGCCGCAAGTGTTCTATGGGAACTCGAACAGCTTTACCGCGTGCTGAACAGTGGGGATACAGCCCCACTTTTTGCGGAATACCGCGCGCTTTTGTGCTGTTTGGGCAAGCCTGTGCAGGTGATCACCGCCGCGGGCAGTTATGCGGCAATATGCCAGGATATCAACGAACAAGGCAACTTGGTTGTGACACGCCCGGATGGACAGCAAGAAATCCTTTCTTCCGGCGAAATCAGCATACGGCTGTGAATCAGGAGCGGTTATGAAAGAAGTGACAATTTATACAGACGGCGCGTGTTCAGGCAATCCGGGGCCGGGCGGTTGGGCAGCAATCCTGCAATATGGGGCACATGAAAAGGAAATATCCGGCGGCGACCCTATGACCACCAACAACCGCATGGAGCTTTTGGGTGTGATTTCCGCGCTGGAACGGCTGCGGGAGCCATGCCGGGTACAGGTCTATTCGGATTCCAAATATGTGATTGACGCGATCACCAAAGGTTGGGCAGTGCGCTGGAAGGCTCGTGGCTGGATGCGTACCGCCAAAGAACCCGCCAAAAACCCGGAGTTATGGGAACGTCTGTTAGGGCTGTTAGGCAAACATGACGTTACATTTCATTGGGTCAAAGGTCATGCGGAAAACCCATATAATAACCGCTGTGATGAACTCGCGGTTGCCGAATGGAAAAAATACAAATAACAAAACCCCCTTGCCGAAAACACTTGGCAAGGGGATTTTTTTTGTTATAAGCGACCGCGGCGCAGTGCCTTGACCATATCTTCATTGGAATAAATGGATTTTACCGTCACTTTGGTATTTGCCGGTATGACAAATTCAGTCACCCCATAATGTTTCTGGTTGGCTTCAACCCCCCAGTCATAGGTATAACCCAAACGTGTCCAAGGGCGGGGGCTGACAAAATAATTGTTGGTCATTTCGCCATTGAACCAAGTGATAAAATCCTGTCCTACGGTCTGTTCAAAGGAAAGGTTCATATTGCCCAGTTGGGCGTCCGGCTGATACGCCGGGCGCAATACCCGTTCCACGGCAACCGTTACCAGCAAAAAGGTGGATTTTGCGCCGCGCTCAGGCATACCAAATAATTTACACAAGCGGGCTTCTTTGTTTTTCTTCAGGTCATCCGCATTGGCTTTGCCCCAGTTGACAAGCTCCAGATCCGGATAAGCATAGGTATAATTCTCCAGCGTCATCTGTTCATCTTTTTTGAAGGTATTCTGTGGTTTTTCTGACCAGACCACCAGTTGTACCCGGTCATTTTCTTCATCATAGGTGACATTGCCATCTTCTTTGGTCAAACAGACCAGTTTGTGGATTTCATCCTGTTCGGCTTGCAGCGCGTCAACAACTGCCCCTTCAAAGGTGGTCATTGCGGCAATTTGCTGTTGTTTTTGCAGCTCTTTTGCCTTGGCGCGGGCAGATATTTTGCTGGAAACCACCAGCATAACCACAGCGGAAAGCAGCATTAAAACCAGCACCATCACAAATGGCAGCCGCCAGCGGAATAAAATCCGCTGCCAGGTTTTGAGCTGCCTGCGGGGGCGGCGGCGGGCATCCGGTTCAGGTTTGGACATAGGATGTTTACCCCTTTCTTTTCTGGATGTGGTATGCAA
>CAXHNU010000125.1:0-8855 GCA_964017555.1 uncultured Butyricicoccus sp. | reverse complement strand
GCATAACCTTGCTGCGGCACAGAATAACCTTGTTGGGGCTGTACTAAATCTGCGAAATCATCTTCCGCGCTGGCACGTGCGCCGCCCAGCATTTCACCATCCGAGGTTTTCATCACATTGTCCAGCGCAGCGCCGATGCCCTTGTTTTGCGGCGCGTTATAACCGAAAAATGTAACGCCGACATGGGCATAAACTCCGGAATAAAATTCCGTGCTGTCCAAAACAGGCTGACCATAAACATCCCGCAATTGCGGCTGTGTTTTGGCGGATGCGGTGAACACCCAGCAGCCTTTGCATTCTTCGCCAAAAGGCTGGCCGTCTGACGGACGTACCCCATCGCCATCATGCACACTGGTTTTGGGCTGGATTGGAAACGCAGAACCAAATTTCTCACGTGCTTTTGCCGTCGCCTGCTGGATTGCTGCGTCAATCCTTGCGCGGTTATCCGCCGGGGTTTTCGGTACCAGAATTGTTGCGGAATATTTCGGTTCCCCGCCATTTTGACTGTAGGGCTTGTCCAAATGGACATAAGACAGGCGGACATTGGTAAGCACAGTGTGCCCGATAATTTCTTTTTTTGCCATGATAATCATTCTCCTTGTTGTTTGGTAAGTCCTGCGAAATCGATCGCGGCGCTGTCATACGGCGGACGTTTATCGTCCTCCGGTGCAAGGGTTGGTTTGCCGCGTGGTTTGTCGATAAAACTGCCGCAAAGTGTTTGGAATTGTGTCTTGCCTGCCAGTTTTTCTGCTGCGGATAATGTAATATGTTCACGCGGCTTATAGAGTAAAGATTCATCGAAACCGGCAGACTGCAATGCGGCAAATGCGGCATCCGCATCTGTGAATACCCGGATGCTGCGTCCTTCGACAACCTTCCAGCCGGGGATTTCTTCCCCTTTCAGCATTTCCGCAAGTGCGAAATCCTCTGCCGCTTTGAACCAGTCCAGGAAAGGTGCGGCGCGTTCCAGCACTTGCCCCAATTCTTCATTTGTCAGCAGGGAAGGCTGCTTAGGTGGTGTGCCGAATGCTTCAGCAGCAGTCAAGCTGCTTTCCGCATAAGCGCGGCACTGGGCGCGCGCTTTGCAGAATTTGCTTTTACACCACGGCCCAGGGCAGCAGTCGCCTTCACCCATAAAGGCAAGTGCCGCGGCAGGGCGGACAACATCATCCGCCCATGAAAGCAGATCGGCAGCAGACATTTCCGCTTCTGTGATGCTGTCAAGGCGTGGCTGGACAATAGACATCCGGATGGTTTTGATATCATAAATCATGCTGTGCAGCTGCAATGCGCCAAGGGCATATAAGCGCATTTGTTCATTATTTTCGGCAGATACAGACACACCTTTTCCATATTTGAAGTCAATGATATGTAAGGTGTTTTCGCCAACCATCACACAGTCGCATCTGCCGAAACCTTCCGGCGCCCAATCGCCATAATCCAGCCTGATTTCGGCAGCAACATCAGGTTTTGATTTATATTGCATCGCGCATTCGGTCAGATAATCAACATAGATATCTGTGTATTCCTGCATTTCCTCCTGGTACAATTCATGCTTTTTCAGCTTGTTCATACGAGTGGTAAATGCTTTTTGGCTCATCGGTTCGATGAGTTTTTTCCGGACTTTGAGTTCGGCAATCGCGTGTGCCAACGTGCCTTCGGCGGCATAAACACTGGATTCCTCCGAATAGTTTTCTTCCAGCCTTGCGCTGGGTGTGCAGTGCAGCCATTTCTCCGCCGAGGATGGACTTAAAAGGGCATGTTCTCCAGGCATTAGATCATCGCCCCAATCCCGCGCAATGCTGTGGCAAATGCGCCATATTGTTCTTTGGGAAGCTGGATAAGTGACGGAACATTAAACTGGGTCAGCAAAGCCATCAATGCATTCTGCTTGTTCGTCCGGACAAGTTCCCCGGCTGCATGTTGAAGCTGCTCCAGAGTGTAAGCCGCGGGTGCAGCAACTGGGGCGGCTGCTGGGGTAGGGGGTGACACGGGTGCTGCAGTTGGAACCTGTGCAGGCGGCATTATGGGCTGCTGCGGCGCTGGTGCTGATGCCTGCGGAGTGTTTAACGGCATTTGCATTTGCGCAGGTGCTGGGGGCAGTATAACTGGCTGTGGTGTCACTATGCCTGGAACATGTGCCGGAGTGGATGCTGGCGCTGCTGGCTGTTGCACTGCAGGCATGGATGCTGGCGCAGGAGCAGAAGCATCCGCTGAAGTGTCAGCATTGGGGGCATGGGTATCTTTACGGACATCTTGCTCCAAGATACATTTTGCCGCATCTTTTACAACGCCAATACCCTGGCAGTATATGCCGAATGCTGTGAGCGATGCAAGCGCATCCAATGGGCTTTTTTCGGTGATTTTGATTTCAATCATGGTTTCATACCTCCGATTTTATAGATTTTATTTCGCTGCGAAACTGACAGTTTCGCAAGTCCAGCTAAAGTAATGGTTAAATATCCGCTGCCCCAATGCACAGATAAAAATGAATCAATTCCAAGGTCTTTATCTGTCGGTTCAGGCGCACGCAGAATGTCCGGTTCGTCACGGGAAGCCTGGTGGTTATGGAAGACACAATGGTGTTCTATACACCATTGTAATTTCCAACGATATGCCAGGGCTTCCCGGATTTCCTCCTGTGCTTTACGGATATCAGGGTGCAGCATAGCAGGCACCATGCCGTAAAACAGTGAGGTACAGCCGCAGGGCAGGATAATCCTGCGGCTGGATATCGGTAAATTCGCCATCGGGAGTTGTGCGGCAGATAACCAGATCCCCACAAAGCATATCGGTCAGTTTGCCGCTGTCATTTGACAAGGCTGCAGTAACAGGTAAGCCAAGCAGTTTGCCTTCTTCATTGCAGATCACGGCAAGCTTGTCCGTTAAATGGATAACTTCGATGTGACCACCGACTGCCCTTTGCAGGGCGGATAAGGTGTTATCAATTTCCGCAGGCAAAACACCATTTTGCCCAATATGTAAAATATTCATCTTGACATCCCGCCTCCAAACGGGTATTTTATAGATAACGTGTATACTTTCTTCGCCGCTTTGAAAGCGGCATTTTTTTTATTTCATAAGATAGCTACTCGCATCATACGCGATATGCTGGAACAGCTTGTATGCTTCCTCTACCCGCTGCCGCCAGTAGTATTCCAATCCGGCTTTCAGCTCTGGGATGCGCAAATCGCTTTCGATCCAACCAATGTGTATGTAACCTGCCTGAATCCGATCTTCCACCCGACCTTTACCAATGGCGTTTGCATTGTCGATGATTTCAATCGGGGCGGCGTAATCACCTTCGGATTTTGGCGCTTGCAGCAGCACATATTTGTTCATTTTCTGCTGCACCTCCAGGTTTCGTATTTGATGTATGCCTGCCAAAGCAGACTTGCGGCGCATCCTCCAGCAGCGGTTAATGCCCCGGCAAGACAGCTCCACAGCGTTGGTTGGCGGTGGAATCCCCAGAACCAAACTGCGGCAATCACGCCGATGACCGTGACAGCCGCCAAGATGTGGCGGTATTTTTTAGACATTTGCATCCTCCTTTTTAATGATATCCACGACTTCCACTTCCGCGCCGAACATCTCTCCGGCGATCATCGCCAGCGCCCGGGCATATTTCCAGATGTCCAGCTTGCCGACAAATTCAACAGTGTAATCCATTTTGTAAACCTCCTATTTTTATTCATCCACGCATACAGCGCGGTATTTTTCGCCGCCAGATTGCTTGCCTATGCGCCCTTTTCGCAAACGGTACAGATATTGGTTAATTGCTGATACAGGGATACCCAATATAACTGCAAGTTCTTTTTGTGTATCCGCCACGGCGATTGGCAGGTGGGGCGGACTTGGGTCGTAGGCGACATAGAGTTGCTGCAAAATAATCACCCCCTTTGTTGCATCCACCACAGCGTTGTGATAACTGCAATCTGCAACATACACAGCACCAGAAACATCACCCAGATTTGTTCGTGGAATCTGTGTAATTCAACAATTTTCAGGTTCTCCGTATCCTCGACAGCGGGCGCAGTTTCCAACAACCGAATTGCTTCTGCGATTGCACAATCCCAGCCATCCGCCCAACTATCCTTGTCTGCACCACAACCGCCGATGCTGTCCAGCTTGCGGTAAAGTTCATCTTTGTCGATCAAATCCATTTCGCACCTCTTTCCATTATGTTCATGGGTACAAGATTTGGTATTCGTCGTGTGAACCTTTCTCCCGGTATTTGATTTCCAATACCTTTAAGCCCCTTTCTTTTGCCAAGAGCTGATGGAGAAATATGAGCATGTCCTTTGTCATAGGGATTTTCTCTCCTGCTTTGTAATGCTTTTTCGGCAGCTTGTCTACCATGTTGTCGCCTCCCTCTTTTCGGTTCGTATTTTGGTTTTCAGCAGGGTTAATTTGCTGATCGCATCATCAATATTTTGAATGAATGAAGATGTATCCCCATCTGCGCCGCGTAGCATAGCACGTACAGCGTCGGCATCATCTGGCAGTTTCAGCAGTGCATAAATTACTTCCCGGAACTGCCTGACGGTCTGGTAGTCCGTATCAATGCGGCGCATATCTTGGTCATATTTCCGCCGCCGGGCTTGTGCCAGCGTCAACACTTCTGACCGGGTAGGGATATCACCGCTTTCCCGCGCCTGCGCTTTCACCTGTTCCACAAGGTCTTTGTTGGCTGCCAGGGTTTCAAAACGATGTACTTGGGTTTTGGTGAAGCCAAGACCTTCAATAACTTCACGTTTGGTTTTTGGCAACCTGGGGACACTGCTGTCCCCAGGTTCATCCGTGCTGTTCTCTAACCTCGTTCCACCGGTGGAACGAGGTTCAATAGTGGACTTTTGCAAATCGCTTCTTACTCCAGACGCTTTTGGGATCGGGCTTGTCATCTCGCCCAGCTTCACTTCTGCATCCAGCACCGCTTCACCAAGCAGCTGGGCTTCCTCCAGCTTTTGGTCATACACGTCCTTTGCAAGCTGTGCTTTGTTGATGGCGCGGATCTCCGCCCGGACAGCGGTTAACTTTTCACGCCCCAACAGTACAAACTTGGCAAGCTCCTGTGGCGTATCCGGCAGGGTGTCTTGCCGGGGGATAAGACTGTTTTCCATAGGTCGTTCAGCTCCTTGATGGCTTCTCTACATCAGCGGTAGTGATGTGCAGCGGAGAAATGCGTTTTGCATCTGGCGCTTCGCCTGCCCCGTTTGACATCAATGCGGTACATACCGCAATTACAGTGCTGTAATCGCCAGCAAACAAAAGCTCAGACAGAGCCTGATGAATGTTCGCATACGCGAGCAGTTCAAGAGATACGGGCATTGCGAGCAGCTTTTCCCTAAGTTCACGGATTTTTTGTTCTGCTAATGTTTTCATATTGTATAACCTCCATAGGAGCGTCTGCACTTTTGCAGGCGCTTTTGTGTTTGTTTTCACCGCAAAGAAATGTTCTCTAATGGAATGCCATATAGGTCGCATAAGGCGGTAAGTTTCGATGCGTTAGGAGAAGTCCTGCCAGGTTCCCAATTGATAAGCGTGCTTTTGCTAATTCCAATCGCCTTTGCAGCTTCTGTTTGGCTCATGCCTTTATTAACACGTGCCGCTTTCAAGGAAATTTTAAGCATCAACGTACTTCTGCGTTCGCGGATCCCAAATAATTTTCGGATAGCGAAAGGTGGCTTTAATAACTTCTACAAGCGCATTTGCGACTGCCGGCAAAGCTTCTATCTCTGCGTCAGTTGCACCCGGTTTAGATGCCCGTTTGACAAATTCGAATAATGCGAGTTTAAGTTCATCGGCTTGACGTTCTGTCATTTATGATCATTCCTTTCATTGCGCGTCAGGTTCATAGAATCTCATAGGATCGACCTTTAAAAAGGCGCAAATCGCTAAAAATTCTCCCGCCCGCAGGTTTCTTTTTCCTACAGACAGGCTTCGATACAGAATACCCTCCGATATCCCAGTAGCGCGGGATATCGCAGACTGCTTAACGCCCAAATCGTAGACATAATCTGCGACAAGACGCGTTGTGTGGTCAGTCATGCTTCATCTCCTTTAATAAGCAGCAGTATCATTTGTGCATCAAGAACCAATGACGTTTTGAACAGCCTGAAGGACGATCTCAACTTGTTCGCGGATGTAATCAACTTTTTCAGTGGCGTTGGTCATGGCTCTGATGATGGTTCGGACGGTAAAGCTCAAGCGGATGCTGCCCAGTGCCAAAAACAAAACGCTGAAACATAAAATCAAATACAGGATGCGCAACTTTGATATTTCTCTTTCCTGCTGGGATTTTTCCTTTCCCCTTGCCCAAAGGCGAAGAAAGTAAAGGCGGCATTTGTGCACTAGGATAGACACGGTTCCGGCAATACGCTTGTGGATGGCTGGGGTCGTGTTTGTTACTGTTACGGGAACCTTGCCTAAAAGTTGATACCCATGATCTTTGGTTTGTCCAGCGTATACTTCCACACTTTTGGGTGTAACTCCCCTGATAACACTATACTTAAACGACACCGATACAGTTTTTTCACCTGCGGTAAATGTAATAAAATCTAGCATTCTTATCTCCTTTTCATTGGTTTAGTGGTCCAGAAGGGAATAGATCGGCTATCTCTACGCCTAACGCCTGTGCGATTTGCGGGAGATACTCCACCCGAATAATTTTCCGTCCGTTCAGCATATCACTGAATTGCTGGTTGGAAAAACCAGCTGCATTTGCAACAAATTTTTGAAGCAAACCCTTCTGAACCATCAGTTGCCGGATACGGTCTGCAACGCAGCAGCCCAATATAAACCACCTTCTTTTATTGTACTGCCTTGAAAGCATCATGTATCAACATCTTTACGTTTTCACGGATATCGTCATGGCTGCAACCGTCACCAACACTTACCCTGAATAGCTGATTCACAGAAAGCGACTGTCTTTTGGGAAGGGCGGTCGCTTTCTTTTTGTGGCGTCTTTTGTTCATCTTCTCTCGCTTCCTTTCACTGCGTCGGATCAGGTTCTGCAAGAAGCATCTGTCCAAACGGATTGGTGCGCACAAAGCCATCTGGCAATTCAACACCAAACTGTTCGCACAGCATCAGCACTGCCCGCGAAATGGTTTCCGGTGGCTGTCCGTTGCTCTTCATTGTGGAGCGGATAACGGTAATAAGCCGCGCCACACCTCCAGCAGATTCTGCGGAAAGTAGCTGACTGTTCCTGTACGTGCCGGTTTTACGGATGCTGGGCAATACCTCACGTGTTACCCAATGCTTGAACTTCTTTGCGGATGGGAGTTTGCTGGACAGAATCAGAGAGTACAAACCGGATTCGTTGATAAGTACAGGTGTTTGCTCCCTGCCTATGGGGTCGCAAATTGCTACCCCGTCTATCTTGTCCTCATCATCAACACGTTTTGCCAATGCGTCCCTGGTATTGCTGTACCCAAGGATTTCAGCTACGTCCTTGCCAACAAACCATGACTCACCGTCAATTGTGACGGTTCGTACCTGCCCAAATTCTTCATTCTTAAAGACCTGCATTTCTTTCATGTGTTCTCCTTTCACTGATACGGATAATTTTTCTTGCCCTCCCTTCCAGGTTCCTTTATACTGAAATTACAGGCTCCTGCCCGAGCCGAGTAAGATAAAGGA
Organism: uncultured Butyricicoccus sp.; assembly: GCA_964017555.1. GTDB lineage: Bacteria > Bacillota > Clostridia > Oscillospirales > Butyricicoccaceae > Butyricicoccus_B. The sequence continues at coordinate 1,214 of CAXHNU010000125.1, read as the reverse complement.
AGGACTGATGCCGTTTTGTCATTGGGATACATCCCGGGAAGGGAGGGAGATACCATGTCTGCAAAACCTAGTGCCAAAGAACATTATTCCGAATGTCCGGTTACATACGAGGACGCGTCTATTGACGTTGACGTTACCTTTCCACGGATGCCAGGTATGTCCGGTCCAAGTCGTATAGTAACAGGTTTTTATTGTAATCTGCTTCGTATCGGGCAATGTTCATTAGAAGACCCTGAATCTGAATGTCCGTTCGCACGGCAAAACCAATAAAGATTACTCAAAATGGTTTGTCACGTATGAATTTGCAGCTGACGCCGCTCTTTTCAAAAAGGATGGCGTTAGCTGTTCCCCAATACCAGTCTAACTGAGTTTTATCTGGTCCGAAGCAATTTACAGAGAAACTGCATTTTCCGCAAATATTATCATAGTCAATCGGACCATGCGTAAAGTTGGTTTCATGCGCCTCTGCAAAATGCAGCGCAACACATTCCCAAAACTGCGGTGTTATGGTTCTGTCGTCTTTTGCCCTTGGGGCATAACGCGGCAGCGGTTTCTTATCGTTCACAGTTTTTCTCCTTTCATTGTGCCGGAATTGGTGCTCCGGCAAACAAAAGCCTGAACGTTTCACGTCCTTTTGGCGTAATCAGTGTTTGCGTACCGCCCCAGCCTGTTTTCTCATTTACACACTCCTTCAGGTTAAACAGCCCACTCTCGGTATAAGGCTGATATGGCTGAAGCTTACCTTTCTTATCGCGGTAAATGTACTTGTGTTCAAGCAGGAAAGTGACAAATTTCTTTGGTGGCACACCAAGCTGCTTTGCAGTTTCGCGGAAATTGGTAAGCAGATTGCGATCTACCAATTCATCAAAGTAGTCTGCTTTCGGCTGCATGATTTGTTTATCTACAGTCAAGGCAGAGTTTGCGACTTCAAGCGCTTTACGCTTTCCGCGTTCTTCTTTGATTTGCTGCAAAAGCTGGATTGCCGTATCTGGGTCTGCAAGCATCTTTTCCACTGCTGTTTCTGATGCGTACATCCCATATTTTCGGATGGACGGGATAACCTCATCTGCAATCTTCGCTTGGAACACTTCTGCCGCTTCGTTCTTTGCTTTCATTGCCAAGCGGTAGAAAACGTTTTCCGGGATGAAATCTGGGCAGTGTTCACGATAACTCAAACCGTTGCAGGAAGTTGCAACGCCTAAATCAGTAAGATA
>CAXHNU010000124.1:0-8858 GCA_964017555.1 uncultured Butyricicoccus sp. | reverse complement strand
TGGAAGCCACGTTCTGCGTAAAATTCCTGTTCACCAGCGGTGAATACAAATTCATTGCCACATTCCTTGCATACTAACGTCTTGTCCTGGTACATTCTTTTTACCTCTCTTTGATACCTTGGTTCCACATCAGGAACGCTGAAATTAGAATTTATTGCGGGACAGGGGCGCGCCCTGATGCCACCTTAAGGGGGTATGGAAGCCGATTTCCGCCGGATACGCTGCATTGCGTTATCGACTGACTTGCGCGGCTTATGCAGCCGCACGGCAATTTCATCATAGGAAAAGCCGTTCAGGTACAGCGACAGGACCTGTGCTTCAAAAACAGAGAGAAGATCCCGCAGGCGGTGCAGGCGTTCTGCCTGTTCTTCCATGCTGATTACAAGCGCTTCGGGGTCGGATAGGACCGGGGTGCTGTGGTGGGATTCCGCATTGTCTTCAAAAAGAGGCTTTTCAAACGGCAGGGACTGGTTTAAGGGTTCGTGTTTCATCGCTGCGCCATCACGCACCGCCGAATAAATCCGGCGGCTGATGCAGGTGCGGGCATATGCTTCAAACGGCACGCCGCGTGCCGGGTCAAATGTCACCACCGCACGCCACAGCCCAAGCATCCCTTCTTGGATAAGGTCCTCACTTTCAGCGCCCGCAATGAAATATGCGCGTGCGCAGGTCTTGACCAGTTTGGCATACCGGCTGACCAAAATTTCCACCGCCTGGCTGTCACCAGTCTTTGCAGCAGCACACAATTCAGTTTCATTCATCTTGCCGGTATCCAGTCCCATTCACTCGATTCCATATTTTCTACAATTATATTATAGTTTCCGCTAATTGTCAACACATTTTTGTTTTTCTCGTGAATCTTGTCGTATAAATGGTGTTTCAATTTGTGCAAAACCCACATAAAATCACTCTACAGTTACAGATTTTGCAAGATTTCTGGGCTTATCGACATCGCACGAGCGTTCCACCGCGATATAATATGCCAAAAGCTGGAGCGGTACAATGGACAGGGAAGCGCTCAGTTCGGGCGGGATTTTGGGCAGGTGCAGCACATAGTTGCAGCAGGATGTATCACCCTCAAACCCATCGCCAGCGATGAGAATTACCTCTGCGCCGCGGGATGCTACTTCCCTGATATTGGAGATTGTTTTTTCATAAAGTTCAGGCTGGGTTGCAAGCGCAACCACCAATGTGCCCTGTTCGATAAGGGAAATTGTGCCATGTTTCAGCTCGCCTGCGGCATACGCTTCACTATGCACATAGGATACTTCTTTCAGCTTGAGTGATGCTTCCATTGCGGCGGCATAATCCAGTGTGCGCCCCAGATAAAAAACACTGGAACGGTTTGCATAACGGGTAGCAAGATACTGCATTTGTCCTTTGGTTTCCAGCATTTTTTCAATCTGCTTAGGAATCGCATAAAGGGCATCACAATATGTTTTTTCCTGCGCCGCTGTAATCGTGCCGCGCACACTTGCCAGCTTGACAGCAAACAGATATAATGCGCCAAGCTGTGCGGAATAAGCTTTGGTGGTTGCCACGGCAATTTCCGGGCCTGCCCACAGGTATAATACGCCATCCGCTTCCCGCGCAATGGTCGACGATACCACATTGACAATTGCTGCCGTATATGCACCCGCTTGTTTTGCCTGCCGCATGGCGGCAAGGGTATCCGCGGTTTCCCCGGACTGGCTGATGACAATACATAAATCATCGGGTTCAATAATCGGATTTTCATACCGAAATTCTGACGCAACCCATGCCGTGCAGCGCACCCGGCTTAATTTTTCAATAATGGAGCGCCCAACCATGCCGGCATGGAGTGCAGAACCACAGCCAATGATATGGATATGGTGTGCATTTGCAAGGCGTTCATCGGTTAAGCCCTCATCTTCAAAGACCACTTTGCCATCTTTGATGCGTGGATGGATGGTATTTGATACCGCCTGCGGCTGTTCCATGATTTCTTTGATCATGAAATGTTCATAACCGCCTTTTTCCGCGGCGGATAAATCCCAATTGACTTCCTGCGGCTGTTTTTCCACAATATCGCCGAAAGAGTTCATCACAGTGACGCTGTCCGGGCGGACAATGGCAACCTCACCATCATCCAGGATGATATATTTACGGGTGCGCGAAATAATCGCGGTAATATCCGATGCGATCATATTTTCGCCGTCACCCAGCCCAATGACAAGCGGGTTATCCCGGCGTGCCGCAACGATTTCACTGGTATCATCCATCGAAACAACACCTAAGGCATAAGAACCGCGCAGCATACCAATTGCTTTCAGCACCGTCATGGCAAGGTCATCATGTTTGCCGGTATGCAGATAATCAACCAGATGGGCAACGGTTTCGGTATCGGTTTCGGACTGGAACACATAGCCATGCTTTTCAAGCTGACTGCGCAGCTCCAGATAATTTTCAATAATGCCATTATGCACCACAGCAACTTTGCCTTTACCGCCAAGATGCGGATGGGAATTGCGGTCAGACGGTTCGCCATGGGTTGCCCAGCGGGTATGCCCAATGCCGCAGCAAGCAGTAATACCGCCTTCTGCATGAATTTTATCTTCCAGATTTGCAATACGTCCGCGCGATTTGACAACAGTCAATCCATCTTTTGTAAACGCGGCAATGCCAGCGGAATCATAGCCACGGTATTCCAGGCTGTATAAACCTTTGAGTAATATCGGTAATGCGTTATCTTTGCCGGTAAAACCAACGATTCCACACATAATTGTTTTCCTCCTGCATGAGTTATCATATTAAAAACGTTATCGTAAATTCCTAAAAAAGGGTATAAAAATAGTGGGTTATGCGAAACCCCTTTGTTACAGGGTTGCCCCTGTTTTTTGAAGGGCCGCTGACGACCAACACACTATCAGCCGAAGGGCCATCCGCCGAATCTTTCGATAAGCCCTTTTCCTCGTCAACTATGCCGCAGGCAGCAGCACAGTCCTGGCGCTTCTGGTATTCAGTTTTCTCAGTTTTATCCACCTCCTAATCGCGTATTCCAATCACACGGGATATATTATACCACACCCCACTGTGAAATTCAAACTATAATTCATTTTGTTTGCCGATTGCCAAATGATCTGTATCTTTACACATCCCATTCCGATAATTCTTCTTCAATGTCTGACAATGCTTCTTGTGAAACAACCCCTGTTGTTTCCCGCTCAATATCGATCAATACTTCCCGCATAATCTCCCGTGACTGCCGGATAGAATCATAAAGCGCCTCACGGCACATTGGTTTTGTCTGCCACGATGTTGGCGTATCCTGCCATTCTTCAAACAATTCTGTTTCAATCTTTGCCTTATCCAGCGCTTGCAGCAGCTTTGCAGCCTGCCGTTCACCCTCAGCCTCATATTTCTCCATATCAGACAAATAAATATATTCATGGGATTGTATTTTCGCACGCAGTTCTGCAAATGACATATCAGGAAATTGTTTCTTCAAAAATTTCAAAACAGCAATATCAGACGCTGTGGTTTTTAATTTAATGCCCCATCTATATGCAGCCATTATATCAATCCCTTAAAAAATTTGATTTTATGTCCATCATACGGTTGATAAGCAAGGCAATCCGCCGCTGCGAATGCAAGGGCGGATTGCATCAAGCCAAAATCACTGCACAATTTTCCGGATTGCTTCCGCGACATTTTCCGCAGCTTCGGCAACTTTATTCGCGTCGGTGCCTTCCACCATTACCCGCACCAGCGCTTCGGTGCCGGAAGCGCGCACAAGGATGCGCCCTTCCCCAAGGTTTTCCTCTGCCTGTTTGATGGCCGCAGCAACTTCCGGGCGCTCGGCAATGGTTTTTTTATCCGTGTTTGGTACCTGCACATTAATCATCACTTGAGGCCATGGCACCACTTCTGCGGCAATTTCTGAACATTTTCTGCCGCTTTGCTTGAGAATGTGCATAAACTGCACGGCTGTTAGCTGTCCGTCGCCTGTGGACGCATATTCCAAGAAAATAACATGACCAGACTGTTCCCCGCCAAGGATATAGCCTTTATTCAGCATCATTTCCAGTACATAACGGTCGCCGACATTGGCGCATTCAATGCGCATTCCTTTTTTCTTAGCATACGCATGAAGCCCCATATTGGACAGCACAGTCGCCACAAACGCACCGCCGCGCAATTTGCCTTGCTGCTTCATACGGGCGGCACAAACCGCCATAATGCGGTCGCCGTCAAGCACTTCGCCTTTTTCATCGACAATCAGACACCGGTCAGCGTCGCCGTCAAACGCAACGCCAAGATCAAATTCCCCACGGCGCACCCGCGCCTGTAAATTTTCCAAATGGGTTGAACCACAGCCATCATTGATGTTAATGCCATCTGGTTCATAGAACCGGTAATCAGCTTTGCATTCCATCAAACGCATTAAACGGATAATGGTGGTGGACGATGCGCCGTTGGCGCAGTCCACCGCAACCCGCAGACCGGATAAATCACCGTCAATGGTTTCGGCAAGGTGGTCAGTATATTCAACAACTGGGTCAATTTTGCTTTTCAGCACACAGCCAATGGCTGCATGGCTGGCTTTGGGCACACTTTCAATATCATCAATCAGGGTTTCGATACGGGCTTCCAGCTCATCCGAAAGCTTATAGCCACTGCCCGCAAAAATCTTAATGCCATTATATTCATATGAATTATGGCTTGCGGAAATGACAATGCCTGCATCCGCCTTATGTTTTATGGTTAAATAGGCAATCGCTGGCGTTGGGATGACGCCAAGCGGTTCCACATCTGCCCCAACCGAACAAATGCCAGCAATCAACGCATTTTCCAGCATATCAGAGGAAATGCGGGTATCCTTGCCAATCAGCAGTTTGGCTTTGCCGCCCTGCTGGCGTTCCTGTGTTAATACATATGCCGCTGCCGCACCAATTTTGAATGCCAGCATTGCATCAAGCTCGACGTTTGCCACACTGCGCACGCCGTCAGTACCAAAATATTTTCCCAAGATTCAATCACCCTTATAATTATTAAGTTGTGTTCGCACTTATAAATGCTGCTGGCCATCTGCCGGCTCCATTTTCAGGTGCTCATATGCGCGCAGGGTCACACAGCGCCCGCGCGGTGTACGGTTCAAAAACCCGATTTGCATCAAATATGGTTCATAAGCAGTTTCAAGGGTAATGGCTTCCTCGCCGATTGTTGCGGCAAGGGTTTCCAGCCCAACCGGGCCGCCATTATAGTTGAGGATAATACTCCGCAGCATCCGCCTATCAATATTATCCAGTCCCAGCGCGTCGATTTCAAGCGCTTTCAGTGCCATGTCCGCTGTTTCGCGGGTAATCATGCCATCTGCTTTCACCTGCGCGAAATCGCGCACCCGCCGCAGCAGGCGGTTGGCAAGGCGGGGCGTGCCGCGGGAACGCCGTGCGATTTCCAAAGCACCGTCATAACGGCTGTGCACGCCAAGAATGCCCGCCGAACGGGTCACGATTTTTTCCAGTTCTTCTGGGCTGTACAGTTCCAGCCGCAGCATGACGCCAAACCGGTCGCGCAGCGGCGAGGTTAGCTGCCCGGCGCGGGTTGTCGCGCCGATGAGCGTAAACCGCGGTAAATCCAGCCGGATTGACCGGGCGCTTGGTCCTTTGCCGATGATGATATCCAAAGCATAATCTTCCATCGCAGGATATAGGATTTCCTCCACACTGCGGTTGAGGCGATGGATTTCATCAATAAATAAAATATCATTTTCACTTAAATTGGTCAGCAGCGCGGCTAAATCCCCTGGCTTTTCAATTGCCGGACCTGAAGTAATCCGGATATTAACGCCCATTTCATTGGCAATGATATTGGCAAGGGTTGTTTTGCCAAGCCCTGGTGGGCCATAAAGCAAGGTATGGTCGAGCGGCTCGCCGCGCAGGCGTGCCGCTTCTATAAAAACTGACAGGTTTTCTTTTACTTTTTCCTGTCCGATATATTCACCCATTGTTTTGGGGCGGAGTGAATTTTCCGCCTCATCTTCTTTGATTTGGCGGCTGGATACAATGCGTTCATCATCTGCCATGCCGCCTGAAAACTCGATGCTCACTGCTTCACACCCTTATTGCGCTGCCAGCTTTTTCAGGCAGTGCCGGATAATCTCTTCTGCTTCCATCTGCTCCGCGGCAAGCCCTTCCATTGCGGTAAACGCTTCCGCTTGGCTGTAACCGAGTACCATTAAAGCGGCAACCGCTTCCTGTACATGGTTCACGCCGCCCTTTGCCGGCACGGCAATGGCTTCCGCCATATGCCCTGCCGCATTTTCAAGCTGTCCTTTGCTCATTTTGTCGCGCAGCTCCAGTACAATCCGCTGTGCAATTTTTTTGCCGATGCCGGGCGCCTGGGTCAGCAGCTTTGCGTCCTCTGTAATCACAGCAAGCGCAAGCTGGCTAGGCGTTGCCACGGATAACATAGCAAGCGCAGCCTTGGGGCCTACACCAGACACGCCAATTAACATCCGGAAGCAGTTTAACTCCTCCATATCGGCAAAGCCAAACAAATCCACAATGCCTTCCCGCACATAAAGATGGGTATATAACTTTGCTGGCTGGTTCACCCGCAATGCGCCGATGGTATTTTGCGAAGTATGGCAGGCATAGCCTACCCCGCCGCAGTCAATCACCGCTAAGCCTTGTTCTAAAATGGCGGTGCGCCCTTCTACATAATAAAACATTTATCTCTCCCATAGCTTTGACCGCCCTGCATGCCCATGGCAAATTGCAACTGCAAGCGCATCTGCCGCGTCATCCGGGCGCGGTACTTTTGACAGCCCTAACATGGTTTTTGTCATTTCCATCACCTGCCGCTTTTCGGCTTTCCCATAGCCCACCACCGACTGTTTGACTTGGGACGGCGTATATGCCGCAGGCTGTAAGCCTTTTTGTGCCAGTGCCAACATAATTACGCCGCGCGCATGGGCGACTTGTATGCCGGTTGTAATATTTGTGTTAAAGAAAAGTTCCTCCATCGCGCATTCATCCGGATGGAAGGTATCAACCAGTGTGCAGACATCTTGATAGACCTCACACAAGCGGTTTGCAAATGGCTGCCCTGGCTGTGTTTTAATCGCGCCATATTGTATGGGGGTAAACCGGGTGCCTTCATATTTGACAATGCCATAACCGGTTGTGCCATAGCCGGGGTCCAGCCCGAGGATAATCATGATGCTACCTTCTTTGCTAATAGTCCATAATATTTTAGCATACACATCCACGCTTTACAATGTGTAAAATGCGCAAATTATCCGCCTTATTTACAGATATCCACGTATAACTTTGTTTTGTAAAGCAAAAGCCCTTGCCCTTGGGCAGGCAATCAAAAAAATTAAGATTCATCACCAGACCGTTTGCCGACAAATTCCGCGCTGTATTTGGAGTACATGATTTTCTGTTCGCTATATAGCCCGCGATAGCCGGAAAGCATATAACTGACCGCAATACATAACGCAAATAACGGCAGCCCTGCGCCGCCAAATAATTCATACGAAAGCAGCACCGCGGTAAGCGGGCAATTGGTCACGCCGCAAAACACCGCACCCATGCCAAGCGCCCCGGCAAACCCTGCCGGAAGCCCAAGGAAACCACCGCAGGTACAGCCAAACGTTGCTCCGATAAACAAAGCAGGTACGATTTCGCCGCCTTTGAAACCGCTGCCAAGGGTTACGGCTGTAAAAATCATTTTCAGCAAAAATGCTTCTGGGCGCGCCTGTCCTGCAAGGGCAGCTTCAATGCTGTCCATCCCTGCGCCATTATAAGCATAGGTGCCCGAAAGCAGGGTGAGGACAATCACCAGCACGCCGCCCGCAGCGATGCGCAGATATGGTTTGGGGATATAACGCACAAAAAAACGATGGAATGTACCAAATACTGTACAGACCAATATTGCGGCGGCAGCACATAAAATGCCAAGCAAAATCACTTTGGGCAATACCACATATGTAAGTTCCGGGATTTCTGCCAGTGAAAATGCGGTTGGATGTCCACCCAAAGTATGCACCAGCAGTGCCGCAATCAGAGCAGACAAAATACAAGGGAAAATTGCTGCATAATACATGACGCCAACGCTGCATACTTCCATGGCAAATACAGACGCCGCTAATGGCGTGCCAAATAATGCGGAAAATCCTGCTGCCATGCCGCACATCATGATAATGCGCTCATCTTTATCGCCAAGTCCCATCCAGCGTCCAAGCCGGTCTGAAATGGAACTGCCCATTTGCAGGGCGGCGCCCTCCCGCCCGGAAGAACCACCAAATAAATGAGTTATTACCGTGGAAATAATAATCAGCGGCGCCATACGCAAACGAATTGGCGCATTCTCACGCACAGCAACCAGAACATAGTTGGTGCCCGGATCATGCGGCAAACCGCAAAGCTGATACATCGCCAAAATCATAACGCCTGCCAGCGGCAGAAAATAAATAAAATATGGATGCGCCTGCCGGAAAACGGTTGCCATATCCACTGCGGTATGGAACACATAACCTACCGTGCCAACCAAAGCACCAATGAGGCAGGCAAACGCTGTCCATTTGAAAAAGACAATCCCGCGGATACTCCAGCGTTCCCAAAGTCCCTTTAAAAACCCGATCATGATCATATCCCCCTTTGGATGGATGTTTAAAAATCTTAACATTTCCCCTGCCCATATCATATCACTTTTATCCTGCAAAGTCCATGCCATGTCAACCCGCAGCAAGAAAGGGCAGCACCCGAAACCCACTGTAAACCATGATACAGAAGTTTCATCATGCTGCCCTTTCGGCATTCCATATTTCTTACATCCGCCAAAACCCAGCCGGATTATAGCGCATTAACAAATTCCTTAAAAGCATTGCC
>CAXHNU010000123.1:0-8909 GCA_964017555.1 uncultured Butyricicoccus sp. | reverse complement strand
CATTCAGCACAATAATAAGTCACTTCTACTGTTTTTGCTCCGCCAATTTGCTCCGCAGCGGACATACTGGAACCAATGGAGCTGCTGCCGCTGTCGGCGGCAGAACCCGCGCCATCCAGTTCTGATGCACGGACTTTGAGCTGTTCAGCAGTCAGCGCCACCCTGCCCCATGGATCTGTCCGGGAAAGGGATTCCCTGGATTTATAGCAATAATAATGTGGGGCGACAGTCATAAAGACATTGCCTTGTGTAAATGTTGCCTGAAAAATAATATTTGACGGGATTGCAAATTCGCCGGAAATCACCTGTTTGGCGCTTTCCACTGCCCGTGCCGTCGGTGTTTTGCTGTACCATGTGCCACCATCTGTCGTATTGTAGCACGCATACTGCCCAGGGGCACTGATGCAGTCAAATAAGGTGCTTCCCCATAAGCCAGATTTCCAGCGGTTATAAAGCACCGCGCCAACCATCAGTTCATCCAGTTTGCTGTTGCCAGCCTCCGCTTCAATGATGTGTGCCATCATCGTCAAGTCGTTCCACGACCGATAATCTGTTCCGGCATCATTCATTGCGCCATCTGTGCCGTCCAGTGCAGTTAGATTAACCGGACCCTGTACTACTTCACCAACTTCACCAGTATAGGGTTTGAGCAAACCCAAATCCAAAAGCAGGTCATAAGTTTCTTCAGTTCTCTTTTTGAAATCCAAGTCATTTTTCAGACCGATTGGCACATAATTGGTGTAATATTTTGTGTACTGGTCAATGTAATCAAACCCCAGCACATCCTTGTCCTCACTTACCTTTTCCGGACATTTGGTGATGGCTTCACCTTGCCGGTATTCGCGCAGTGTATTCGGACCGCAAGTCGCATACGCATAAGTGGCAACCGCATCTGTCCGGTGTGTGGTTGTGCCTTCCTGGAAAGTTTCATGGGTTTCTTTTACTTCATAATGATAACTGATACTGCCGGAAAAAAGTGCGGCGGAGGAAATCAGTGGAATCTTAATCGGATAAACTGTTGTCTGGTTGCCATATAAGCGGTTCAGCGTCCGGTTGTTAAATTGCCGCTGCCCAATTTTGATATCATCCTGTCCTTTTAATGGGATATCATGATATTCAAAAGGTTCCTCGACTTCTTCCCTGACCACAGTATGGCTGGTGATATTGCCAAAAGCATCATAAGTATGCTCGCAATGTTCCCGCCAAAGGATTGTGCCCTTATGCCAAATATCCTTTTCTTCCGGCTGGTAGGTCAGCACACTGCCAAATCCATAATCCCATACGCCAGTTTCATCTGACGCATTCGGCTGATTGGAAAATGTGCCTTCGGTCAATTTGTCATAACTTTTGGACACCACATTATCTTTTAATTGGTTTTTCTCTTCATCTTCCAGCGATTGTGTTTTGACAACAGGTCGCCCATCATCATCGGTTTGCTGTTCATAAAATACCGGTTTAATCACCTGTTCCGGGTAATAAACCAGATAATTATGCAGGATTTCATCTGCCATCAGGATAAAATCCGAGGACAGCAGGAAATAGTTTTCGTTCTTAAAATAATCCTGTAAGGACGCAAAATCCTGACGAAGTTTTTCCATTTCGGATTTATCAGTTTCCATGGGGTCATAAAACAGCAGTGTTTGTCCATTTACCAGTTTGATATAAGAAGAACATGACATCAATCGATAATATGCTGTTTTGAGTGCCTGCGGTTCGGTTAAAGCAATGACCCGCCGGACGCCATCGTCTTGGTTAATGCCTGAAACATTCATTTCATCATTTTCCAGTGTGTAACTTTCTGTTGTGCCGCGTTCTTCAAACAGTACATCACCCAATGCGGTCAGGGCAATTACCAGAAACAAGATACCGGCTAAAACTGCAGCGCCAAGCCATAAATATTTCTTGAGTACGAGTTTCAGCCCATTTCCGGCAAGGTTGGATGCCGCTTTGCCAGAGGCGCGGTGCAGATACTTTTTCCCCTGGTTTTTCAGCCCACGCCCGGCAGCTTTCAGTCCCTTTTTCAGCCCTTGCCCGGCTTTTTGCGTGACAGACTGCGCAGAATTGTCCGCATAAGAACGCATATCATCCGGATGATCCGGCATAGATAACACCTCCTAAAAAAAACAAAACCTTGTCTTATAATATGCAAACAACCCCGTGCAAAACAGAAGAGCCAGCTTTCTGCACTGCACAGAAAACTGGCTCTTTTTGTGATGGATTTAGAAGAAAATCGGGTTTTTCCGGATAAATTCATCCAGTAAACCTAATTTATTGCCGACATACAGGAGTGAATCCGGACGCTGGATGATTTCATGGAATGGGATTAAAAACTTGACTTTCAGATTCATCAGATATTTTCTGGTCTTTTCTGTTTCAAAAACAGTTTGTACTGTGTTATTTTGCCGTTTTGGCGGGTCAGCCAGCAAGTTCCGCACAGCATTCAGGACAAAAAGATCGACAAAAGCTGCCGCATGACCTTCATCCCAGAAAGAACGCACTTCCTCTGCTGGCACATGAAAATAATCCGCCAGAACAGTTGCCTTCACGCCAATCCGCCGTTCCACATTGATGGTCTGCGCTTTGGAACGCCCCCTTTGGCGGTGAATCAGCACTTCAAAATTGGATAAACCGCCTTCATTCAGATAATTTTCAATTGCCGGTCTGATATCCTCAAAAATGCTTTCATCTGTCGGCTGGAATCGCAAAGTCTTTTTCAGCAAATCATGCAGCGCTTCCGGGTCTGGCTTGCGGAACGCTTCTTCCCCGACAGATCCCCGGAACCCCATTTCTTTCACTGCAGCCTGCAGCAAAGATTCCCGAATCATTTCATCTTCTGCTGTATGATACCGCTGATATAGTCCCATAATTTTCTCGCCTTTTGCGTTTAATACCCTGGTTTCAATGAACATAAGAACATCCCTTTCTGATTTGACTCAATAAACAAAAGAGGAACCACAGTTCATGTAGCCCCTCTTTTTGTTTTTATTTTATGCGATAATAACCGCATTTTTGGTATTTTCTTTAATCAGTTCAACAATCCTTTCCACTTCGATTTTCGCCTGTTTTAAGCTGGGGAAGCAGCGTCTGTGTTCGTCATAAATATAATCGCTTGTATGGAATTCCCCAGCATCATTCACGATGATTGCCAGATCTTTTCCGTTTGCAGCAACTGGGCTTGCCAAAAGGGTGATACCACTATCATGCCCTTCATAAGTGCCGCCACAGACTTCTATCACCTGATAGGGTCGCGCATAACATTTATAAAGGCGCTGGTCAATCAGCTCGCCATTTCTCGCATCAATGTGATGCCCAACTTCTTCTACACAAACCGCATACAGTTTTTCATCCAGATACATCATCGTGAATCCTCCTTAAAATAAGCCGTTAAAAAGGCAATTCTTCTTCGTCTTCGTCGTCAAATCCATCGTTATCGGCAGGTGGGATCGGATCGGCTTCAACCTTTGTCCGATTGGGCGCTTTGCCGTTGTCTTCTGTCTGTTCAGCTGCTGCATCACGCGGCGGCCAGCTGACAATGATGAAATCATCCGCAATCATTTCATAAAAAATCTTTCCGGATTCTTCATTTTCCTTTTTCTGCACACTGCCGGTTACAGCAATTTTGCAGCCCTGCCGCACTACTTTTTCCATACGCTCCGCCAGTTTGCGGAACGCAATAACGGTAAAATAGCCGCCTTCATCGGCATAAGTTTTGTCTTTGCTATAGGTTCCGGTTGCCAGATCATGCACCAGCACGGGATTTACTGCTGTTTTCATGCTCAGCTTCATCACCGGGACTTTGCCGCCTTCGTACAGCTCGCCTTTTCGTGTAACTTCACCAAAGACATTTGCTGCCATCGGTTTCGCGGCATGGTCGCCGGAACGGGTTTCATACACATTGGTAAACCGCGCTGTGCTGCCGCTGATGTACATATCCTCACGGTTCGGGCGGGCAATGAATTCATCCACAGTCAATGTAAGGTTCTTATAGACCTTGCCATCGTTTGTCTGTTCCTCGTAGGCAACAGGACCAGCCACAATCACATGGTTGCCCTTCTTCACATTTTCGCTGAATGCTTCTGCCTTTTCCGCATAAATCCGCAAGGACATGAAACAGCCCAAATCCACATCTTCCGGGATATTCATGCCGCTTTTACGGCAGCGGTCTGCAATATCCAGCGTGCCGCATCCCATACCTGTCCCAACAAAAGGCTTTTTCCCTTCGTTATGGATAAGATTGGGTTCGCGGGTGACATTGCCTTCTGCAATGGCATACATACCTTTGTCTGTGCGATACAGACGGAAATTTGTAAATCTGCTGCGTGTTGTTGTGTTTGTTGTATTTGTCATGGTTATATCCTCCAAAAAAATTGTTGATTCCTCAAGCAGTTTCATATCCAGGTTTGAGGTTTGGCATATTATATGCACATGATTTTCCCCGACATTATTTTTTGCCTGAAACGGAAAAATGATAGGTTGAAATGAATCTGCATATAATATGGTAACTTTATTTTTCCGGAGGAATACAAAATGGAATTTATTATGAATCAAAAGATGTTGGAACAGCTCAAAAAACAGGGGCTGAACTCGATAGACGCAGATCATCTTGCCAAAATCATGTTGGAAAAAGGCGCACTGGATCAGGAACCGGCAAGTCAGCCGGAAAGCACTGCACTGGGCAGTCTGCTCCGGGCAGCAGATCGTATGCTGACAGAAGTCGAGGTAAATGTTAAACTGTTTACTACCAGTTCCTCGGTAGCTGCCGCTATGAACACATTGCCCAAAACAGAAGAAGATGTTTGCGTATTTGTCGCGGTAATGAACGATTTTATGGAACTGTACAGCAAACTGTGTTCTGTGCAGCGGACAATTCGTGCGGCGGCAGTAATGGACTGCCAGGGTAAAAAGGAATTTTTCGAGCAGCTTGATGCGCTGTATACCCGACAGGATAATCTGATGTGCCTGCTGCTGCCCATTTATGCGCTGCTTGATACGAAAGAAAAAATGCTTTTTGACGAAGGTGAGGATGAAGATCAATGAAATATATGAAATTGACCAAGAGTGAACAGAACCGACACCCCTCAATCCACTATACCGGGAGCGTCCGGGGAATGAAAAAACAGGGCTTTTGGGACAAGGATGACTGCTGCGTTCGCTGCGGTCAGTACATCTACAATTTGTCACGGTATATTGACAAAAATTAAAAATCTGAACACAAAAACAGGGTGTGTCATCTGCGCACCCTGTTTGTTTTTTTGAAAATGGAGGATTTCTCATGCAAAATAATTGGATTAAAGTATTGCTTCCTGCTGTATTTTTTGGTGTCGGCATCATTTTGATTGCCATATCATGTATCATTCGCCACATAAACGCAGGGAAAAAGAAACGGTGTACCGCGCAAACTTATAGGATTGTCTGCAAATGGGAGACGCGTCGCGGCATACATTCCAGTATCAGCGAAGATGTTCCACTGACCATGTGGGTTCCAACCTATGAATATGCTGTGAACCAATATGTTATCAAGCGGAAAAGCACCGTTGGCTATTCTAAAAAATACATTGAGGAAGGGCAAATAGTATCTATTTATTATGATCCAGAGGATCCCACCTGCATTTATGTGCCCAATAACCAGACGAAAAAAATCCATATGATATTATGTGGGATTGGAATTGCATTTCTCTGTGTTGGCGTTAGTGTGTTGCTACTGTGCCAGAAAATCTAAAAATAAGCAAAAAAAGAGTCAGCTCAAAGCTGGCTCTTTTTTTTGCCTATATACTGAACGGCGAAATTTCGGTTGCGCCGTTTTCTTTTTGTCTGCACATCCAAAATAAGGCGTTACTATCCTTGATGGGCTATGTATTTCCCATTGATTTTTTAGGGGCGCGGTGGCGCAAGGAACATTTATCTGCCTTTACTTCTTTCTAATTGTTTCAATTCTTTTTGTTTGTTGCGCAGTTCTCGCTCCATCTCACTAACAGTTCTCCTATCCTCATGGATTATCAGCTTTCTCCAGTCACGCCCATGAGCAGTACATTCCTTCAGCCACGCATCTTCTGCTTGGTAGAATTCTGTGGTAGAAATATCTTGTAAAAGCGCGATAGCTTTTGCTTCATCTTTTTTTACACCGATTCCTAATTGATACATGCTGATAGTCAGATACCGGCATCTTGCATCATGCCCCTCAGAAAACCATCGAAAGGCTTTCGCATGGTCTTCGGTCACGCCCTCACCAAATATACACATTTTCCCACATTGATATGCAGCGTTCGATGAATGATTTTCGTGAACTAACACCCCATAAAGCCGATAAGCCTCTTGGCGATCCTGCCTAACGCCCTCTCCTTCATAACGCATTTCAGCCTGCCGGGTCACGGCGTGTTCATCACAATAAGGGGCACGAAAATACCATTCGTAAGCCTCCTTCTTTCTCCCTTGTTGATAACAGAGATCGCCACACAAATTCAAAAGATTATTCTTCATCTTGTAATCGTCATAGGATATACTGGAACCAAATTTCCGGGACTCCATCTCCGAAATATACCTCTCCACCAGAGCATAAACCTCTTCCAGTGCCTCATCTGTACCAATCCTGGCGTATGAGCGAATACATTCCTCTGGAGAAAGGCTGCTTTCACCCAGTTCCCATGCTTTGAAAAACCATGCGGCGGCAGCGGCATCGTCTTTCTTTTCTTTCATAATCTTTCCGCAGCCATAACAACTCCAATGGTCCCCTTGCTTTGCTGCAAGGGAATACCATTGGAGAGCGTTGTCCAGATCCTTTTTCCCTTTGAAATAGATATCGCCGCAAAGGCGCATTCCCTTTTGACTCCCTTGCTGGGCGGCTTGCAGTGCCCAGTGCAAAGGCGTATCGCAAGCTGCAGCATCACTTTTTTTGGCATCCCTATACAAATCCTCCGCTAAAGCAACCTGGGCTTCGATAATCCCCCGCTCTGCACGGATCCGCAATTCTCCTTCCAGATGATATTTTTTACGCACACTGGAATAAATACATAGATCCGCCAATGCCTCTCGTGCTTTGGCGTGGTGGCGATCAGCAGCTTTGGCGTACCAATCTGCAGCCCGGTCGCAACTCCATTTCAGCTCCATATTACCGCACAGGTACATCGCTTCTTTGTAACCAAGTTCTGCCGCAGTCCTCATTTTTTCCAAAGCCTCTTTAGAGTGCCCTTGCTCAGAGAGCTGTAGCGCCTCTTTGCACAGCTTCTTCGCCTTGCCGTTAAACAATCCCATAATGATGACCTCCACAATTCTTTCTGCTTCATTCATTTTAACATAGCTGCACGGTGCTGTCCATGCTGAATGACAATGTATTTATGCCTGTTTCAAGGAGTTTCAGATATCTAAACAAACAAAAAGAGCCAGCTTTTTTGCTGACTCTTTTTTTCGTCCTATTCTCTTTTTGCCGGTTCATCCCTCAAATATTGGTCTACGAATTCCTGCAAAGCCACGCTGTTCAGGAACCGGATATCTACCCTGCCATTCTTGAACATCTTGATGCTGCTGACACATTGGCTATTTGGAAATTCATACAGGTTCTTTTCTGTATGAAATGCCCCATACAAAGGCGCAAACATATCACTGCCCCGATTGCCGCAGGCGAAAGACTTTGTTTTATAATGTGCAATCCCATCCAGAATGATCCTGCATCTTTCGGTAAGTTCCCAACACGGCCAATTATAATGCCCATCGTATCGACTGTCACATTTGCAGAAATTGTATGTCAGCTGCAGCGTATCGCCTTTTACTCGAAAATATTCAGATCCATTTACAGGATGATGCGAATAACGCCGGCAATCCTTTTTCAGGTCTGCCAGTGCAGCTTTCTCAAAAGAATCCCCCTTCAGCCGTCTGGAAATTTCCTCAAGCACTGTTTCATAGTGCAGAGGCAAATCCAGCAGCGCTTTCAAGTAAATTGTTTCTTCTGCTTGTACTCTGTCTGCGCTCCAGTTCCAAAAATCGTCATTTTCGCGGGGTGAGGTCGGGAGCAAATCCATTTGGATTGCACCATAATTGATTGGCACACGATATTCGTTAATAAAATACATCGAAATCTTCTCAATAAATGTACGCGGAAGACGCCAGATTGCATTCCGGACAATCTCTCCATCCGCAATATCATTCCCCAGATAGACATTCTGTACATAGCGCGGTTCGTCTGGGAAGATTTCATCCTGTGCCGCAGCTGCAGCCTCACTACATTCCAGCAGCAGCGCCAAAGATTTCTTTGCCGCATCAAACGCCTGTTGATGCTTTTGACAAAACATTTTGTCCTTTTCTTGAATCTTAATCATTGTTCATGCTCCTTTTCTTTTGTTATTCGCCGGTTATGTTTTGGATTATGATATGCAGGCTGGCGGTTTGCATATCATAAAATCAAATGAAAAACAGGAGGATGCACAATATGAAAACAGAAGCAACAATCCGAAATAAGGAAATCTCTCTGACCTGTCCGAAACGGGCTTTTATCCAAAGCGAAATCCCTGGCGGCGTACAGAAGTATCGGAACCTGTCCAGGATTTTCATGGATGTGATGAATGCTATCCCGTTAAATGCAACACGGGTTCAGGTTGCGAACCAAATCAATATGGCGTTTGCAATGGCGCCGACTGCCCTCATTTCGTTTGAGGAACGGTCGGAAAAACGGAAAATGTTTGACCTTATTATGCGGTATCTGTACTGGGAAAGCTGCCAGATCAAGCAGAATATCCTGGCACAGAATTTCAAAGCTGTTGTTCCTTTCGATGGAGAGGAAACCGAAGTGTTTGTTCACCGCCTTTTTGACCGGGGCGAATATTATGAAGCTGCCGTATATGCTTACAAAAAGCCGGATTTGAAACCCCGTGGGCGGAAATTCCAAACCCAACCGAAAAGTTCTATTCGGCTGTTGCTGC
>CAXHNU010000122.1:0-8934 GCA_964017555.1 uncultured Butyricicoccus sp. | reverse complement strand
GGTAATTAGGGTGAAGTCGTAACAAGGTAGCCGTATCGGAAGGTGCGGCTGGATCACCTCCTTTCTAAGGAGACCTGAGATTTGAAACAAAATCTCATATCCTAAGGTCAATCTGAGTTTGTCCGGCAAATCGTTGTTTAATTTGGAAGGCACACCTACTTTTCTTTATAAAGAAAAGTAGGCAAAAGAAATTTCATTTGCGGCTAACGCCGCGGGAGATTCTTTGTTTACTTTTTTAAGAGGAAAAGAAACTGTACCTTCAAAAGTGGAAATTGAGAAGAATAAAAATCCGAAGCCCTGCCAAAACAGGAAAAACGAATGAAGCATTCGGGGGTGTAGCTCAGCTGGGAGAGCACCTGCCTTGCAAGCAGGGGGTCAGGAGTTCGATCCTCCTCATCTCCACCAAGGGCGCAGGATTTGAAAAAAAACCAAAGACCGCGCCAAAAAACAGATATGGGCTTGTAGCTCAGCTGGTTAGAGCGTACGACTGATAATCGTAAGGTCGGAGGTTCGAGTCCTCTCAAGCCCACCAAACTTCTTTTTGATGAAAAAAGAAGTTTGGACTAGGAAAAAATATTTGCGGCTAGCGCCGCAGGTATGAAATTTTTGCACCTTGAAAACTGAACAATAACGAAAGCAAAAGCAACAATAGAGGAAACAATTTGTTATTCCGCTTGATTATTGAAAGATAATCAGCAAAAGATAAATGGTTTTTCTGAAAATTGTTGGGATACAATCTAAAAAAGATTGTACTACAAAATTAGCAATGGGTGTTTTGAAATAAAACACTTCAACCGAGAGATATCCTGATTCTTGCAACTACTACACAGTAAATCTCGAAGCAAAAATCCACCCAAAAGAAATTCCCAAGTGAATGTCACCGCAGCAGCGGTGACAGCTTAACAAATTTGAAGCGAGGAGCAAGGGAATGGAATGGCGTGGGCTTTGCGACGAGCAGGTTAAGCTGTGTAGGGCGCAGGGGGAATGCCTTGGCACTGAGAGCCGAAGAAGGACGCGACAAGCTGCGATAAGCTGCGGGGAGCTGCAAATAAGCGATAATCCGCAGATTTCCGAATGGGGAAACCCGGCAGAGCAATACTCTGTCAGCCGTAACTGAATCCATAGGTTGCGGTGGGGAACCGCCTGAACTGAAACATCTAAGTAGGGCGAGGAAAAGAAATCAACCGAGATTCCGTCAGTAGTGGCGAGCGAACGCGGAAGAGGCCAAACCATAAGGAGCAATCTTTATGGGGTTTGGACAGCACCATGGACTCTGATTGATAACCGAATGCTTTGGGAAAAGCAGCAAAATAGGGTGAGAGCCCCGTAGGTGAAATCGAAAAGAGCTTGGCTGTATCCAGAGTACCAGCGGACACGTGAAACCCGCTGGGAAGATGGGGGGACCATCCTCCAAGCCTAAATACTACTCAGTGACCGATAGAGGAGCAGTACCGTGAGGGAAAGGTGAAAAGGACCCCGGGAGGGGAGTGAAAAAGAACCTGAAACCCTGTGCCCGCAAGCACCGAGAGCACGTTAAAGTGTGATCGGGTACTTTTTGTAGAACGGTCCGGCGAGTTAATGTACGTAGCAAGCTTAAGATACTGGAGTATCGGAGGCGCAGCGAGAGCGAGTCTGAATAGGGCGAATATTAGTTACGTGTATTAGACCCGAAACCGGGTGACCTATCCATGAGCAGGCTGAAGCGGTGGTAAGACACCGTGGAGGGCCGAACCCACGTCCGTTGAAAAGGCCGGGGATGACTTGTGGATAGCGGAGAAATTCCAATCGAACTCGGAGATAGCTGGTTCTCCCCGAAATAGCTTTAGGGCTAGCGTTATGAAAGATTACCGGAGGTAAAGCACTGAATGGGCTAGGGGCCGCGAGGTTACTGAACCCTATCAAACTCAGAATGCCGGATAATTGATTCATGGCAGTCAGACTACGTGAGATAAGTCTCGTGGTCAAAAGGGAAACAGCCCAGACCTGCAGCTAAGGTCCCAAATAGATGCTAAGTGGAAAATGATGTGAAACTGCGAAAACAACCAGGATGTTGGCTTAGAAGCAGCCACACATTCAAAGAGTGCGTAATAGCTCACTGGTCGAGTGGTTTTGCGCAGAAAATGTAACGGGGCTAAGCATTTAACCGAAGCTTGGGCAGATGAATAATCTGGGTAGGGGAGCGTTGTGTAAGAGGAGAAGTCAGAGCGGAAGCACTGGTGGATTTTACACAAGTGAGAATGCCGGAATAAGTAGCGAGAATTATGTGAGAATCATAATGGCCGAAAATCTAAGGTTTCTTGGGGAAGGTTCGTCCGCCCAAGGTTAGTCGGGAGCTAAGGCGAGGCCGCACGGCGTAGTCGATGCACATACGGTAGAAATTCCGTAACCACCGAAAGAGTTAAGCAAAGGGACGCTTTCTTTAAGTTCAACCCCGGCGATGGTTGCCCGGGGCGTAAGGGACCGAAATTAGAGTAGGGAAGTGAACGGCGGGAGAGACGAGAAAAGCTTTGTGAATTTCTTAGGTGCCCGTACCGCAAACCGACACAGGTAGATGGGATGAGGATTCTAAGGCCAACGGGAGAAGGGTTGTTAAGGAACTCGGCAAATTGGTCCCGTAACTTCGGGAGAAGGGACGCCAGCGCAAGCTGGCCGCAGTGAAAAGGCCCAAGCGACTGTTTAGCAAAAACACAGCTCTCTGCTAAATCGAAAGATGACGTATAGGGGGTGACGCCTGCCCGGTGCTGGAAGGTTAAGGGGAGTGCTTAGGCGCAAGCCGAAGGTGCGAACTTAAGCCCCAGTAAACGGCGGCCGTAACTATAACGGTCCTAAGGTAGCGAAATTCCTTGTCAGGTAAGTTCTGACCCGCACGAATGGCGTAACGATTTGGGCACTGTCTCAACAGCCCGCCCGGCGAAATTGTAGTACCGGTGAAGATGCCGGTTACCCGCAACTAGACGGAAAGACCCCATGGAGCTTCACTGTAGCTTGATATTGGATCTCGGTATTCCATGTACAGGATAGGTGGGAGCCTTGGAAGCAAGTGCGCCAGCATTTGTGGAGGCAGCCTTGGGATACCACTCTTGGGGTATTGGGATTCTAACCTGCGCCCGTGAATCCGGGCGGGGGACACTGTCAGGTGGGCAGTTTGACTGGGGCGGTCGCCTCCAAAAGAGTAACGGAGGCGCTCAAAGGTTCGTTCAGCACGGACGGAAATCGTGCGGTGAGTGTAAACGCAGAAACGGGCCTAACTGCGAGAATGACGGTTCGAGCAGTAACGAAAGTTGGAGTTAGTGATCCGGCGGTATGTGAATGGAAATGCCGTCGCTCAACGGATAAAAGCTACCCTGGGGATAACAGGCTGATCTCCCCCAAGAGTCCACATCGACGGGGAGGTTTGGCACCTCGATGTCGGCTCATCGCATCCTGGGGCTGAATTCGGTCCCAAGGGTTTGGCTGTTCGCCAATTAAAGCGGTACGCGAGCTGGGTTCAGAACGTCGTGAGACAGTTCGGTCCCTATCTGTTGCGGGCGTAGGAATATTGAGAGGAGCTGCCCTTAGTACGAGAGGACCGGGGTGGACGTACCGCTGGTGCACCAGTTGTCCCGCCAGGGGCATAGCTGGGTAGCTAAGTACGGACGAGATAAACGCTGAAGGCATCTAAGCGTGAAACTTCCCTCAAGATAAGTATTCCCACTCTTCGGAGGTAAGACCCCACGTAGACTATGTGGTTGATAGGTCAGAAGTGGAAGTGCAGTAATGTATGGAGCGGACTGATACTAATCGGTCGAGGGCTTAACCTGAATCAAATGCAAATCAGGATAGTCCAAAATCTCGTAAAGTTTTGTGTGAGTAGTTCTTGTTCAGTTTTGAAGGTGTGAAAAAAACCCCTTCGGTTAAACCTTTGCACCATTAGCTCAGTTGGTAGAGCAACTGACTCTTAATCAGTGGGTCCTGGGTTCGAGTCCCCGATGGTGCACCAAACCCTTTTCAAAAGAAAAGGGAAATATGCCCCATAGGGCGCTTTTTTCGCATCAAAATGCGGCAGGAATGTGGCCCGTTGGTCAAGCGGTCAAGACGGCGGCCTCTCACGCCGCAAACAGGAGTTCGATTCTCCTACGGGTCACCAGATTCCTTGATGGTTAGGGAAAAGCTTAGCCAGGGGGCAAATGAAAATACTTTTGTAAGAGAAATAAAGCAGTAGAATTTTCTTGTTGTTGGTCTGTATACAGAAGGTAAACAAGGAACTGTGCGTAAGCATAGAAGTGAAATTTTCCTGTTGCGGATCTGTAAGCAAAAGGCATACAAGGAACTGCGCGGAGCGTAGAGTTGAAATTTTTCTGCTGCCTATGTGCATACAGAAGATGTACAGGGAACTGCGCGTAAGCGCAGAATTGAAATTTTCTTTGCTTACTTTCTTTTATAAAAGAAAGTAAGTGCGTGATTATGGTGGCGAGGGCACACCTGTTCCCATTCCGAACACAGTAGTTAAGCTCGCTCGCGGTGACAATACTTGGCTGGTGACGGCCCGGGAAGATAACACATTGCGCACACTTCCAAACCCCGATGTTTTGCATCGGGGTTTTTCATTTTTCCTGCCGAATACACACAGTTTACCATGGATAAAATGGAAAGTTGTAAAAATGGGCATAAAATACTACATCAGCCCTTTAATTTTTATCTGTGGCTATGCTATAATAATACTTGTATATCCCCGCACGCTTGTGTCGTGCGGCTTGGGAGGCAGCCTATGAAATCCAAAAGCATATTGCTTGCCTTGTGCTTGATCCTTTGCTTGCTGAGTGGGTGCGAATTTAAATCCGGCGATAAACTCTTGCAGCCCCCACAGCCCAGCAAAGCATATGAAGCTTTGCAAAAACAATTAACCGCAATTACCGATAATGGCGCAATCGCAGTGGCGCCACAGTCTGGACAGAACCGTACAACTGTGAAACTCGAAGACCTCGACCGTGATGGCGAGGAAGAAGCTGTCGCTTTTTTCTGCGAAGCCAAAAACCCTAGTCAGTTCCATGTTTATCTATTTCAAAAAGATGGCGATGATTATGCAGCTCGCGGAGAAATTACTGGCACTGGTGTGCAAATTGCTTCCGTTTCTTTTCCAACACTATTGCCAACCGGCGAAAAGGGGATTGTGATTTCATGGAAACTCGGCAGCGATAATACTTCAACCGGCATGACGGTTTGCAGCTTTATTGGCGGCAAGCTCGAAATTTTACTCGAAACCACATACCAGTCTTTTGTCGCCTGCGATTTGGACGCAGATGGCGCTGATGACCTTGTTTTGTTTACCATTGATGCCTCCGGACGCCGTACCGCTCAGCTTTATTGCTATTCCCGCGGTAAAATGACCCTGCGCGGCGAAACAACGCTTGCCCCTGAAGTGCAAGCCGTTGTCAGCCTCAAAACCGGCAACCTGCGTGGTTATCAGAAAGCCGTATTTGCTGAAGGCAAACCAGAACTCGGTACCGGCTTGATGACCGATATCCTCATTTATGATGCTGACGGTTTCCGCAATATTGCGCTGGAAGGTGAAGATTCCGCCGACCAGGGCACATATCGCCCGGTTTCGGTTCCATCAACCGATGTCAATGGCGACCGCTTAACCGAAGTGCCGCGCGCTGTGGCAATGCCTGGGACGGCTGCCAGCGATGCAATCTATATGCTGGATTGGTATGCGTACAGCGCTGGAGATCGTCCTGTTCGGGTGGCAACAACCTATCAAAATGTGTCAGAAAATTGGCAATTTGAACTTTCAGACGATTGGCGCGGTGAAGTGACCGTTACCAAAAGCAGCAGCGAAGGAATGTCGATTACCACTTTCCAGGAATACCGCGAAGCGGATGACCCCATCCCGTTGCTCGCAATTTACCGCCTGACCGGCGATATGCGCAGTTATTATGCCTCCCGTGACCGTATGATAGAACTTGCCAAAACAAAAAATGAAATTTATGCCGCATATATCCCCGAAGAAGCCGCAAACAGTAAACTGCTTTTGACGGAAGAAAGCATTCGTGGGCGATTTGCGATGATTACGCAGAACTGGAACAACTAACAATCTGAAATATTTCCCTAAAATGACCAAAACCCTGAGAGGAGTTTTTTACCGATATGAAACGCAAAGTCCTTGTGTTGGAAGATGAAGAAAATATCCGCAGCTTTGTGGTGCTGAACCTCAAACGCGCTGGTTATGAAATTGTGCAGGCAGGTTCGGGCGAAGAAGCACTCGAAAAATATGATGAAAATCCGGATATCGCGGTTGCTGTGCTTGATGTCATGCTGCCTGGCATTGATGGCTATGAGGTCTGCCGCGCACTGCGCGCCCGCGGCTATGGCGCAGGCGTTATTATGCTGACCGCACGTACGCAGGAAGCCGATAAAGTCACTGGACTGATGACTGGCGCCGATGATTATGTGACCAAACCATTTTCCGTGGTCGAACTTGGGGCGCGTGTTGATGCCCTTTATCGCCGTGTGTCCAATAACCCGTTTGCTGATGAAGATATTATCATTTCTGGCCCATTTAAACTCAACCTGCGTGCCCGTGAAGTGCAGAAAAATGGCGCGAAAATCGATTTGACCCAAATTGAATATGGCATCCTCAAGGCGTTTATGCAGAATATTGGAAAGGCACTTTCCCGCGATGATTTGCTGGAAATGGTCTGGGGGCATCATTATGTCGGTGAACTGAAAATTGTCGATGTCAATATCCGTCGCTTGCGCATTAAAATAGAGGATAACCCCGCTGCTCCGCATTATATTGTTACCGTGCGCGGCTATGGCTATATGTGGGAAGCATGAAATATCGGAAAAAACCTGCAAAACCACGCGTCACAGCAGCGGCGGCTCCGCCTGCCAAAGAACGGGTACAGCACGCCCCTGGCGGGCTGAAAGGGCGCTGGCTGGTTAATTCACTCAGCTTTGTGCTGGTCATTTTGGCGCTGATTATCATTTTCGTATCGGTTGGCATTTCAAATTATTATTATTCCACCATCCGCGAAAATCTCAAAAGCCGTGCCCATAATGCTGCCATCTCTGTGCGCGATAATTATACCGAAACGTCCTATGACCAGTATTATAATGGCATTGGACAGTATGTGCTGGGTTATGAGGACAAAGATAAAGTGGAGCTGCAATTCATTGACAGCAATGGGCGTATCCTGCGCTCAACCTCCGCATTGACCGCGGATTCTAACCCATCTACAGAAGATGTGTTCCGCGCGCTGACAGAAGAAGCTGTATGCAGTTGGTCTGGCGAAGACCCAATGACCCGTGAACGGGTGATGAGTGTATCAGAACCCATGTATTCGTCACGCGGTGATTTAATTGGCGCGGTGCGGGTGGTTTCCTCCCTCAAAATTGCGGAAAGTCAGATTACCATTGTGATTATGAGTGCGGTTGCAGCCTGCCTGCTGTTTTTGGTGCTGGTTATCGCTTCAAACAGCTATTTTATCCGTTCGATTTTGCTGCCTGTCACTCGTATTAACGAAATTGCTCGTGAAATCGCTGCCGGGCAATATGGGATGCGCCTGCATAAGGCTTATGACGATGAGATTGGCGAATTATGTGATACCATTAACCATATGTCAGATGAAATTGCCCGCGCCGAACGGATGAAAAATGATTTTATTTCATCGGTATCCCACGAACTGCGCACGCCGCTTACCGCAATTGCTGGATGGAGTGAAACCCTGGCGGCAGTCGGTGCGCAAGATCCGGAAGAAGTGATGCAGGGGCTGGATATTATCCAAAAGGAAAGCTGCCGCCTGACCCAGATGGTCGAAGAACTGCTGGACTTTGCACGCATTGAATCCGGGCGCATGAAATTGGAAATGGAGGTCTTTGACGTTTCCCTGGAGCTTTATGAAGCCGTTTATATGTATGAAAATCTGCTGCGCAGTGCGGATATGACCTTACATTACAGCAAAGAGCCAGGTCATTATTTCATTTCCGGCGATCGGCACCGCATGAAACAGGTTTTCCTGAATATTATTGATAATGCTGCGAAATATGGCAAACAAGGCGGCAAAATTGAAGTTTCCCTTAGCCGGGAAGAAAATATGATTATTGTCTGTGTGCGCGATTGGGGACCTGGCATTCCGGAAGCCGAATTGCCTTTTGTAAAAGAGAAATTTTACAAAGGTTCTTCCAAACAGCGCGGCAGCGGCATTGGGCTTGCTGTCACAGATGAAATTGTCACCATGCACGGCGGCACCGTCGATATCACCAGCAAACAAGGCACTGGCACAGCGGTTTATGTTCGTATCCCTGCCGCTGATACCAGCGCTGGCGCAATCCCAGAACCTTTGGAGGAAATTGAATGATGAGCAAATACCAGATGCCTGCCTGCCGTAAAAAAACGACAATCGGCGGGCAGGCAATCATTGAAGGCATTGTGATGAAAGGCCCGGAAAAAACCTGCGTTGTGGTGCGCAAGCCGGATGGCACATTGGAGGCAAATGAACGCGAAACCAAAAATTATGCGAAAAAGTTTAAAATTTTAGGCTTGCCAATCTTTCGCGGGGCAGTCAGCCTATTTACGGCGATGAAAGAAGGGCTTGAAGATATTGAATATTCCTCCAAGTTTATCGAGGAGGAAGGCGAAGAAGAACAGCCTTCTAAATTTGAAACATGGTTGGAAAATAAATTCGGCACAGAAAAACTGGAAAAAATCATTATGGCAGTGGCAATGGTCATTGGGATTGCCATTCCCGTTGGGTTGTTTATGCTGCTGCCCTCATTTGTTGGCGGACTGCTGCCAGCGCAGACGCCAAATGTATTGCGGAATTTCTTTGAAGGTATTTTGCGCGTGATTATTTTCCTGTGCTTTATGTGGTCGGTGTCCCATATGAAAGATATTCGCCGGACATTTGAATACCATGGCGCAGAACATAAAACCATCTTTTGTTATGAAGCGGC
>CAXHNU010000121.1:0-8964 GCA_964017555.1 uncultured Butyricicoccus sp. | reverse complement strand
CATGTTTATCAGAATGGTGATGGCATCCCGCATCAAATTCCATATAAAATGTTTCCACCCGCCGCACAGGATCAAATACAAACAATGGATATGCACGCATTTTCCCGTTGTCCCCCAAAATAACAGTCTGTTCATTGGGGCTTGCAATTTCATATTCTGCCTGCTGTTCCTCCAGAAAAACTGAAAACGGCACTTTAAAGCCAACTGCAATTTTCCAAAGGGTGGTCACTGTTGGTGTTGACTGCCCCCGCTCAATCTGCCCTAACATTGGTTTGCTAACACCGGTAATTTGTGCGGCATCCTCTAAGGTCATCCCACGGGCACTGCGGATGCTTTTTAAGGCTTGCCCGATCCGGCGGTTAATTTTTTGCATTCGATACACCCGCTTTATCTGTTATCTTAATCTTTTATAATAATATAACATATTATGAGGGATAATAAAACCCCCGCATCACAAAAAACAGCACTGGCACACAGTATAATCTGTGTTTTTGCCAGTGCCGCTTTCTTTATTATCCTTTGGAGAGAATATTTGTATTATGCCTTATTTGTCGTTTGTCTTTTTACGAGGTTTTAATAACCCTGTGCCAAGAATCGCGGCAAAACATAACCCAATCCAAAGCCATGGATGACCTGAGTCATCGGTTTTTGGCGTCATATCCAGACGCGCCAATGGGGTTGACGCTGGGATAAATGACGCCAAGGGGGCTGGCTCCTCTGGAAGGTAGACATATTCTTCATTTTCCGGGTCCCAAGTTTTAATGTACGTTTGTGGAACATTATCTTCCATAATCGTGATTTCCTCTGGGCTGTCTGGTGCATTCGGGTCTGGTTCTTCACCAGGATAATAAATCCGCGGTACATCTGGCTCATGGGATCGTTGGTGTCGGGTCTGGATGCTTTACTTTCGTGCTAGGAGGTGAAGACGTTGGATTGTTGGGACGCTCATTTCCCTTTGCTATGCTAATCAAGCGCTGATACGCATAACTGTAACCTACACTTGCAACTTCTGCATTATCTTTTCGGAATCTTCATTCTGACTTATAAATTCCCAATATGATTCTTAAGCATTATATTTTACAGCTCTATTTCAGTGTAATAAATACTAAAAATAAAGTGTTTCCGTTCACTTATCCAAACCACAATATCGTTAAATTAATTTCTCGAAATATAAATTACACTATTTTATTTATTATATCTAGCGCGGATTAAATCAACCCGATACTCGTTATTCTATTGCAGTATTTCTCTTTCACTATCATTTATTGGGACTTCTTTATTTTTATCCGCCCAGCATCTTCCCCTCCTTAATATAGAAAAACCAGTTGACACATATTGTTTTCCATGCTACAATACCCATAATAAATCGAATTTGAGGTGAAAAAATGAAGTAATCTTTCCTGCTTGTATCTAATAAAGGCAACATCGTTTAGGCTGTTTCTCGATGGACTATTTATGCCTTTTTTGCAGGAAAGCACCTCATTCCCATCCCTCCCGATGTGGGTTTATTTTGCATGGGCAGATGGCTGTTGGATGTGATTTCCTGCAGCCATCTTTTATTTTCCCATGAAACTTGCTGCAAGGAGGATTTTTTTATGTCACAAATACAACTTTCGGATTTAAGTTTTTGTTATCCCGGCAGTTATGACCCTGTTTTTTCCCATATTTCCTTGACGCTCGATGACCGTTGGAAACTTGGGCTGATTGGCCGTAACGGGCGTGGCAAAACAACCCTTTTATATCTACTTGCCGGTATGCTTTCTGGTACAGGGCATATTTCTGCAAATATTAATTTCCGCTGCTTCCCAATTCCTGTACCAGAACCAAGACGTTTGACTGCTGATGTCTTATCAGAATTAAGTGGTTCTTGTGCAAGTTGGGTATTGGAACGCGAATTATCTCTGCTTGGGATCAATACCGCTGTGCTTTCACGTCCATTTTGTTCCTTATCCCCAGGTGAGCAAACAAAAGTACAGCTTGCTGCCCTTTTTACTGCGGAAAATACTTTCCCATTAATTGATGAGCCAACCAATCATTTAGATCTGGAAGGCCGTCAGCTTTTAGGGCAATATCTGCGGCAAAAGCAAGGCTTTATTTTGGTTTCCCATGACAGGGCCTTGCTTGATGGCTGTGCAGACCATATTCTAGCAATCAATAAAGCCGATATTGAATTGCAAAAAGGGAATTTCTCCTCCTGGCTGCAAAACCGCAGGCAACAGGATGATTTTGAACGCACGCAGGATGCACGCCTGCGTCAGCAAATCCGCCATTTATCCAAAGCTGCGCAGCGCACTACTGGCTGGTCTGAGCAGCTTGAAAAAACAAAATTCGGCAGTTCCAATTCCGGTTTGCGTCCTGACCGCGGCTATATCGGACATAAGTCTGCAAAAATAATGCGCCGCGTAAAAAACATAGAAAGGCGCCGTGAAGCTGCAATTGCGCAAAAATCTACCCTTTTACATAACATTGAACGGGTCGATGATTTGAAACTTACCACGCTCCACCATCATAATAAACGCCTGCTTTTGCTTGATGGGGTTGTGCCATGCTATCATGGGCGTGCAGTATGTGCACCTGTTCACCTTTCCATAACACAGGGCATGCGTCTTGCTATAACCGGCAAAAATGGTACAGGAAAATCCAGCTTGCTTCGTATCATTGCCAGCGAGCCTGTTGACTATATGGGCACTATTGCACGCACTGGGAATGTGCAAATTTCTTATGTACCACAACGGACAGATGGGCTTTCTGGTATGTTATCTGCATATGCCGAACAATCTCACATTGATATCAGTCAGTTTTTCACGATTTTACGCAAGCTGGGATTTTCCCGCGTGCAATTTGAAAAAGATATCTGCACCTTTAGTGAAGGGCAGAAAAAGAAGGTGCTAATTGCACGCAGTTTATGTGAGCAAGCACATCTATACTTATGGGACGAACCACTGAACTATATTGATATTGATTCCCGAATGCAAATCGAAGAACTGCTTTTAAAATTCCAGCCTACCATGATTTTTGTGGAACATGATAAAACATTTAACGATAAACTTTCCACCTCTGTCCTTCCTCTTTCTCCCTCTGTTATGCGCTAAATGCCCTCATATCATAAGCAGTGAGCGTGCATAAATATTCATTTTAATTCATGTATTTTACAGGGTTATTCTATAATCTTATATTTTAATTTCCATGTTCATGACAAACTTATCTGTTTGAACTTGCTTTATAACCTTAATTCTTCTATTTCTATGTGCGCTGAAAAATCATCTTTTCTGAAAATTGCTGAATTTAATCTGCTCTGAAAAGTTGCGAAAATACGTATATTTTGTCGAATCCCGATGCGTTTTAGCCCGCTATAGGAAATCTATGCGCATGTCAAAAAGGTTCTCGCGCTGGTTATGGCGTTCGCAATGGCGTTCACCATGATGGCTGGCGCGGCATATACGGATCAGGATGATATCCAAGCAACTGATGCCGTAGAACTGCTCGCGACGCTCAATGTCATGACCGGCAAGGGCGATGGTATGTTCCATCCGAACGATACCATTACAAGGGCAGAAATCTGCCGTATTATCTATACCATCCGCAATGAGGGTAATGATAATGCAAACGCATATGCTGATATGCAGACTTCCTTCCAGGATCTGACCAGTGCAGATGACTGGGCAAAGGGCTACATTAAGCATTGCCAATCTGTTGGCCTGATTTCTGGCCGTAACGAAGCTGGTACCGTTTTTGGTCCGCAGGACCCGGTAACTGGTGTAGAACTCGCTGTTATCTGCCTGCGCGTGCTGGGTTATGACCCTGCTAAGGCTGGCATCGGCGGCGAATCCTGGTCTACCAAGACCATCGGTCTGGCTAGCGAAGCTGGTCTGCTCAAGGGCGTTAATATGGAATCCGTAACCGGTCCATGTGAACGTCAGTGGGCTGCTCAGATTATGGCGAACATGATTGATGCACGTACCGTTCGTTGGTCTACCGACGGCGACCGTTATACCAATGTTGGTGAAGACAACACCCCGAACAAGACCGTTGGTCGCGAATATATGAAGTTGCATACCACAGTTGGTACATTGACTTCTGTATCCGGCTCTAACCTGGATGTTGTTTGCAACACAAGCGATATTGCTGATAGTGACGGCGCTCTGGAAAAGAATTTTACCAATGTAAAAACTGACTATAGTGAACTGCTTGGTCAGAAGGTAAAGGTTCTGTATTCTGACGGCAAAGCGAACAGTGTCATCGGCGTTTATGCGCTGACTGGCAACACAGTTTATACTGTAAATGCTTCCGCTGTTGAATCTGACGGCGATAATAAGGTTAAGTTCGATGGGAAATCTTATTCTATTGAATATATTAACACCTCTACAAATAACAACGGCGTTACTAGCACTGAACGCGAAAATGGTATTATTCGTGTTCTTTATGTTGGCATTAACGGCAATGAAAATACTGACAGCGCATTTACCCCTCAACATGGGGTTTGGGGTGACAACACCGATGCCAATAAGGCTTATAAACCCAGCGCGGAAAAAGAATGGAAAAACAAGAGTAAAGCAAACTATTTTGATGCAGAAGATATTTTCGATGATTGGAATAGCTCTTCCGCAGTTATGACATTTGTCGATTCTGATGACAATGGTCGTCTGGATTCTGTTATCATCACTGACTATGCAGCAGCAGAAGTAACTTCTGTAACTTCTACCAAGCTTGTTGCTGGTGCAAGCTACAACTTCTCTGACGAAAACATTGACGAAGGTCTTGCACAAGGCGACTGGGTATCTATTTCTTACAACCGTTTTGACGATTGCAAAGACATTAAGAAACTTGAAGTTACCACTGGTAAGCTGGATGGTTTGAAAAAGGATAGTAAGACTAAGAACTATGACGCTGATAAAAAACTGGGTTATCTGTTTGATGAATATCGTGTTGACAGTGCTTGGTTCAACGATTCAAACAACGCGAATGCTGACATTAAGTCTGTCAAGGCTGGTGACAACATTGAATATATTCTGCTTAATGGCGTAGCTTGGAAGGTAAAACGTTCTGGCGCAGGCTCTTTGGATAATGTTGTTGATGTAGCAATGGTTGTCAGCAAAAAGAATGATAGTCTCAACGGCAAGCAGGTTAAGTTGCAGTTCTTTAATGATACTACAGCTGTTGTAGATGTTGATACTTACACTGCTGCTAACAATCGTGTCCCATTTGATGCAGTCGGAACAAATCCAGGGCTAGAAGTTGGTAAGCTGTATGAATACAGTGTATCTGGCGGCAAATACATCTTTGAAAACTTGGTTCCAACCAAGGATTTCTACGGTGATTATACTTATGCAGGTTTTGCGACTTACGAAACTGAAGATAAAGAAAAGATTGATGCCAAAATCATTGACGATACCGCAAAGGTTATCGTATTTGATGGCAATGATTCCGATGTAATCACCGGTAAACAGCTGAAAAACTTAGCTGCATCTACAATTGATACCAGGGATAATAATGCTGAATATTTCACCGCAGACGTATCTGGTTTGAATCGCGCAGCTGCAATGACCTTGAAGGTTAAGACATTGCCGCAAGATCTCATTACCAATGATCACTACGGCTATATCCTGTCTGACGCAGTTCTTTCTTCTGGCAACAATGAAATCTCCTATGATTTGCTGCTTGAATCCGGCGAAACCATTACTGTTTCTGAAAAGAGCACAAAGGTTGATGACCGCAAGGCAAATACCCTGATTGGTTACAAGTCTTTGGCATCTGAGGATTCCAACGGTCGCCGTTATATTGATGATGTAACGTTGTATACACTTGGTTCTAACGGCGAAAACAAGAACTTTGGTATTGGCGCAGTCACTAGCGTAAACAGCAGCCAGAGCGCAGTTGAAATCTGGGGCTATGGCAAGACTGAAGGCTGGCATTCGGTAAATCGCGATATACCTTCTGATACCGTAATCTTCTATGTTGATACAAAGGATAAAGAGGGCTCTACCACTGGTACTGTTCGTACAGCAATCAACTGGACATCTGACCTTGATAAAAATGCAAGCGATTTTGTAGAGGTTACAAATATTCCAGGTGAAGATAAGGCTAAAGTAGCAAACTGCCTGTATCTCTGCAAAGACGGCGAAGATATGGAAGTCCTCGTTATTGAAGCTGGCGACCGTATGTTCCGCGGTCCGGAAGTTGACAACTGCAATAAGGATTCTAAGTTAGCTTCTTTGAGCTTGAGCAACACTACTTTGTCTATCGCGCAGGATGAATCTAAAACCATCAAGGTAACAACAAGAAATCTTGTTGACAAGAATATATCTGTTTCTGTTAAAGATGCTTCTGGTAACACCCCTGCTGGTTTGAAGACCGAATTAAGTGCAAATAAGATTCCTGACAGCGGTGAAGTTGCGATTACCTTAAATAAGGATAAGAGCGCTACTGTTGGCAAATATACTGTTACCGTAACTGTTGGTAGCGGGGAAGATGCTAAGACCGCAACAGCTACTGTAACTGTTGCAGGCGCTGCAATTGGTGATGTCAATTCTGGCGGCGATAATCAGTTGAGCTTCAGCACTTGGACTGGTTCTGGCAGCGCAGCTCCAACAGCTGATCTGCTTCCTTCTTACGATTTCAAAGCTGATAGCATCGTAAGCGCGAATGCAAACTATACTGCAGCCGTTAAGTTCGAAGATGCAAATGGTAAAGAAATTACAACTGCATTGACTGAAGATAATCTGAAGAATCTTAATGTCATTATCACATTGACGCCAAAGGATGGATATTCTTTTGCTGATGCTGATAGTGTAGCTGCTCCAACCCTGTGGGGTCTGACTGCCAGCAAGACTAAGGATTCTGATGGTAATATCGTTCTCACTTATAACTATAAGAAGGCAGCAAGTCTTGGTGCAGGTGACATGACAGGTACAGCTGCTACGGATGCTACAAAGATCGAAAGAGCACTTGCAGCAAATGGCGAACTGGAACTTACCACAACACTTCCAGTTGCTACTGTGAATGTTGAAAAAGGTCAAACCTTGACTCTTACCACTGCTCAGACTGATCTTAGCAAGCTGACAGGCAAAGGTAATGTAGTTCTGACTGGTGCAAATGCTTCTTCTGTTTCTCAGTATATCCCAAGCGATAAGTTGAATCTTGGTATTACAACTGGTACAAGTGCAGACGTTACCCGTGGTATTGGATTCAGCGGTACTGGTACAATTACTGCATTTTCTAGCAAATCTGTAACTGATGTCGCTAAGGAAACTGACAGCACAACTGTTACTCCTGTCCAACTTAAGTTGACTACGGTACAAGCTCCAGAACACGCATTTGTAAAGGCAGTTCGCGTTTATACCGATGCAAACGGTGTAGAAAAAACCATTCCAATGGCTGGTGATCTCGGTACCGGTTTTGCAAACGATAGCAACGATTTGATAGTCAATACATTGCTTGGTGATAAAATTACCAAGATCATTATCACTGTTTACAAAAAAGCATCTATGACTTCTGATCTTACAGCAGATGATATTGGCACTGATGGTGTAACCGCAACTCCTTACACATTCAATATCAAGTAAGCATTAACACTTCTGGTGAGCGGCAAACGCCTGCCAGACAAACGAAAACCCCCTCGAAAGAGGGGGTTTTCTTTGCGCTAACACGATAGTTCCCTATCATGCAAGTGTTTTACGACTCTTAAGCTTTAGGAGCGTCTTTTACAGTTACAGCGCTGCCGTCAATATCATAGACTACAGCTTTACCATAATTTGCGCCATCTTTTGTCCACTGAACGGTAACTTTGGTTGTGCCACCTTTTGCACCGTCAATTGGAACAAGGATGCCAAGCAGTAAGCCTTCATCAGTAACTGAATAAGTATTGGCAGTTTCAGGGTTAGTGCCATATACCTTTGCACCATTAGCACCTGCTGGACGCTTTGCGCCGAAAGCTACTAAGAAACTGTTATTCTTCTTGCCAGCTTCAGCAGGGTAGTTCCATGGAGCACCCCAAGCTTCGTCAGCACCCTTCGTGTATTCGCCGCCAAGAGTGAGTTGCTTGCCGGAAGTTACAATGGTAACCTTATCAGCATAGTTTGTAAGTTGAGCGCCAAATTCAGCCTTATCTGTTACAAGATCTTCTGCAACTGCGTCAACTGCTTCCTGAGCAACTTGTGCGGCGCCCTTTACTGCTTCGTAAGTATAGGTAACTACGATTTCTTTATCAGAGTTTCTATTGAGTTTCGCTGTAGCACCTGCAATTGCCGGAGCATCTGCATCTGCCTTAAGATTAGCATCAAATACAACATTATCCTGTGCGGTGAATGTCATAGTCAATGTAATCTTGTCACCTACAGCAATCGCTGCGTTTGGAGCAAGGCTTGCAACATCATCATTGCTGACAGTAGCCGTTGCAGCCAATGCTACATTGCTGTCATCCCAAGCAGTAACAAGAGCATTTACTGCACTTGTCAGATTAGCAACTGTATTGCCAGGATTCATTGGCATTGCGTTTTGCAGAGCAGTAAGTTGGCTACTTACGCTACTGAAAGACAAACCTACAGTATTTGTATCTTCTACAATTGTCAAGGTCGCGGAAGCCTTTGCTTCTTTATTATCGGCATCCTTAATTGTAAATTCAAATTTGTAATTCCCTGCTGCAAGGCGTGAATCAACACTCAAAGTGATTGTTGCAGTACCATCAGCAGCGATTGTGATTGGAGAATTTACTGTAATACCCTTTACTACAGGAGTTGCAGCAACTGTAGCAGAACCAGCTTTCATATTTTTGGTTGTGACAGCCAGTGTTACAGTGCCAAGATGAGATCTGTCTACTGTTTTGTCGTTAATCTTAGCAGATGGATCAGTTGAATTGTTCTCACGATTGAAGATATCAACTTCTGGGCCACGGAACTGACGGTCAGCAGTATCAACAACCAGAACTTCGAGATCTTCGTCGTCCTTTGCGAGATACAGGCAGTTTGC
>CAXHNU010000120.1:0-9098 GCA_964017555.1 uncultured Butyricicoccus sp. | reverse complement strand
AATTTCACCTTTTTTCAGTCAATTCTTTGTGTATTTTGCACATATTTTTCTATGATATACCAGATAAAAAATTTGAACGCTTAATTGTGAAAGATGCCTGTTGCCTGCTTCGGGCAAAAGTGATATATTACAATTGAAAGTGTATGCATTTCTTGTGCACATCACCAAGACACCCTGTTCAATATATAAAATACAGAAAAGCCTTTGCTTATCCACCTGGGAACAAGGCTTTTTTTATTTTATCCATACAAACTTCCCTATCAAATCTTATGTTGAATATTTTTGTTTGTGGGGCTTGTTTAAAAGATTGAGAAAAGCGCGATAGGTTTTCCATTTTCTATGCGCCTTATGAATATCCATATATCGGTTCCCGCAAATCAGAAGCGCCTATTGCAGTATCATCATTTCAGCTATTTCACCAAACCCAAAGCTGAAAAATTATGAATGCGTCCAAAAAAATTTTAAATGCCCCAAAGTGCTTGCAATTTATATTTTTTTCGCATATACTTGAGTCAGTCAATGACTGAATACGTATTCATCCTACAAAAGGCTGGTGATTGCTTGACATCAAAAGAGTTAGCAAAATTAGCAGGGGTTTCTCAGGCAACGGTATCCCGTTGCTTAAATAACAGCCCTTTGGTTTCAGAAGAAACAAAAAAACTTGTCCGTGAATTGGCTGCAAAGCACTCATTCCAACTTAACAGCAGCGCACGCGGACTCAAAACCAAACGGACAGGTGTAATCGGTTATATCTTTTCTGAGGATTTCACAGGGTTTACAAACCACTATACCCAAAGTGATTTATATTACCGGCTCCGTATGAAACTGATGGAAAAATATATTGATGTTGTGCCTGTTTTTGATGATGTAGATTCTCATGGTGTGCCAAATATCGAAAAGTTTATCAGCACAAAACGGTTTGACGCATTGGTGATCAACCGTCCAAACCTGTCAGATGAACTGAAAGAGATGCTAAAAAACACCAAAACACCTTACTTGTTCATTTACGATACAAATGAGGAAGTTACAAATGAGTTCATGATTTATCCCAGCCATAAAAAAATGGGTTATATGGTCGGGAAAGCGTTTTGTGAACGTGGCTATACACGTTTTGTTGAAATTTTCGGCACGAAAGGGCGTATTGATGGGCTGCATAAACATTTCGGCTTCCTGTCAGCTTTACATGACTATGGCATTGATCTCCCTGAAGATCATATGTTATATGGAAATTACCGGTTCGACGACGCATTAAAAACGGTTTCTGCACATATTGACCAATTCAAGGATGTGCAAGCCTGTTTTGTGCAAAATGATATGATGGCACTTGGCACCATAGAAGCACTTCGCCGGCATGGCATCTCAGTCCCTGAACAGGTAAAAATTATCGGTTCAGATAATATCCCTATGGCAACATGGTTCAAGCCATTTTTGACAACAATGACGCTTGATTATGAAAAAATTATTTCAACCACGGCGGAATGGGTCATTGATTTGATCAACAGTTCAGAACCCCCCCCGCCGCGCAGATTGGAAATTGAAGCAAAAATCATTTACCGCGATACCTTTTAAGTCTGTTCCCCTTTTGGAATGTTTCAATAGGGGACATATGCCCAAAAATGAATACGTATGCAAAGATGGTTATCATCCTTGCTGTTTTCAAAAAAAATCAATCTATCTGAGGAGAATGAACATGAAAAGAAGATTTATCGCAGCCATTATGGCACTGTCGGTTGCCTGCTCCGCATTAGCTGGATGCAGCCAGAACAACAAAGGCAATTCCGCATCAGCGGATGGCACATATCCGGCAAAACCGGTCACGATTATCTGTCCATGGGGCGTTGGCGGCGGCGCGGATGTCATTGCGCGCAAAGTCGCGGAAATTGGCGAACAATATTTAGGACAGCCTATTGTTGTGGAAAATCATACTGGTGCTTCGGGCACATTAGGAATGGCTGACGCGCTTGATGCGGATGCCGATGGCTACACAGTGTTTACAACCACGGGACCATTATTTTCACTGACGCCAAAATATGTTCCGGTTGAATATGAGCTTTCAGATTTCACCTTGCTGAAAGGGATGCGTTCTGGGTCACTTGTTATGTTATCCAATCCGAAAAAATCAGGGATAAGCAGCTTTGAGGATCTGAAAACACATGGGTCAAAAATTAAATATGGCACCTCTGGCGGCCCAGGCAGTGACCAGTATGTACTGGCAACCGCAGCATTCAAAATGATGGGCATTGAAGCGGAAGCGGTTGTATTTGAAAGCGCATCAGAAGCAATTAACGCAATTGTTTCGGGTCAGGTGGATATGAGCATCACCACGCCGCCACAGTACTATGACTTTGAAAAAAGCGGTGATATCAAAACCATTGCGACATTTGACCCTACTGCATTGGAAACACCATTTGGGACAGTCCCATCGCTAAAAGATCTCGGTGTTGATGTTGAATTTACCGGGATGGACTGCTTTGCCGTGCGTGCCGATGTCCCGGAAGAAGCCGTAAGCGCCCTTAGAAATATGCTGGACAAAGTATATGCAGACGAAAAATTCACATCCTTTATGGAAGAAATGGGATATCCAATCAACGATGATGATACAGAACAGCTCGAACAGTTTGTTGCGTCACAGATGGAACAAATGGA
The DNA here is from genome assembly GCA_964017555.1 of uncultured Butyricicoccus sp. GTDB lineage: Bacteria > Bacillota > Clostridia > Oscillospirales > Butyricicoccaceae > Butyricicoccus_B. The sequence goes on along the minus strand of CAXHNU010000120.1, from coordinate 6,452 downwards.
TCAGTATGTGAAGATGATTGCAGAATCATGATCCAATCCTGCAAGGAGGGGAACCAATGAAAATCAAAACAAATAGCAATTTGACAAGCGGGATCCTTTTTTTCATCGTTTCAGTTATCCTGCGCGTGATGCTGCCTGCACAGATTCCAACACTTGAAACCACAGAAGTCACAGCGGCTACGGTGCCTTCTATGCTAATTCATGGCATGTTTTTTTGCAGTATACTGCTGATTGTGCTTGGCATTCGCGCCAAAGAAAAAAAGGAATATATCATTTCACTTGCCAGATTGAAAGAACCTGAGGTTCGGCAAATGCTGAAACCCATCCTCTATATGCTCATGCTGCTGATTTATGCAATTATCCTGCCATATGTAGGCTTTGTCATTGCATCGCTGCTACTGGTTAATGGTGTTCTGCTCTACTTTGGTGCGCGGGTATGGTATTTTTATGCCATTGCCAGTGCAAATGTACTGATTGCGTTTTATGTTTTCCGCACACTGTTGTCTGTTTCGCTGCCATAAGAAGGAGGTACGATTTTGTTTGCAAATATCCTGTTGGGCATACAAACACTCGCATCAGCCGAGTCGCTGCTTGCTATTTTGGTTGGCCTCATTTGTGGCATTATCATTGGCGCAATCCCAGGTTTGACGGCTGACCTCGCGATTATTTTATGCCTGCCAATTACCTATACCATGGACCCAATCCCAGCGATTTTACTTTGCCTTGGACTTTATTGCGGCGGCACTTATGGTGGTTCAATCACTGCAATTTTGATTAACACGCCAGGTACGCCCGCTAATGCAGCAACACTGCTTGATGGCTATCCGCTGACCAAACAGGGCAAGCCGCTAAAAGCGCTTACCATGGCGCTATATGCTTCTTTTGTCGGCGGTATTTTCAGCGCATTGGTTTTGCTGTTTGCCGCACCAAATATCGCGAAAATTACCATGCTGTTTGGCCCGCCTGAATATTTCTGCATTGCAATTTTCGGGCTTTCAATCATTGCCAGCGTATCCAACGGCAACATTGCCAAAGGTCTGATTGGTGCGATTTTAGGTGTATTCGTTTCCATCATTGGCATGGATTCCATTAGCGGCACCGTCCGTTTTTCCTTTGGCATCCGCAAGCTTGCTGGCGGCGTTCCGCTCATTGTCACATTGGTTGGCTTGTTTGCGCTGGCGGAACTGATTAGCAAATCCGCTTACAATCCGCGCACCGACCCTGCCAGAAAACAAAAACTGACACTTGACCGTGAAAAACTTACTTGGGCAGAAATCAAACGATGCCTGCGCCATATGTTTACTTCCTCCATCATTGGCACACTCGTTGGCGCAACACCCGGCACAGGTGGCGGCATTGCTGCATTTATCAGCTATGACCAAGCCAAAAAAACATCCAAAAACGGCGATAACTTTGGCAAAGGCGAAATTGAAGGGATTGCCGCATCGGAATCCGCCAATAACGCAACAACAGGTTCTACCATGATTCCACTGCTGACATTAGGCATTCCGGGCGATGGCGTCACCGCCATTTTGCTTGGCGCACTGATGCTTCAAGGCATGGTGCCTGGACCTTCTTTATTTGTCAATTCCCCTGATCTTATTTATGGCATTATGGTGGGCTTATTGGTAGTCAATGTATTTATGCTGATCATTGGCAGGCTGTTTACACCTTTATATGCTAATATTACGCGCATCCCTTATGAACTGATGAGTGCAATGATTGTGGTTTACTGTTTTGCAGGCACTTATTCAAGCAACTCCAGTACGTTCCATGTCATAGCTGCGGTTATCATTGGCATCATTTCTTATATCCTGCGTAAATTGGATTTCCCCATTGTGCCGATTATTTTAGGGGTTGTCCTTGGGCAGTTAACCGAACTCAATTTCCGCCGGTCAATGGTCATGTCCGATGGTTCTTACCGTATTTTTATCACACGCCCATTCAGCCTGATTTTCCTTGCGCTAGCTGTCTTTTCGATTGTATGGGCGGTTTATCGTTCTATAAAACCTAAAAAAACGCCGCAAAATGCGGCAGGAGGTACACAATGAGATATTATGAGGAGCCAAGCAAAACCATCCCATTTGCAGAAGAAACCGAAGTATTGGTTATTGGCGGCGGTCCAGCCGGTTTTGGCGCAGCGCTTTCATCCGCCCGCATGGGCAAAAAAACCATGCTGATTGAACAGTCGGGTGCAATTGGCGGTGTTGCAACAACTGGTATTATGAGCCACTGGACTGGACACCAGCAAGGCGGCATCTTTGCAGAACTGCGCGAAAAAGCACGGGACTGCGAGTGTGGGCAAGCGATCAATCCAGAAAAATTAAAAATGCTGATGTTGGGAATGCTGATAGAAGCAGGCGTAACCGTGCAAATGCATACATTTTTTAGCAATGTCATCATGGAAAATGAACGTGTTACAGGTGCCATTGTTGAAAGCAAATCCGGCCGGGAGGCAATTGCCTGCAAAATACTGATTGATTCATCCGGGGATGGTGACGCCGCTGCCGCAGCAGGCGTTCCATTTCAAAAGGGGCGTTCAGAAGACGGCGGAATGCAGCCAATGACAATTATGTTTAAAGTTGCAGGGGTTGATATGGATCGCGCCATGTTTTTCTGGTGCTTTGAGGATACCGTTGAACTGCCGGAAGGGGATTTGCAGACGCTTGGCAGACAGGAGCTGCCTGCCCCCGCAGGGCATATCCTGCTATACCCTTCTTCTTTGCCGGGCATCGTGACCGTCAACATGACCAATATGATTGATGTTGATGGCACAAATGTGCGTGATCTGAACCGTGCGGAATACACCTGCCGCTGTCAAATTGATCAGATTATTGCATTTTTGCGCCGCCATGTGCCAGGCTATGAAGGCTGTTATTTGGTGGACAGCGCTAATACGGTTGGTGTACGTGAAACGCGACGTTTCCAAGCGCATTATGAAATGCACGAGGACGATATTTCCCAGGCGCGTATTTTTGAAGATTGGGTGGTGACCAAATCCCGGTTTTTCTTTGACCTGCATAATGTAACAGGTGCTGGGTTGGACAAATCAGGAGAATACAAAAATTTCGTCCAGAAAAATACATACACAATCCCATTGCGCTGTTTTATTCCGCTTAAGGTGAAAGGGCTTTTGCTCAATGGACGCAATATCAGCGGTACACATAAAGCACATTCCAGCTATCGCGTCATGCCAATTGTCATGAATATGGGTCAAGCGATGGGGGTTGTTGCCGCGCAGTGCATCAATGAACAAAAGGAACCGCTTGAACTGGATATTCATGCTGTGCAAGCCGCATTGCTTGCCCAGAAGGTTGTACAGCCCTGATTAAAAAAACATATGGAAAGGAATATTTCTGGCAAACCCGCCAGAAAGGTGAATCATCATGTATGCTACAATTTGCCCCCCAATTCAAATATGCCCAACACTGTTGGATGGTTTGAACCAATTAGCAGAAACCGCGGCAAAAGTTTATGGGAATCAGAAGAAACTTTCTTACCTAGATAAAAGCGGACGCTTTTGTAGAGAAACGCATTTTTCCTCTGTGCTTAGCGAAATGGTTTGCAGTGAACAAAGTGTACAAGCTGCTGTGGGGATTCTCACACAGCAGGGCTGCCCAAAAGATGGCGTTAAAACTGCTGTATTGCTGTTAAATGCTTTGCTGCATGGGGTTCATACCCATGGCATCCAAGAGCAGGATTTCCATGCGTCCATCACGCCAATGATTACCTATATGAAGGAATATTTGCAGCGGATTGACCGGCAAACCCAAAAAGGCTTGCCAGGCGGCGGTTTGTACCTTATCAATCTTGCGCGTCCGCTGGATTCTTTTGCTAACAACAACCCCCAATATGCCATGGCAACGCGTTTGATGGTTGCAGCGCTGGCTGAACCACTGAAAACGCTCGCTAAAAATGCGAAACTTGACCCATGCGAAGTTTATGAACGTGTGAAAGCACTTGCGCCAAATCAGTTTTTCAGTTTGAATCATTTTGGTTTAGAGCGTTCGATTGACCGTGAAACCACATATACCGATGTTATAGAATATGGTGTGGATCTGGCTGATCAACGTATCAAAAATTTGCTGGATGCAAATATCACAGTTTCCTTACAAACTGCGTATGATATGTTGGATTATGTCGCGGATATGGCGAAAGAAATCTGTGCCATTGCAGATTTTGTGTTTTAATGACCATTGTATCCAACGCACCGCAAGTCTAAGCGCCTATCGCGAAATTAACGATGAACGTGAATGCGCTTACGCCAGACAATCACCGCGCAGGCAAACTGAAGCAGAGCCATGTCGTTTGCAGTTTTCTTTTCATGGTGAATCAGAATTTACAGAACAAGTCAAACAAGGTGTGCAGCTTCAGTAACCCAGCGGCGTGCGAAAAAATCAGGGTTGTGTTCCAACGCCTTTTTCTCCTCACTTGGGGTCGAATATGTGGAATATAATTGTGCTGTTTAACTGATTCCCTGCCTCCAGTATAACCCAAACACAGCAAAGAAACCGACTGCCAGCTATTCCTGAAATCTTTTGTGTACTGTACTTCCGCTTCCATATTCACGAGGCAGAGCTTTTCATTAACACCCAGTTCGCAGCACATAGAATATTCTCTCCAGCACCTTCCTTGCTGGCATCGGTTTCTTCCCTTGTCCTGGCGCGTCCTTGTATTCCTTTACTGGATCCCGCCCTTTTTCGGAATTTCTTCCTTGATTGCTTGCCTATATTTATAATCAGATGTTAACCAATTAAAACAGTGCATTGAATAATGCCATTGCAGTAAATTGCAAATTCCCGAAAAAAAATTTATACAGGTACCCTTGACAATTCTCTTGTAGTGTGTATAATAATAATCAGAAACTACAAGTACCTGTATAAAGCGAGGAGGACACAATATGGATGATATATATACAGCGATTTATGAGAAGTTGTCCACCCTGCAATGGCTCATGAAACGCCGTCAGATGTTCAGTCAAGCAGAATCCGGGCCTTTTGCCGACTCAACAAGAGGTCAGGGACGCATCCTTGCCATGTTGAAAATTCAGCCGGAAATTGCTACAAAGGATTTAGCTTATCTGTTGGGCATCCGCCAACAATCGCTGAATGAGCTGCTGAATAAGTTGGAAAAAAACGGCTATGTAGAGCGCAGACCGTCTGAGAAAGACAGGCGGGTCATGGTTGTGCATTTAACAGAGAAAGGGAAAGAAGCGCAGGAACCAAAAACAAATTATCAGGAGTTCCTCGGTTGCCTATCGCCGGAAGAATTGCAGCAATTTAGCGAATATTTAGACAGGATTATTGCTGCTTTCCGAATGGAAGCAGGCAAAAACGAGGACGAGGACGCAATGGCAGACTGGATGGACAAAGCACGAGAACGTATGGGTGATGAACAATTTGAACAGTTGATGTCCATGCGTGAACGAGCCTTTGGCCCCTTTGGGCGAGGCGCAAGGCTGGATCATATACCGGGTGTGGAGCGCTTCTCTCCCGATTACGATGGGCCTGTGCCAGACAGAGGCGGATTTGGCTTCTTTGGCGGCAGAGAAAGAAAATAGAATACCCACAGGCACCATATTATTTATGGAGATAAGTCCTATGCGCTTTACGCGCATAGGACTTAATTTTTTTGGAGGTGACGAAATGAACCCAATCATTCAAGTAGAACATTTCTCAAAGAAGTATGGAAATTTTACAGCAGTAGATGACATTTCCTTTACCGTAGACGAGGGCAGCATTTTCGCTTTCCTTGGTCCCAACGGTGCGGGCAAGAGTACCACCATCAACACGCTTTGTACCATCCTGGATAAAACTGAAGGGCGCCTGATTATCAATGGACATGATGTTTCCAGCGAACGGGATTTGGTACGAAAAGACATTGGAATCGTATTTCAGGATTCAACCCTTGATATAAAAATGACCGTAGAAGAAAATCTGAAATATCATTGCAGCTTCTACAAAGTGCCGAAAAATGAGGTGCAGGAACGCATTGACTTCGCGCTTGACTTGGTTGAACTCACAGATTGGAAAAAGGCCATTGCGGGCAGTCTGTCTGGCGGTATGAAACGGCGGGCAGAGATTGCAAGGGGACTGGTTCATAATCCGAAAGTATTGTTTCTGGATGAGCCGACTACTGGACTCGACCCACAGACGAGGGCCAGTGTCTGGAAATATATTCAGCAGCTTCAAAAACAAAAGAATATGACAATTTTTCTGACTACTCACTATATGGACGAGGCAGAGATCTGCTCGAAAATTGTCATCATGGATCACGGTAAAATCGTTGCCAGCGACACGCCTGAGAACTTGGAACATCAATATACCAACACAGAGGTAGATGTCGCCTGCACACAGACAGAACAACTGGAAAGCGCACTGATACAGCGAGGTATTTCTTATGACAAAACCGAGAACCGTATGATTTTTCGCACAAAAAACGCACCGATGGCA
>CAXHNU010000119.1:0-9127 GCA_964017555.1 uncultured Butyricicoccus sp. | reverse complement strand
GATCCGTATATGCCGCGCCAGCCATCATGGTGAACGCCATTGCGAACGCCATAACCAGCGCGAGAACCTTTTTGACAAATTGCTGCTTCTATAATTTTATATGATTTATAGGCTATTTTCATACAAAACAGATGGATTTCAAAATATTTTTTGCATTTTGATGTTTAGCAGTTTTGGCAGGGATGCTTTTTGTCATCCCAAGTTTATGTATGAATTAGGATAAATTATTTTATAACCCCTGAATATGTATAACAAATTTTCTTTATTTGTGTAGCCAGATATTGGCGGGTTTCTTAACAGATTTCTGCATAAGTATACCGTTATGAATGCGATAAATGCAAAAACAGCTGTGCTTTTATAGGGCAATTCACTGCGAAAATGAACGCTTCATTATGGCTTGACATTTCCAGTTCACATTCGCTATTATGAGCAGCATGATAAAAAGGAGGTTCTAATTTTTATGTTTACCGAACACAAAATCCCACAATTTGCTGAAAAGATTTCTGATTTATCTGATCGCCCAAATTTAACGGCGTCTGCATTAAAAGAAAAATTTGATGCGTGCCCAGAACAATTACGAATGGCTCTTAATGGCATTTGTGATGACGCTAAAATTCTGGAAGAACGCATGGATGCCTATCGTACCCAAACGTTTGAAGGAGAAATTAACCGCAATATGCTTTCCGCAGATATTCAGTATGAACTGGACCACAAGGCGACACAAACAGAACTTACACAGGAAGCTGTTGCACGTCAGAACGCGGATACAGCCGAAGCAAATGCACGCCAAGCATTGGCTTCACGGATATCTGCTGCGGAAAGTTCTCTGCGACGTACCAGTTATTTTGTCACTGGTACTTATAATGGTTCAGGTTCATCAAATACACAAACAATTTCAATTGGGTTCCAACCACGTGCGGTATTGGTTGTTGCCTATCGTGGCTACTATGAGGAACAGCATGACCGTACTTGTGTACAGCTGGCTGTGCGTGGCGCAAATGCAAAATTGGTATCTATCACAAGCAGCGGATTTTCTGTCAAGGGAATGCTTAACGGTGATGGGTCTGCTGAAAATCCTTATCGATATCTTGCGATGGCATGAATGATACAATATTTTATGTGAATAAGTATGCATAGAATTGATATCATTATGGCAATACAATATTACCAAATGCGATGGAAAATTATATTGATACTAGGTATAATAGGGTTGATTTGTATGTGGTATTTGAATCTCAACCCTGCCACGTTGAAAATTTAAGACGCCGGAATAGATAGAAATCTATACGTTTTTCCTTCAAAACGCCCTTTTAAGCAGGGGATTTATACTTTTATAAGTATGTCAAAAAGGTTCTCGCGCTGGTTATGGCGTTCGCAATGGCGTTCACCATGATGGCTGGCGCGGCATATACGGATCAGGATGATATCCAAGCAACTGATGCCGTAGAACTGCTCGCGACGCTCAATGTCATGACCGGCAAGGGCGATGGTATGTTCCATCCGAACGATACCATTACAAGGGCAGAAATCTGCCGTATTATCTATACCATCCGCAATGAGGGTAATGATAATGCAAACGCATATGCTGATATGCAGACTTCCTTCCAGGATCTGACCAGTGCAGATGACTGGGCAAAGGGCTACATTAAGCATTGCCAATCTGTAAATCTCATCTCCGGCCGTGACGCTGCTGGCACCATTTTTGGGCCGCAGGATCCGGTAACCGGTGTAGAACTGGCTGTGATCTGCCTGCGCGTACTGGGTTATGACCCTGCAAAGGCTGGCATCGGCGGCGAATCCTGGTCCACTAAGACCATTGGTCTGGCTAGCGAAGCTGGTCTGCTCAAGGGCGTCAATATGGAATCCGTCACTGGTCCATGTGAACGTCAGTGGGCTGCTCAGATCATGGCGAATATGCTGGATGCGCGTACCGTAACTTGGTCTACCGACTCCGACAGCTATTCTAAGTATGGCGATAACAATGCGCTGAACTCTACTGTTGGTAAAGAATACATGAAGCTGCATACCTCTGTTGGTACTTTGGTTTCTGTATCTGGCGGCAACCTCGATATTATCCGCAGTGCAAGCGATATCGCTGACAGCGATGGCTCTCAGACTTCTTTCACCAATGTAGATAAGGATTATGCTGAACTGCTTGGTCAGAAGGTTAAGGTTCTGTATTATGACGGCAAGGCAAACAGTGTGATTGGTGTTTATCCGCTGAGCGGCAATACTGTTTATACTGTAAATGCAACTGCTGTTGAATCTGATGGCGACAAAGTAAAATTCGACGGCAAGTCTTATGCAATCGAATACATTGATACAACAACCTCTAGCAGTGGTGTTGTTTCTACAAACCGCACCAATAACCGTATCAATGTTGCTTATGTGAACATTGACGGCAGCGAATATAACAACAGCAACTTTACAGCGCAGACTGGCATCGCATATACTGTTGCCAGCAATGGTGCTGACTCCAAACTGTTTGACAACTGGGATGCTTCTTCCGCAGTGATGAAGTTTGTCGATTCCGACACCAATGGTCGTTTGGATTCTGTTATTATCACTGATTATGCAGCAGCAGAAGTAACTTCCGCAACTTCTACCAAGGTTGTTGCAGGCAAGAGCTACAACTTCTCTGATGAAAACATTGATGAAGACATTAAACAGGGTGACTGGGTATCTATTTCTTACAACCGTTTCGACGATTGCAAAGACATTAAGAAACTCGAAGTTACCACTGGCAAGCTGGACGGTCTGAAGAAAGACAGCCAGCCGAAGGATAAAGGTTATAAATTCAACGAATACCGCGTTGACAGCGTTTGGTTCAACAATGCAAACGATAAGGATGGCCGTACTGATGTCAGCACTGTAAAGGCTGGCGACAGCATCGAATATATCCTCGTCAATGGCGTTGCTTGGAAGGTTAAACGTGCTGGTGCAGGTTCCCTTGACGACGTTGTTGATGTAGCAATGGTAGTCAATAAGGAAGTTGGCATTGGCGGCAAGCAGGTAAAACTGCAGTTCTTCAATGACACTACCGCAGTTGTTAGTGTTGATGACAAGAGCACCATTAAGTATAATGGTTTGGCCGTTGGCAGCGTATATGAATACAGCGTATCTGGCGGTAAGTACTCCTTTGAAAACCTGGATAAGACCAAGGATTTCTATGGCGATTACACCTATGTCAATCAGAGTAGCTACACAATTGGTAATGCAAATATCAGTGGCGTAGCAATTGATGACAAGGCAAAAGTTATTCTGTTCCAGAATAATGGCAACGATTCTGGTAATGACTCTGACGTTATCACCGGCAAACAGCTTAAGGCACTGAAATCTTCTGATGTTGGCACAGCAAGCGCAAACGCTTACTACTTCACCGCAGATGTATCTGGCTTGACCCGTGCTGCTGCACTGGCTATGACCGTAGGCAAACTGCCTGAAACAACATCTACCAACGATTTCTATGGCTATATCCTGTCTGACGCAATCTTCTCTTCCGGCAACAATGAAGTTTCTTATGACCTGCTCCTCGAAAGCGGCGAAACTGTCACTGTTTATGAAAGAAGCGTACAGCCTGCAGGCCGCAAGGAAAACACCTTGATTGGCTACAAGTCCCTGGCTGCAGAAGACTCCAATGGCAAACGCTACATTGACGAAGTAGAAGTTTACCATGTTGATGTTGATAACAACTTTGGTATTGGTGCAATTACCAGCGTAAACTCCAACCAGAGCACAGTTGTCATCGACGGCTATGGCAAGGACAAGAATGGCGTATCTGGCGCCCGTGTATATGACCGTGACATTACCTCTGACACTGTTATCTTCTATGTAGATACCGATGCAAAGACTGGTTCTAACACTGGTTCTATCTCTAAGGCAATTGATTACACCGATCAGGAAGATTGCGCAATTATCACCACATCTGATGGCGATAAGAAGGTAGCAAACTGCCTGTACCTCGCAAAGGACGACGAGGATCTCGAAGTTCTGGTTGTTGATACTGCTGACCGTCAGTTCCGTGGCGAAGAAGTAGACCGCTACAATAAGAACTCTAGCGCTCCAGCACTGACACTTTCTCCTGTTACCACATCTGTTGAGGCAGGCACTACTGCTCCGATTACATTCACAGTAACTGCAAAGAACATGACCACTCCAGGTGCGACTGTTGCTGTTACAAAGAATGATGTGGCAGTAAACGGTTTGACCTCTGCTCTTAACACATTCACAGATGGTAAGGCAACCTTTACTTTCACAACCAATGCTACTCCTGCTGGTACTTACACCATCACAGTAACTGGTACTGGTGATTATACCTCTGTAAAGGATACCGCTACTGTTACCATCAAGGGTGCTGAAATTACCTCTGTATCTGGTTTGAGTTTCACAAAGAGCTGGTCGACCAGAGCACCAAAGGCTGACGATGTACCGTCTGTTGACTTTGGTGTAACAAGCACTGATACAAGCTATGATGTAGCTGCTACAGTGAATGGTGTAGATGCAGCAACTAACAACACCGCAGTAACAGCAGGTGCTAAAATTAGTGTTGTTGTCACCTTAACGGCCAAAGATGGTAGCACATTTGCAAGCAGCCTGAAGACACTTCCAGCGCTTAATGGTGTTCCTGCTGTAGTTGAAAATAAGGGCACAACCATTACAGGTACGTATGAGCTTACAGTTTCGACTTCTTTCAGCTCTACTCCTGACGCTGATGAACTTGCAAGAGCATTTGCAACATCGCCAGATGGCAAGGTAATTCTTGAAACTGGTGCAGGTCTGCCTACAAGCGCATTTGAAGTACCAGCGGGCAAAACCCTGGTAGTGACAGATGCAGCTGATGACCTCAGCAAATTGAGTGGTGCAGGTACTGTTGAACTGAAGGCTAACACTGCTGAAACACTGGCTAATATTGTTGCTAACAATGCTGCTAATGTAACACCAGGTGCAGATGTAACAGCAAAGATTTCTGAAAACATTAAGCTGAAGGGTACAGGCGAACTTACAGCATGGGATACCGGTGAATCCTTTGATACAATTGCCGCAAAAACTGGCAGCACAACAGTAACCCCGGTATATATTGATATGCGTACGGCTACACCAGACGGCAAAACTGTCAAGAATGCAAAGATTACTGCAACTGAAACAAAGGACGGTAAACCCTGGACGATTTCTGGTGCATATGACCCGAATGGTGCAGATAATACCGATGCAGAAGCGCTGATTCTTGTTGGTGATAATTGCAAGAGCGTAACATTCACCATCACTTATGATGACAACTCAACTGCAACCTTTAAGTATACTTTTGCTTGATTGTTGAGCGAACGAACCCCTGGTGAGAGGCAATCTCCTGCCAGACAAACGAAAACCCCCTCGAAAGAGGGGGTTTTCTTTGCACATAAGCAATATGATTACTTAATCATACCTGCTGCTTTAGTGAACGAATAAGTGATTTCAGAACCCATAGTGTCTGTTTCTTCTTCGCTTCGCAACCACTGGATCTTGATTGTACCTGGATCAGTAGTGGTGGAAATAGCCATCAGCACAACGAGGTTACCATCAACAAAATCAGAGTCAATACCAGACTTACTGATATTAGGGAATGTAACCTTAGCAGCTACTGCACCTTCTGGAGCTTTAAAAGTCAACGGTACAATAAAGTAGTCTTGCGTATTATACGTTGCAGGGTCAAAGCCTTCCCATTTTGTATTAGTGTCTGCATCTTTCTTGTATGTGCCACCAAGAGGAATGGTATAAGCATTGTCAGATGTCTTCTTAACAGTGTCCACTGTTACATTTCCAGCTTTTTCAGCTAATTGAGTAGCCAAGTCGCCGAATGACTCCTCTGGAACAGATGTAGCTAATTTTTCGGTTGCAACCTTTGCAGAGTTAGTTGCAACTTCTGCAACCAGATCGTTGTCGCTCTTAGGCACTGTATAGGTAATTGTAACAGTTACATCCTTACCATTTACTTTAACATCAACAACTTCTTTTGCTTCATCCCACAGAGCTGGAATATCTTCATCTGCAGGAGCAGTATAGCCGTCGCTCAACTCCATCTTGAAGGTAACAACAACTGTGTTACCAGCTTCCAGATCTGCAGTTTGGTTTGCTGTGTTGGTCAGTTCAATAGTTTTTGCACCTTCAGCAGCGCTAAAAGCAATACCAGTTCCGGTTAATGTCGCACTGCCAATATTTGCAGCAGATACTTTCATACCAGCCTGCAGACGGGTTGTACCACCAAACGCAGTAATTGTTGCTGTACCGTGAGATGCTGGATTGATAATAAGGTCAGCCTTTACAGTAGCAATAGGATCTGTGCTGCCAGTTCTTGTGATTTCGAACTTGAGTTCATAAGTATCCGCTGGCTGACCAGCACCAACATTTACAGTAACATCAGCATAGCCTGCATCTACCATAGCCTGTGTAACAGTTACATCGGACATCTTAATCTGGCTGTCACTGGAAACCATCTTAATCTTGTCATCCTTCTGGATGCCACGTGCGAAGGTTACACGGAATGTTGCACTTGTAGTGTTATAAGCAATTTCGTTGCCAGCCGGAGCGCCAGGTGTAGCATTTGGAGTACCTGCAACTACGATAGAACCAGTGCCTTCCTTATTCCCGGCATAGAAGTTATCAACTTCCGGACCGCGGAACATACGGTCAGCTACATCAACAACAAGAACTTCCAGGTCTTCATCATCCTTAGCAAGATACAGGCAGTTTGCTACCTTTTCTTTCTTATCGGATGTGATAATCTTTGCAAAATCTTCTTTGTTTGTATCCTGTGCCCAATCAACAGCCTTGGAGATAGAACCAGTAGTAGACCCAGTCTTATCATCTGTATCTACATAGAAGATAACAGTATCAGATGTGACATCACGGTCATAGACATGATTGCCAGATACGCCGTTCTTATCCTTACCATAGCCATCAATTACAACAGTGCTCTGGTTGGAGTTAACGCTAGTGACTGCACCAATACCAAAGTTATTGGTAGAATCAACATGGTAAACTTCTACTTCATCAATGTAGCGCTTGCCGTTGGAATCTTCTGCTGCCAAAGACTTGTAACCAATCAGGGTATTTGCCTTGCGAGTGTTGCGGTTTGTAACACCTTTTTCATATACGGTGATCGTTTCGCCATTTTCGAGCAGTAATTCGTAAGCAACTTCGCTATTACCTGCAGATGTAATTGCATCATCAAGGATATAGCCATAGTAATCGTTTGTGGATGTGATCTTCGGGAAATGGTCAACAGTCATAGCCAGTGCAGCAGCACGAGTCAAGCCAGATACATCTGCTGTGAAATAGTATGCAGAGGTTTTGCTCTTCTTGCCAAAATCAGCTGCTTTCAATGCCTTGAGCTGCTTACCAGTAATAACATCGGAATCCGGATTACCATCTTCGTCAACGGCATACAGGATAACCTTTGCTTTGTCATCAATTGCCATGCCATCGATATTTGCTTCACCAAAGGTATAATCCTTCTGTGCGACATAAGTATAGTCACCATAGAAATCGGGGTTAGTATTCAATGTCTTTTCAAAGGAATATTTGCCGCCAGAGATGCTATATTCATACAGCTGACCCTGTTTCAATGCTTTATAACTTTCGTCGCTCTTATCATCAACATCAACAACGGCTGTTGTATCATTGAAGAATTGCAGCTTAACTTGCTTGCCGCCAATGCCCTGATCTTTATTGACTACCATTGCTACGTCAACAACATCATCAAGGGAACCTGTGCCAGCACGTTTTACCTTCCAAGCTGCGTTATTGAGCAGGACATATTCAATGCTGTCGCCAGCTTTGACTGTATTGATATCAGTACGACCTTCAGAATCAGATGCTTCATTAAACCAAGCACTATCAACACGATATTCATCAAACAGATAACCCAGTTTCTTATCAGCGTCATAGTTCTTAGTCTTGCTATCCTTTTTCAGACCATCCAGCTTGCCAGTGGTAACTTCGAGTTTCTTGATGTCTTTGCAATCGTCGAAACGGTTGTAAGAAATAGATACCCAGTCACCCTGCTTGATGCCTTCATCAATGTTATGGTCTGCAAATTCGTAACTCTTACCAGCAACAATCTTAGTAGAAGTTGCAGAGGTTACTTCTGCTGCAGCATAATCAGTAATGATAACGGAATCCAGACGGCCATTGTCATCAGAATCAACGAACTTCATCACTGCGGAAGAACCATCCCAGTTATCAAAGAGTTCTTCTGCATTGAACAGATAGTAATCTTTTTTAACCCCGTTAGCATCTTCATAATTTTGGACTACGCCTTTATATTCCACGCCAGTTTGTGCTTTGATGGTATTATCCGAGTCATCGCCGTCAATGCTGGCATAATAGGCATTAATCTTACCGCTATTATTTGTAATGTTTTCGATAGTATAAGACTTTCCGTCGAATTTGACTTTATTCTTACCATCAGACTCAACAGCATTTGCATTTACTGTATAAACGGTATTGCCTTCAAGTGCATAAACGCCAATAACACTATTAGCCTTGCCTTTGGAATATAAAACTTTAACCTTCTGACCAAGTAGTTCAGAATAGTCTTTACCAACATTAGTGAAGCTGGTTAATTTTGCCCCGTCACTGTCTGCGTAGTCACTGCTATTCTGAATGAGCGCCAGATTGCCACCATCAATGTCAATCAAAGTGCCAACTGTGGTATGCAATTTCATGTATTCCATGCCAACTTTACTGTTTGGCTGATTGTTATCACCGTAACGGGAATAACTGTCGGAGTCAGTAGACCAGGTTACGGTATAAGCATCCAACATATTCGCCATAATCTGAGCAGCCCACTGACGTTCACATGGACCAGTTACGGATTCCATGTTTACGCCTTGCAGCAAGCCAGCTTCGCTAGCCAGACCAATGGTCTTAGTAGACCAGGATTCGCCGCCGATGCCAGCCTTCGCTGGGTCATAACCCAGTACGCGCAGGCAGATAACAGCCAGTTCAACACCAGTTACCGGGTCTTGCGGACCAAAAACGGTACCAGCTTCGTTACGGCCAGAAATCAGGCCTACAGATTGGCAATGCTTAATGTAGCCCTTTGCCCAGTCATCTGCACTGGTCAGATCCTGGAAGGAAGTCTGCATAT
>CAXHNU010000118.1:0-9317 GCA_964017555.1 uncultured Butyricicoccus sp. | reverse complement strand
AAAGTGACAGAAGCCAATTTGTTGGAATCTGCCGCGCTTGTGCAGGCATTCAGCCGCCGTACAGGTGCGGTGGTTGCTCTGACTGGGGAAATTGATTTGGTCACAGATGGCACACGCACAGTGGCTTTATATGGCGGCTGTGAAATGATGGGGCGCATTACAGGCGCGGGCTGTATGCTAACCGCACTTACCGCGTGTTATTGTGGTGCAAACCCAAACTGTCCCTTTGAAGCAGCGGTTGCCGCTGTGGGGATGATGGATATTTGCGGCGAAGCCGCATATCAACAGGTGAAACGTGCCGGGGAAGGGACGGCTTCTTTCCGCACCCGGCTGATTGATGCGGTCAGCAGATTTGAGGCAGAAGATTTTGCGGGCAAACTCCACTTGCGGCTGCTCACATAAATTTTAGCAATCAAGGAGGAACAAATGGCACAACCGACAACAAACCGGCTGCTTGCAGCAGCAAAAGACATTTGGGAAGGGTATTTGCAGCATCCATTTATACGTGGGCTGGCAGAAGGCAGCCTGGCTGTGGAAAAGTTCCGGTTTTATTTGCTGCAAGATTATGTTTACTTATTTGATTATGCAAAAGTATTTGCGCAAGGCGTGATTAAAGCGCGTGACCCGGCGGTAATGCGGGCATTTGCCGCTTATGTTGGCAATATCCTCAATGGTGAAATGGATATCCATAAAGGGTATATGGCGCGTATGGGCATTACGCAGCGGCAGGCGGAGAATGTGCGTCCTTCCCTGAAAAACCAATCTTATACGGCTTATATGCGTGCGGTGGCGGCAGAGGAAGGCCCCACAGAAATTATGGCGGCAGTGCTTTCCTGTGCGCTTAGTTATGAATATATCGCAAAATGGATGATAAAAGAATACCCTAAAGCGGCGCAGCATAACTTTTATGGCGAATGGGTGCGCAGTTATGCCAGTGAGGAATATGCCAAAGACAACCATGAACTGGTTAGACTGATGGAACAGCTTTCCGATGGCTATACAGAACCACAATTGCAGCGGCTGGAAGATATTTTTGTAGATTGTTCTTGGTTTGAAGGGACATTCTGGGATATGGCTTGGGATATGGAGATGTAAGCCCGATGCTGGAATTTGAAAATGTATCCTTCCGATATGAAGGTGAGGATTTTGATATTTTAGACCAGATCTCCTTCCACATTGATCCGGGGGAGTTTGTTTCCATTTTGGGGCCTTCTGGTTGTGGGAAGTCAACGATTTTCCGGTTGATATGCCAGCTGCTGCCGCGCAAGGCAGGCACAATCAAAGCTGGCGGGCAGGAAATTGCCGGACGGCGTGGCTACTGCGGCTATATGCCGCAGCGGGATTTGCTGTTCCCCTGGCGGACGGTTGCGGCAAACTTGCGCCTGCCGCTGGAACTGCGCGGCGGGATGCCCAAAGGGCAAATGGAGCAATACACAGCACAAGCGCTGGAAGCTGTTGGGCTAGGCGGCTGGGGCAGCAAACGCCCTGCTGAACTTTCCGGCGGTATGCGCCAGCGCGCCGCGTTTGCCCGCACATTATTAACTGGATCAGATTTACTGCTGCTGGATGAGCCATTTTCCGCACTGGATTTCCTGACGCGAATTACCATGCAGGAATGGTTGCTGGAACAATGGAAACAAAAAACAATTCTATTTATCACCCATGATGTAGAGGAAGCAATTTTCCTATCCGGCAGGGTGCTTGTCATTGAAGATACGCCAATCAAAAAGTTGGTTTCCTTTGATGTGCCGGCAGATTATCCCCGGACACGCACGTGTTTATCAGACCCCGCAATGCTTACACTGCGGGAAAACTTGATTGCACGGCTGAGAAAGGGGGCACAGTGATGCACAAAAATACCAGCTTTTCCGCGCTGCTGTTGTTATTTGCCTTGCTGCTGCTTTGGCAGCTTGGCGCAATGGGAATGGATGCAGCATATATCCTGCCTTCACCTGTGCAGGTGCTGGTACGGCTTTGGCAACTGCGCGTCCCATTGTTTACCGCACACTTGCCTGCAACACTGCTTTGCACAGGCATTGGGCTTGTGATTTCCATTGTACTTGGTCTGCTGCTGGCTGTCCTGATGGATGTAAGCCCGACTGCGGAAAAAATGCTGTACCCGGTTATTATTGCATCCCAAACCATACCAACCACAGCGCTTGCGCCTTTATTTGTATTATGGTTCGGTTATACCATATGGAGCAAGGTATTGGTGACAATACTCATCACTTTTTTTCCAATTGCGATTACAGTATTTGATGGGTTTCGCTCTGTGCATACAGATATGGAGGATTTATTGCAGACCTTTGGCGCAGGGAAAAAAGAGATTTTTTTCAAATTAAAAGTGCCTGCGGCACTGCCATATTTCTTTTCCGCGATAAAAATGGCAATCCCATTGTCAATTATTGGTGCGGCAATCGGTGAATGGCTGGGCGCTCAGGCAGGGCTTGGTTACTTTAGCCGCCGCATGATGACACAGCTTGATGGTGCAGGCGTATTTGCGCCCATTGTCCTGCTTAGTATTGTTGCGATGGCTGCCGTTGGGATCGTTTCATGGTTGGAAAGAAAAATAATCCATTGGCGCGGTGATTTATAAAAAGGAGCAGGATCATATGAAAAAAAGAATATTTGCATTGTTGGCAGCAGGTGCCCTGCTGTTCTCTGGATGCCATGCTGGCAGCCCGGAAAATGTTAGTCAGTCAGACGATTTGCGGGAATTGACTGTGGTGCTGGATTGGTACCCCAATGCGCTGCATACATTTTTATACCAAGCAGAAGAAAAAGGGTACTTTGCCGAAGAAGGGCTGACAGTAAAAATACAGCCGCCAGCAGGCACCAATGACGCAATGAGTATGGTTGCAGCAGGCAAGGCAGATATTGGGCTGTATTATCAGCAGGATATCATTCAAGCGTGTGTCGAGCAGGATGTACCAATCAAATCGGTTGCCGCGGTAGTGCAGGCGCCGCTGAATATTATTCTGTCGCTAAAAGAAAAAAATATCACCAAGCCACAGGATTTAGCAGGCAAAACAGTTGGTTATGCAGGCACGGAACTTTCTGAAGCGCTCATACACAGCATCATGCAGTCCAGTGGGGCAGATGCAAATGATGTGAAAATGGTAGATGTCGGGTTTGAATTGATGGCATCCATGACAACAGGCAATGTTGACGCAACCATTGGCTGTCTTGTCAATCATGAAGTTCCCCAAATGCAGAAGGAAGGGTTTAAAGTGAACTATTTCTTCCCGGATGATTTTGGTGTACCACAGTATTATGAAGGTGTATTTGTTGCAAATGATAAGATGATTGCCGAAGAACCTGAAACCATTGCGGCATTCCTGCGCGGCTGCCGGAAAGGGTTTGCGGACTTTAAAAATAAGCCAGATGAAACCTTGCAGGTGCTGCTGAACAATCAGGATACCGCAAATTTCCCCTTAGACCCGGATGTGGAAAAACAGTCTACAGAAATGCTGATCCCGCTTATGGAAACAACAGATGCGCCGTTCCTCAGTCAAACAGAGGCTTGTTGGCAGGAGAACATCGACTGGATGTATGGAGAAGGTTTGATCTCTGAAAAGCCAGCAGTTTCTGATGTTATGGCAGAGATTGCATTTTAAACCGATTTATCTGTACAGGCGCATAAAAATAAAGGGTTCGTATCATGAATTTTGGATGATACGAACCCTTTTTTGCGGCTTTATGTAAATCGTAGGGGTTAAAGCCGTTCAAATACCATTGTGGCTTGGATGCGGTCGCCGCCCAGCATCCCTTTGCTGCCGCCATTGGATGTTGTAATAGTATGCAGGCGGTACCCTTTTCTTGCCTGTTCATTGATAACCGCTTCTAATTCTGTCAGGTTGCCTGAACCAGTGCCCATAAATTTTTCTTTCAGCGTCACTTGCAATACGACATAAGGCAGGTCTTGTCCAGAAGCAGTGGAAAATGTAGACTTATCTGTGTAATCAACCATATTCCTTAACCTCCTTGATACGATAAAAATCCAAAAACAGTATAGCATGATCATGGGATAAAAGCAACTGATTTAGAAAGAATATTTCTTGCAGCAAAAGAAAATAAGCAACAGGGGCAACCCATTGCTTATTCCATAGCAGCCATCATAAGGTCAAGGCAGGGCATATTCCGCAAGGAATTGATTGTAAGCGTTAATAAATGCCTGGCTTTGACCATTTTTAATGCTGTTCAGGTATTCATGTGTATCAAAACTGCCATGCTGGAGCTCAATGATACAGGCAGCAATATTGGAACAATGATCAGAAACACGGGCAAAACTAGTCAGTAAATCTGAGAAAATAAACCCAAGTTCAATGGTACATTCACCTTCTTGGAGGCGTTCAATATGCCGGTTTTTCATTACGCTGCCCAAATGGTCAACCACTTGTTCCAGTGGCTCCACCTGATTTGCAGCAGAAATATTATTGGCAGCAAAACCATCAATAGATAACCGTAATACCCGGCGTACCGCATCGGCAATCACATTGATTTCACCTTGTGCATCTTCAGAAAAAGCAATTTCTTTGGTGTACATTTCCTTTGCCGCATGGGCAATATCAACAGCATGGTCACTGATTCGCTCAAAATCACCAATGGTATGCAGCATCCGTGAAACCGTGCGGCTGTCTGCTTGTGATAGATTTAATGCAGACAATTTGACCAAATAAGTGCCCAAACGGTCTTCATAGGTATCAATGCGGGATTCCGCATCGCATACGCTTTGAAATTTTTCCGCATCAAAGTTTTGAATAAGTGATAATGCCCAGTCAATGGCAGTATTCGCTTTTTCCGCCATTTTGATGGTTAGTTTATAACAGCGCGCAATGGCAACTGGTGGTGTAACCATAAGGCGTTCGTCAAGCAGTTCAAATTCATCTTGTTCAGGGTCTTTTTCATCTTTGATGGTTGCACACGCCAGCCGTTCCAATAACCCGGCAAATGGCAGCATTACCGCGGTACAAACAAGGTTAAAAGCGGTATGCACAATGGCAATGCCAAGCTGGTTGATGGGTTGATAGACAAATTGGAAATCAAACGCAGCCTTGCAAACATAAAAGATAATCAGGAATACAAATGTGCCAATCATATTAAAATACAGATGGACAATCGCTGTGCGGCGGGCATTTTTATTTGCGCCGACAGAAGACAGCATTGCTGTGGCACAAGTACCAATATTCTGCCCCAAGATAATGGGAACAGCACTGCCATATGTGATGCTGCCAGTGGCAGACAATGCCTGCAAAATACCCACAGAGGCAGAAGATGACTGAATGACCGCAGTCAGCACAGCACCAGCCAGCACGCCGAGGATAGGGTTGGAAAACAGCAGCAAAATATTGGTGAATGCAGGGATATCTTTCAGTGGGGCAACGGCGCCGCTCATGCTTTCCATGCCAAACATCAGCACAGAAAACCCAAGCAGGATAGAACCGATATCTTTTTTCTTGCTGTTTTTGATGAACATATACAGGATAATGCCGATCAGTGCCAGGATTGGCGAAAAAGAAGATGGTTTTAACATCTGGATAAAAAAGCTGTCACCTTCAATACCAGAAAGGCTTAATATCCAGGAAGTAACCGTTGTGCCGACATTTGCACCCATAATAATGCCGACAGCCTGCCGCAGACTCATGATACCAGAGTTAACAAAACCGACGACCATAACAGTCGTTGCAGAAGAGGATTGGATCACAGCTGTGACAGCGACGCCAAGCAGGAACCCTTTTAAGGGGCTGGAAGTCAGGCGTTCCAAAATCGTTTTGAGTTTGCTGCCTGCACATTTTTCCAACCCGTCCCCCATCACGGACATACCAAATAGAAACATGGCAAGCCCGCCCAATAAGGACAGCAGGTTAAAAATATCCATATTTTTATTCTTTCACCCTTTTGAAATTTACATAAATATTCATCTCTCCGTATCGCGATACCTCATTTATTATAGCAAACCATTTGGCAGTATGGCAAGGCTAATATGGCAGTATATGAAATTTTATCGCGAAAGGAAAAATGCCCGCCTTTTTGGGCAAGGCGGGCAAAGGACATCACATGGTGACGTGTTTGGAAAGAAAACTGGCTGCGGTCTGGCTGAGTTTGGATTCCACTTCCGTAGCCCGGGCGTTATCGCTGTCAGAAAGAAAGGCAACACAGCCTGTGACATCGCCTTCCGCGATAATTGGTGCAGCAACAACAACATGATAAGAATCATTTGCAGATACGTGTACTGAAGCATCTGTTCCATCATGTTCATAAATATGGCGCTGTTCCATCAGCGTTTCAAAATCCGGGGAAATCGCTTTTTCATAAATATCTTTTTTTGCGCCGCCAGCGGCTGCAATCACAGCGTCACGGTCACAAATCGCGCAGGATAACCCGGCAGTACGGCTTAAAGCTTCCGCCAGTTCGCCGACAAAAGAACCGAGTTCTCCCATTGGGGAATATTTTTTGAAAATCACTTCGCCATCGCGGTCAGTGTAGATTTCCAATGGGTCGCCCTTACTGATGATATTGACATTGTAGATTTTATCCAAATGGTGGGGTGCGGATTGGATAAGCTGGGCATGAAATTGCTCTGCGATGCCAGGCATAAAATTTCCGATATCCTCTTGCTGAGTTGGCAGTGTGCCGCAGTGCAATAGGCTGTCGATATCCGGTTTTAACTGGATATCAATCCGGTCTTCATATACCTTGATTTTTTCAATAATCAGCTCTAAATCGTTACGGTCAAGCTTTTCTTTGGATAGAATATCATGAAAAACTTCCAAAGCGGTTTTGGCGGTACGGTTGGCATGGATAATCAGGTTGCGCTTGTCCAGATTGCGCTGTATCTGATTTTTTAATCCTTCAATCCGGCAGAATAAATCATTTTCCAGTTCGTCATAAGTTTCCTCTATGGCAGCTTCCTGGTCGGGATGCTTCATCATATCGCGAATGCGCTGGCGTTTGGTTGCCTTGAGTTCTTGCTGTAAATCGGCTAGGACTTCTTCAAGGTTGGCAGCGCTTTGTTCGGTTTGCTGGATATCCTGTTCTTCTTGGGCTAAATCATCAGTCAGACGCTGCTGCATGGCAGAAGTATTTTCCTTTACTTTTCGGAGGTAGGATTTCAGCAATTCATCCAGCCTATCCACGCGAATATGATGACTGGTACAGGCCTTCAAACCTTGACGATGATATGTGCCGCAGCGATAAGCTGCCTGTAAATCAGAACGGCTCATAGCAAACATAGGGCTGCCGCAATCGCCACATTCCAAAAAACCGGAATAAACGTTGTCATGCTTTTTAACGCCTCGGTAATGAGAAAGCGAACGTTTTTCCCGCAGGGAACGGACGGTTGCAAATGTGCGGTAATCAATAATGGGCTGATGATGGTGCTCAATGATGATATGTTCCTGTTCAGCTTGTTTTATATCCTTGCCATTGATTTTTTTCCGTGTATATTTGCCTTGCCGCAGGGTGCCAATGTAAAAGTCATTATCCAAGATGCCTTGAATCGTGATGATGCTCCAAACAGGTTTAACAGCGCGGCGATATTCTTCACCTGCCGCTTCTTTACGATCCCGCTCAGCCATACGGGGGGTTGGAATGTTTTCATCAGTAAGATAATTTGCAATTTTTTTGTAACCCCAGCCATCAAGATATAACTGGAAAATCTGCCGGATGACATCTGCTTCAGTTGGCACAAGTTCGAATTGCTGCTGCTTGTTTACAATATAGCCATAGGGAGCGGCACAAATCCATTTTCCATCCTGCTGGCGGCGTTTAATCACTGATTTCACTTTTTTGCTGGTGTCTGTGACAGGCATTTCATTGATGAGAAATTGAAATTGAATTTTTAACCAATCATCATCATTGGGGAAATCAATGCCATCACCAATCGAAATGATACGGATACCAGCATCACGCAAATCTTCCAGCTCCACCAGTCCACGGCTGTTGCGGCGGGAAAAACGGGAAAAATCTTTGATAATTAGGATATCTTGCTGATGCGCCATCAGTTTCCGGCGCATTGTTTGATAACCTTCCCGCTGTTCAAAGGTATAGCCGGAACGATCTCGGTCTTCAAAGAAATGCAATGTGCTGTCAGGAAAGCGTTGTCTGACAAAATCAGTGATAATGTTTTTCTGGTTTTCAATGGAGGTGTTGTCCTTGTCCAGTTCATCATCAACGGAAATGCGGCAGTATCCTGCAATACGAAATTTTTGTATCAATATAGCTCCCACTTTCAAAAATATATCACTGATAATATTGTATCATATTCGGGGATGAATCACAAGAAGGGGAAAATTTTGATGTACTTCGGCGCCAAGGGCGGAAAGCCTGCTATACCATATAACAGACTTTCCACATGGCAGAGAATTAGATTGCGTTCTTCTCTGACTCGACTTCGCGGCGGATGAACACCTCACGATTGTGTTTTAGAAGTGTCAGCGTATTGTCGTATAAGTCATCATAGCCAGAACGGTAGATGACAGGCAGATACTTTTCTTCATTCCACTTTTTGAATAGTGGTTCCAGCAGATTCATACAATCAGCATCCTGCTGATCTAACTTGGTTAGCCAGATTTCAATCACACGAGCATCTTCATTTTTTATAATTTCCATGGGCAGTATCCCTCCTGAATATTGTATCTATATGTATAATATACACTGGAAAAATCGTCCTATACAGATTTTAATCCATTCTATTTTTATGGAACACAGCATTTCTGCCGCATCCAGTTTGGATAATACTCTGTTCAACCATAACATTTTGGAACCGCTTATCTTTACAGATTAAGGGAAAAGCATATAAGGGATAAAGGATATGCCATGATATAAAGTGACTTTGACAGAAGAAGAACAAAACGAATTAGAAGCGTTCATCCAAAAAGGCGGGAAAGGGTATAGAATAAGATATGCCCATATGCGTGTCCAGAGATGGAAGAAAATGTAGGGTTTGTAGCCCAAAAGGAGGACATTTTAGCGGTTTACCAGCGTCCTTAAAACATGGAAGCTGGTTGGATATGGCTGAGATAGAATTGAGTATTTTGAGCCGCCAAGTTCTTTCCAAACCCAATGCGGTAAGCTTCTCTCACGCCGTTCGCTCATGGACATCTGTACGAAACGCCGGATGCAAAAAAATCCATTGGCAATTCACCACCCCTGATGTCAGAATCAAGCTTGGCGAAATTACAGAATCTTCATTAACAAAGTGGAAAGAGTTTTATGGATGTGCTGCAATATATGAAACAGTGGGGAGAGGCGCATTTGCCCAAAGAAGGGTTCTGATTGCATAGGCATTAGAAGAGAAATTGATCTTTTTCGATTTT
>CAXHNU010000117.1:0-9514 GCA_964017555.1 uncultured Butyricicoccus sp. | reverse complement strand
AAATACAGAATCATGAAAGTTATCGTTTGTGTAAAGCAGGTTCCCGATACCTCCGGTAAGGTTGCGGTGAATCCAGACGGCACATTGAACCGTGCTTCTATGGCGACCATCATCAACCCAGACGACAAAAACGCAATCGAAGCCGCACTCGCCCTCAAGGATGCAACCGGCTGCGAAGTTGTTGCTGTTACCATGGGCCCCCCACCGGCAGAAGGTATGCTGCGTGAACTGATTGCAATGGGCGCTGATCGCGGCGTATTGGTATCTGGCCGTGAATTTGGCGGTTCTGATACCTTTGCAACCTCTCAGATTTTGGCTGCTGCAATCAAGAAGATTGGTCTTGATGACGATGATATCGTTATGTGCGGCCGTCAGGCAATCGACGGCGATACCGCACAGGTAGGCTCTCAGATTGCTGAAAAACTGAACATCCCGCAGATTTCCTATGCAGCACAAATCACCAAGGACGGCAAAAAAGTTACCGTAAAACGTATGCTGGAAGATGGTTATATGACCATCGAAACCCAGACCCCTTGCCTGCTGACCTGCATCAAGGAACTGAACACCCCACGTTATATGAGCGTTGGCGGCATTTTTGAATGCTATTCCAAGCCTGTTGACGTTTATGATTACAACACCCTGAAGGACGATCCGCTGATTGATCCCGCTACTATCGGTCTGAAGGGTTCTCCTACCAACATCTTCAAGTCTTTCACCCCGCCGCAGAAGGGTCAAGGTCGTATGCTGGATGGCGCTGACCGCGCAACCTGCGATGAGCTGGCGGCTGAATTGCTGAAGAAGCATATCATCTAATCGAAAGGAGAAAACTAAAAATGGCTGATTTTAACAACACCAACCTTGCGGATTTTTCCGGCATTTGGGTATTCTGTGAACAGCGTCAGGGCAAACTGCAGCCGACCGTACTTGAACTGATTTCTGAAGGCCGCAA
Source organism: uncultured Butyricicoccus sp. (assembly GCA_964017555.1). GTDB lineage: Bacteria > Bacillota > Clostridia > Oscillospirales > Butyricicoccaceae > Butyricicoccus_B. The sequence continues at coordinate 8,565 of CAXHNU010000117.1, read as the reverse complement.
ACTGGCTGATGATATGGGCGTAGAACTTTGCGGCTTGCTGCTGGGCGGCAAGGGCGTTGGCGACGCAATGGCAAAAGACCTGTGCGCATATGGCGCGGACAAGGTTTTGGTTTGCGAAGATGACAAGCTGGAAACCTACACCACCGATGCTTACGCAAAGGTAATTTGCGACACCGTTATGGCAAAGAAACCGGAAATTATGCTGATCGCTGCGACCAACATTGGCCGCGACCTGGGTCCGCGCTGTGCAGCCCGTCTGCATACCGGTTTGACCGCTGACTGCACACATCTTGACGTTGACGTTGAGAAATATGCGGCATTCCTGAAGGAAGCATCCACCTTGCCACAGGAACAGCTGGATGCCCTCAACCGTGAAGACCGTAACCTGAAGATGACCCGTCCTGCTTTCGGCGGTCACTTGATGGCTACGATTATCTGCCCGCGTTTCCGCCCGCAGATGGCAACCGTTCGCCCAGGCGTGCTCAAGAAGGGCACTTACGACGACAGCAAACAGGTTGTTACCGAAGCTGTTGCTGTAAACCTGTCTGACAGCGATCTCCAGACCAAGGTGCTGGAAGTTGTCAAGGAAGCAAAGGAACTCGTTGACCTGACTGGTGCAGAAGTTGTTGTATCTGTAGGCCGCGGCATTTCCAAGGACGTTGAAGGCGGCATTAAGCTGGCTGAAGAACTCGCTGCTGAATTTGGCGGCGTTGTTGGCGGCTCCCGTGCGGCAATCGACTCTGGCTGGCTGTCTGCTGACCATCAGGTTGGCCAGACTGGCAAGACTGTACATCCAAAGCTGTACATTGCACTTGGTATTTCCGGCGCAATCCAGCATAAAGCTGGTATGCAGGATTCCGAATGCATCGTTGCTGTCAACAAGAATGACGGTGCGCCGATTTTCGATGTTGCTGATTATGGCATCTGCGGCGACCTCTATAAAGTTGTCCCGCTGATGATTGAAGCAATTAAGGCGACAAAGGCTGCGAAGTAAGCATATTGTGGCGTTAAAAACCCAATGAATAAAATCCCCCTTGGTGCAGGCAATGCCCTGTATCCCAAGGGGGATTTTTTGTGCGTAAATCCCCTTATCCGAGCGGCAGTTCCCGGAATTTGCGCGGGGAAATCCCAACTTTATCTGTAAATGCGCCGATAAAGCTGGATTCTGAACCATATCCAACTTCACTTGCAATCATTTTGATCGGGAAATCCGTACTTTTTAACAAATATTTTGCCCTGTCCATTCGCATCAGTACAATATATTCATGTGGGGAATAATGCAGCTCCGCACGGAACAAGCGGATTAAATGGGATTGGCTCAGGTGGACTTCTGCGGCAATTCGTTTGAGGCTCAGATTTTCAGCAAGATGGGTTTGGATATATTTCACAACTTGTTGTACCGCGTTTTTTTCTGCATATTCTGCTTCGTTGTTGGGAGCTGCCGCAGAAACCAAATAACACAAAATACTATAAAGCAGCCGAGAATGTTCGGATTCATTGATGCGCTGGTTGGTGGCAAATTGCGAAACCAGCTCATGGACAAGCGCAGATACTTTGGCGGAATGGTAGACCACACTGCCATGGGTACGGGTCAAATAAGCACATAATTCAAAACAGTTCAGTCCAGCAAAATGCATCCAGAAAAATTCCGCATATTCTGCTGTATCATAATATTGCGGCAGGGAGCCGTCCAGTAAAAGCATATCCCCTTGTGGTATGGTGTAATGTACACCTTGGTAATCCAGCCGCAATTCACCTTTTTCCACCAGGATTAACAGCAGGCTGTCCATGGATTCCCGCCGCACCCGGTAGCCATATTCGCAGAAATAATGTCCGCAACAGTTAATATATAAAAACAGTTCCCGCGTATGCGTACCAATCGTATTAAAATAAATTTCAGAACCAGGCAATACGCCGCTTTCCCGGTATGGATACATAATTGCACCTGCCTCCTTTTTTCCCTGCGCCGGTTGGGGGTATTATAACATTTACCTATCAAGATTACAACGCTAAAACGGGTGAAATACTTTAGAAAAGCAATCATCTTTTTTGGCAGGAAAAAACGGATTTTATCACTTTTTCGGCAGTATAGCAAGTATCATGCGCATATTTCTAAGCTTTTGCGCAAATATCTGCTGTCATGTAAAAGAACAGCCCTTACGCTGACTGCATTTTTGTGGGATTCCACCGGGCAAAAGATATTGGCAGATTGCACAAAGCTGTATGTTTTTGTCATATTCGCGGTTTGCGTTTGCCCCATTTGCTGTGTTATCCTATCAGCACAGGGTCCCAAAGAAAAGCCAAGGCGCCTTGGCACAAAAGAGAAAGTAGGAGGTATTGTATGTTTACCGTAATTACCTTTGTAGGGTTTACTGCTTTGGTTGCTGTGGTTGCATGGCTGAAAACACGTGATGATAAATTAGATACGCAGGAAGGGTATTTCCTTGCGGGGCGTGGACTGACAGGGCTGGTGATTGCAGGTTCTTTGGAACTGACCAATCTGTCTACCGAACAGCTTGTTGGGCAGTCCGGGCAAAGTTACGCAACCAATATGGGGGCAATGAACTGGTCAGTCAGTGCAAGTTTTGCGCTGCTGTGCCTGGCAATGATATTCCTGCCGCGTTATTTGAAAGCTGGCATTACAACAATCCCAGAATTTTTGGAACAGCGGTATGATTCCACGGTAAAGCGCATTATTTCATTCCTGTTCTTGCTGGGCTATTTGCTGACCTATCTGCCCACCGTTTTATATTCCGGCGCTTTGGCATTCAATCGTATTTTTAACCTGGATCAGCTATTAGGGCTGACACAATTCCAAACCATTGCAATCCTTTGTTTTGGCATTGGCTTGGTTGGTGCGATTTATGCGATTTTCGGCGGACTGAAAGCCGTTGCCGTATCGGATACCATCAATGGCATCGGGCTTCTGGTTGGTGGGTTCCTGGTGCCAATCCTCGCCATCAGTATCATGGGCAATGGCAGCTTTTTTGCAGGCATCAAGGATTTTGTCACCAATGTACCAGCAGAAAAATTCAATTCGATTAACCCAGCAGATTCCCTGCCGCCAATGATTCCGTGGCCGGTACTGTTTTTAGGCATGACCTTTAATAACCTGTTCTATTGGTGTACAAACCAATCTATTATCCAGCGCGCGCTGGCAGGCAAAAGCCTGGCGCATTCCCAGAAAGGCGCCATTTTCACCGGTTTCCTCAAGCTGGTTGACCCATTCTTTATCACCATTTGCGGCTTGCTGGCATATCGTTTCTTTGGCGAAGGGCTGATGGATAACACAGACGCCGCATATCCAATGCTGGTTGCAAAAGTTATTCCTGGCTGGTTGCTTGGGTTCTTTGCAGCAGTGTTGTTTGGTGCAATCCTGTCCTCGTTTAACTCTGCACTCAATAGCTGCGTCACTTTATATACCTTGGACTTCCATCGTCCGCTGTTTAATAAAACCTGTGATGATAAGCACCTGGTGAAAATCGGGCAGCGGTTTGGTACGGGTTTGGCAGTTATCGCGATTTGTGTGGCGCCGTTTGTCATCAATGCGCCCAGCGGTTTGTATGACTTCCTGCAAGACTGCTTTGGCTTCTATTCCATGCCAATCCTTGCAACCGTTTTATGTGGGTTTTATTCCAAGCGCATCCCGGCGCTTGCACCAAAGGTAACTTTGGTTTCCCATGTTATTCTGTATGCGCTAAGCCATTTGCTGCCGAGCTTTGGCATCAATGTGCATTACCTATGGATTTTGTCCGTCCTCTTTATTGTAGATATGATCATTATGGTCATTGTCGGCAAACTGAAACCACGTGATACCGATTTTGTGTTAGAAGATGTTGGTGCGGTTGATTTGACACCATGGAAATATGCAAAACCAGCTTGTATCCTGTGTTTTATCTGTATGCTTGCCGTATATTGGCTGTTCTCGCCGCTTGGGCTGGCATCTATGGTATAAAAAATCAAACTGACCCTTGCCATTCCCGCAGGCACAGTTTTGCGGGAATGGCGGAAATGGGATGAAAAATCCGATACGATCATGAGAAAGGAAAAGGAGAATTATGAAAGTAGATGAATTTGTAGGCGCAAACCGCATTGACCAAGGGCAAGGCGGCAATTTGATGGTACATGGCTGGCCCAAAGAACAATGTGTGGTTTCAGAACATGACAAAAAGATTTTGCGAGAGCTTGGCAAACAATTGCAGGAGCTGGCAGCCCGTCCCTATGAGCAGGAAAAGAAAGCATTATGGATTGCCCACAATGGGTTAAAAACCGAACAGCCTGTGATTTTCATTGACTGCGAAAACGGCTGGAATGAAATTTTCCCATGGGATAAAACCATCCTGTGTGAAGGCGAAATGGCACAGGACTGGGAAATGTGGCTGCGTAAAGAAATCTATTGGGCAGAAACCCTGCACGATGACAAAGTGGTAGAAGCCAAATTGTATCTGCCATATTATGCCGTAGATACTGGCTGGGGCGTTGCAGAAGAACGCATTGGCGACCCGACAAAAGGCGAAGCCTATGTGTGGAAATCCCCCTTTGCAGATATGGAAGATGAATTTGAAGAACTGGATTTGGCAGAATATATCAAGACACCGGAAATCCATATTGATTGGGAAGCATCAAATGCCGCTTTTGAACTTGCACAGCAAGTATTTGATGGCATTTTAACGGTGGAATTCCGGCATAAATGGTGGTGGTCGCCAGATCTTTCCCTGTCTTACTGCAACCTGCGCGGCATGGAAAACATGATGTGCGATTTTTATGATTACCCAGATCAGGTGCATCATATGATGCGGCTGTTTACCGATGGCTATCTGAAAAAGTTTGACTATCTCGAGCAGAATGGTCTGCTGCCAAACAACTGTGAAAGTATGTATATTGGTTCCGGCGGCATTGGTTTTACCGATGAGCTGCACGGTGTGCCGGGGCAAGTCAAGCTGATGGATATGTGGGGCTTCAATGAAGCACAGGAAACCAGTGAAGTTTCACCCGAAATGGTCAAAGAATTTATCCTGCCTTATCAGAGTGAACTTGCGTCGCGGTTTGGACTGAACTATTATGGCTGCTGCGAAGGCTTAGACAAACGCTGGGAATATGTCAAAGCAGCAATTCCACGCCTGCGTCGTGTTTCTGTATCCCAATGGGCAGATAAAAAGAAGATGAGCGATATTTTGGGGCATGATTATGTATACTGCTATAAAGTCAGCCCGACAGATATCGCGGTGCCCAATCCAGATAAAGAATATATCCGCAAAAATTTGCATGATATCTTGACATATTGCAAACAAAATGGCAACATTGTAGAGTTGCTGATGAAAGATAACCATACCCTTGGGCATAACCCGGCAAATGCCTCACGCTGGGTACAAATTGCCCGTGAAGAAGTTGCAAAGGTTTATGGATAATCCATAAACCGGCGCAAATATATCCCTCTTGAAGCAAATCGCCCAATACAACAGGTTGATCCGTACAGCAGGAAAAACCGTGATTGTATTGGGCAGTTTGCTTTTTGTAAGTATGATAATTTTCATAGCAGGATAAGCTGTTTTTTTATTGCACTGCTATCTAAAAAACGGTATACTTTTGGTAGTATCGTTTTTAAATAAGCAGGAGGCAGGAATATGGATTTTGAAAAATTATTTGAGCAGATACAGCGCAATGCAATCACTTGTGAATTTGGCGGGCAGCAGGAGAATACGGGACTGACCCATTTTGGCGGACAGCCTGATGTACCGGAAGGGTTCCAATGGCCATGGTTTACCTTTCAGGATGGGCAGGAGAAACAGGAATTTTCAGCGCCGCTTGCATTCCTTGCGCAGTTTGATTGTGCGGAACTTGCCGCATATGACAGCGCCCATGAACTGCCAGACCATGGCGTACTTTCATTTTTTTACGATTTGGATGAACAATTTTGGGGGTTTGACCCACAAGATAAAGGTTGTGCAAGGGTTTATTGGTTTGAGGACAGTACAGCACTCCATCCATCCGATTTCCCGGATGAACTGAAAGAATATTGCCGTTTGCCGCGGTTAAATATCACATTGGGACAAATGAAAAATGTCCCGGATTATGAGGAGTATGCCGGACAGCATAATATTGATCCTGGACAGAGTTTTTATGATGAATATGCGGAAGAAAGGGTTCTATACGGCTATGAAACACCGGAAAATAGCTCCAAACTGCTTGGCTATGCCGATGTGATCCAAGGCGATATGACTTGGGAATGCACCCGTGTTGCAAATGGGATTTACTGCGGCGGCGGGCCGCTGGAAGGGGAAGCGGCAAAGAAATCCGAAGCACTAAACGGGCAGGAAAGCGAATGGAAACTTTTGTTTCAGATGGACAGCTTTATGGCAGGTTCATTTGAATTGATATTTGGCGATTCCGGGCGGATTTATTTTTATATCCGGCAGCAGGATTTGGAAAACCGTGATTTTGATAAAGCATGGCTGATATTACAGTGTTATTAAGCCACAACAGGAGGAATTGCGCATGAATGCGGCAGAAAGGCGGGACAAAATAAAAAGCTTGCTCCACAGTGCGGACAAGCCATTAAGCGCAGGCAATCTTGCGATGGAATTTGCAGTCAGCCGACAGATTATTGTTGGGGATATTGCGCTGATGCGCGCAGCAGGGCAGCATATTTTAGCAACGCCGCGCGGGTATATCCTGGAACGAGAAGAAGAAAGCGATTATTTTGAGCATTCGCTTGCCTGCACCCATAATGCGGCACAGGTTGCGGATGAATTATATACAGTGATTGACCATGGGGGCGGTGTGATTGATGTAACTGTAGACCATTCGGTTTATGGGGAAATTTCCGCGCCGCTGCATTTATTTTCCCGGTTTGATATTGATGAGTTTTTACGCAAGCTGGAAACCTCTCATGCGCGCCCATTATCCGCGCTGACCGATGGCATACATTTACACCGTATCCGCTGCAAAAATGAAGTGGTTTTCCAGCGGGTAGAACAGGCTTTGCGGGAAAAGGGTTATCTTTATGAAAAAAGCAGCCGTTAAGGCAGGAGCTGGTCTATTATCGCATATGGGTTTATATAGAAACTATGTTTGTATCAGCAGCTTGACAAAAATACAAACAATCGGTTATCATAAAGAAAAGGCGCTGCCATAGCATGGTCAGCTGCCCGTCACGATATCAACATTCAGTTGACCGCTTGGGTGCTAGCCGAGCGGTCAACGTGCATTCAATGTAAAAATTACAGAAATCCAATGTCCCCATATCAGGGGGCATTTTTTATGATTGTTACCAGCTATCAAATACACCTAAAAATTTGAAGTTGCCAAAGGTTTCGTTTTGCACTTCCTTGATTGCACCATTATAAATCATTCTATGCAAAATGATAATTGCATTATAAGGTTTATCCAGCCCATCAGGATATATTTTCTTGAGTGCATCAATGTCAAAAGTTTCCGCGTTTTTGACGAGTTCATCAATTTTCCGGGTTAAATTTTTTTGAAATACCATAACGGCAAAATCTTCATCATAAGTATTGATACCAAAATCAATGCCCATTTCAAAACCGATATAGTCGTCCCATAGCAGTTCATAATCCTTTTCCCAATATTGCTCAAACAACTCCCGTGATTTGCAAACGCCAACAAAAACGGAACAGCGGTTTTCTCTTGTGCTGTAACTAACATTTAATTGTTCAACTTGCCTCATATTTTTTGCCCCTTAAAGAATGTCGATTGGTTGAACTGATTATAGCATATCATAGCGGCTGCATCAATCTGATTTTGGGGAATGGCGCAATCCAGAAATCAAACAACGCTTTTCTGAAAAGGGATTCGTTTTTGTCCATTCCTTGATTTTTTGCAGTAAACGGAGTACAATAAAACATGGCAATCCGAAAAAATCAAAGGAGCTTTTGAAGATATGAAAGTGATGATTCTGTCCGTAACCGCTGGGTTCGGGCATCATGCAACAGCAAAAGCGGTTGGGGATGAACTGAAAGCACGTGGGGCACAAGTGCAGACCTTGGATGTATATGAATATATCAACCGCCTTGTCAAGGGGACAATTGATAAAGGCTATCTGTTTTCCTCCCGGCACACCAAAGAATTATACCGCCTGGTTTATGCGCTGGCAGAGCGGCATGGCAGCAGCTATTTTACAACACCAATCAGTATTATCCATATTGTCAATGCCTTGGGGGCAGGTAAATTTGCCCGTATGGTCACAGATTTTAATCCGGATGTATTGGTATGCACCCATGTTTTTGCGGCACAGCTGATCAATGAAATCAAAAAGCGCGGTTTGCTGACAACCACAACCATTGGAATTATCACCGATTATACCATTCATCCATATTGGGAAAATGTGCCTTATGTTGATTATGTCGTCACAGCAAGTGAATTATTGCATCACCGCTGCTTACGGCGCGGCATTGAATCCAGCCGTTTGCTGCATTTTGGCATACCAATTCACCCGAAGTTCAATCAGCAGCTTTGCCGGGCAGATGCTGCCGCACAGCTTTCCATAGACCCAAGCCGTCCAACCATTTTAATGATGGGCGGCAGTATGGGATATTCCAATAATGA
>CAXHNU010000116.1:0-9725 GCA_964017555.1 uncultured Butyricicoccus sp. | reverse complement strand
GGCGATTATTTCAAAAAAGAGGCGATCGCTTGGAGCTGGGAGTTCTTAACCAGCCCGGAATGGCTTGGCATAGATCCAGATTTGCTGTACCCATCGATTTATGAAAACGATGAGGAAGCGTTTGAAATCTGGAATAAGGATATCGGCATTCCGGCGGAACGCATTTTCCGATTTGGCAAAGCAGATAATTTCTGGGAGCACGGTTCCGGTCCCTGCGGCCCATGTTCTGAAATTTATTTTGATCGCGGCGAAGAATGCGGCTGCGGCAAACCAGGATGTACGGTTGGCTGCGATTGTGACCGTTATATGGAAATTTGGAACAATGTCTTCTCCCAATTTGATAACGATGGCCATGGCAATTACACGGAACTTGTACAGAAAAATATTGATACCGGCATGGGGCTGGAACGCCTTGCCTGCGCGGTGCAGGGTGTCGGGTCGCTGTTTGAAGTGGACACTGTGCGCAATATCATGAAGCATATTGAAAAAATTGCGGGTGTGCAGTATCATCAGGATGAAAAAGCGGATGTGTCTTTGCGTGTCATTACTGACCATATCCGCTCCACAGTTATGATGGTTTGTGATGGGATTATCCCATCAAATGAAGGGCGTGGTTATGTATTGCGCCGCTTGCTGCGCCGTGCCGCACGCCATGGCAAATTGCTTGGCATTAACCATGCGTTTCTCAATGATGTCTGCAATACTGTCATTCAGGAAAGCGGGGATGCTTATCCGGAACTGCGTGAAAAAAGTGCTTATATCCATAAGGTGATCGAAATGGAGGAAGCACGGTTTGATGCAACCATTGATTCTGGTTTGTCCATTTTGAATGATATGATTGCGGCTGTCCAAGCAGAAGGCAAAACCGAATTGCCCGCCGCAGATGCGTTTAAACTATATGATACCTATGGTTTCCCGATTGATTTGACCTTAGAAATTTTGGAAGAACAGGGCATGACTACGGATGAGCAAGGCTTTAAAGCGCTGATGGATGAACAGCGCAAGCGTGCTCGTGAGGACCGCAAAAAAATGGGCGATTTAGGCTGGGTATCGGAAAACTTTGGGCTGGATAAAGCCATGAAAACCCAGTTTGATGGTTATACCACCTTTGAAGAACCTGCAACAGTGCTTGCAATTGTCGCAGGCGGGGAACTTGCTGGTTCCGCGGCAGCCGGGGAAAAAGTAATGGTTGTGCTTGACCATACGCCATTTTATGCGGAATCCGGCGGGCAGGTGCCTGACCATGGCACTTTGACCAGCGAGAAAGGTACTGTGGTTAAGATTGATGATGTACAGAAAACCAAAGACGGCAAATTCCTGCATACTGGTGTGGTTGAATCAGGTGTGCTGTCAGTAGAAGATACTGTGAATGCAAAAATTGATATGGAACGCCGCCAGGCGATTGCGCGTTCACATACCGCAACCCATTTGCTGCAAAAAGCATTGCGTACCGTGCTGGGTACCCATGTCGAGCAGGCTGGTTCTTATACGGATGCTGACCATGTTCGTTTTGACTTTACTCATTTTGCAGCGCTGACAGCTGATGAGCTGGATCAGGTTGAAAACATTGTCAATGATGCCATTTTGACAGGCTATCCAGTGATTACCGAGGAAATGCCGATTGATGAAGCCAAAAAACGCGGCGCTATGGCATTGTTTGGCGAAAAATATGGGGATACTGTCCGCGTAGTGCAGGCAGGCGATTTCTCTGTGGAGCTGTGCGGCGGCACGCATTTGGATAATACCGCGAAAACAGGGATGTTCAAAATTGTCAGTGAAGCTTCTGTTGCCGCAGGTGTGCGCCGCATTGAAGCGGTAACAGGTAAAGGTGTGCTGAATTTCCTCAATGAAGGGCGGCGCACATTGATGGAAGTTGCCAAAGCGTTGAAAACTACACCGGCTGACTTGTTCCAAAAAGTAGAACAGTTTATGGGTGAGATGCGCCATATGAGCAAGAATCTGGACAAGTTGTCCGCAAAAATTGCAAACCGACAGTTATTTGACCTGTTCAACGCGGCGCGTGATGTCAAAGGTGTAAATGTCATTGCGGCAAAACTTGACGATATCAATATGGATACCATGCGGCAGATGGGCGATACCATCAAAGAGCGCGAACCCAATATGGTTGCTGTCCTTTCTTCTGTTATCGGCGGGAAAATCAATTTCCTGTGTGTCTGCGGCGCGGATGCGGTGAAGCTGGGCGCCCATGCAGGCAAAATCATTAAAGCGGTTGCCAGCATTTGCGGCGGCGGCGGCGGCGGGCGTCCAGACAGCGCGACCGCTGGTGGCAAAAACATAGGAAAACTGGAAGAAGCATTAGAAGCAGTGAATAACATCATTGCCGAACAGATTGAAGCGAAATAATTTGAGAAAGGAGGGCTTGCCATTATGGGTGATTGTATTTTCTGCAAAATTGCAGGTAAAGAAATTCCATCCAAACCGGTCTATGAAGATGATGTGTGCTATGCGTTCTATGATTTAGAGCCGCAGGCGCCAACTCATTTCCTGGTTATCCCAAAGACGCATATTGCCTGTGCGCTTGACATTGATGAGAGCAATGCCGCCATTGTTGGGCACTGCTATGCTGTCATTGCAAAGGTTGCAAAGGAACTGGGCATCAGCAGTTATCGCGTGGTTGCAAACTGCGGGGAACAAGCTGGGCAAACTGTGTTCCATTTGCATTTCCATGTGCTTGCAGGGCGCGACATGACTTGGCCGCCAGGCTGATTCCCTTGTGAAATGGGGGGAAGCGGGAAAAAACGCCTGCTCCCCCTCTTTTCCTGCTATCATGAAAAGGGGGTTTTTTCAGTGCAATGGTATTTTCCCCTGTTTACGGCATCGTTTGCATTGGCGGTTGGGGTGCAACTGGCATTTGATTTGCCGTATTATTATTTGATATTTGTACCAATTATCTGGCTGGTTTCAAGGCATTTCAAAAAAGGCTGGATTGCAATCTGTGTCGCGCTTGGCATTGGCACAGGGATTTTATATGCCGGTTGTTATGCGGATTTTATCCATAAACCCTTAGAAGGGTTAGATGGAAAAGGCGCAACTCTTTCCGCAACGGTAATTAGCTATGCTGACCGTTATGAGGATACACAACGAGCAGCGCTGCGTGTGCATTGCAAAGAATCTGGGCTTGGGTTTTGGCTGCCATCCTTTACAATCATGGCATATCTGCCGCTGACAGAACAAACACTTGAACCAGGGGATGCGGTAAAAGGTTATTTTACATTTTACCGCGGTTCATCGAATGGCGGCTTTGACCGTGCGGAATATTATGCGGAACGGAATTTTCATATCCTAGCTTCCTGTGATTATGATCTTGCGGTGGACAAAAGGGAAGCCCCATTTTATTTGCGTCCGCTGGTTTGGTCACAAGGGCTGAAAGCCCGTCTGGATGAACATTTGGACACACGGACTGCATCTTTTTTGAAAGCATTGCTGCTTGGCGATAAAAAAGGGCTTTCTGTTTATGACCGGCAGGATTTTCAAAAGGCAGGGCTAAGCCATATTATGGCGGTTTCAGGGATGCACGTTGGCTTTTTGGTTGCATTTTTTATTTTGGTATTTGGACGGCGTTTTGGATTAATCTTATCACTGGCTGCGCTTGTTGTATTTGTGCCAATGGCAGGTGCAACCCCATCGGTCATCCGTGCCGCGATTATGTATGCGTTTGCGGCATTTGGTTTCTTTTTACGGCTGGAAAACAGCGCGGTGCATTCGCTTTGCGCTGCGCTCGTATTCCTTTTGCTGCTTAACCCATATGCGCTTGGCAGCGCAGGGTTGCAGTTATCATTTTTGGCAACACTGGGGCTTGTTTTGCTGGGTAGGAAGATTCAGCAAGGCTTATTAAGCCCATTTCAGGCGTATTTGAAATCACGCCGTTCCAAACGCCTTGCATATGCGATTACTGGTGCGGTTTCCTGCTCATTGAGTGCCACTGTTTTTACAATGCCAGTGCTGTTTGCTTCGTTTGGATATATTTCTGCGGCAACTTTGCCTGCAAACCTGCTCACCATCAGCGTATTTTCGCTTGCGTTTATCCTTGGGTTTTTGTTATGCCTGATTGGCAGTGTGCCAGTGCTTGGCGGGCTGCTGGCCGTTTTATGCCATGGGTTTAGTGCATACGTTTTCTATATTGCTGGGCTGCTAGGCAAATGGACTTCGTTACTGCTCCATTGGGACAGCTGGTTTGTCAAAGCGGCAATTATCCTGATTTATGGCATTATTCTGGTGAAACTGCTTGCAAAAAAGCGGTTCCCGGCGCAATATGCTGCTGTGCTGATATGCGGCATTACAGCAATCGCAATTTATGCAAATGCCCAGGCGATGCGAAACCGGTATGAAGTAACGGTTTTTTCCTGCGGCAGCGGGCAGGCAATTGGCATTGCCGCAGGGCGGGAACAGTTTGCCGTGATTGACTGTTCTGGCAGCGGATATGTGAATGCAGCAGATAAAATACGGGAATACATGGATTGGTATAACTTTGCGGATATTGATCTGCTGGTTTTAACCGCACTGGATAAAGCCCATGCACGCAATGTGCCGGAATTATTATCTGCGGTTCCGGTTGGACAGATGGTTTTGCCCGCAGGCACACAACAAAGCGAAATCGGGGACGCTGTCCTATCTGTCGCGGCACAGGGCGGCATACCAGTAACAACTTGGCAGGCGGCAGAAGAACGACCTGTCGGGGCAGATTTGCTGGGATTATCACTGATTGGCGGCATACCGCGTAAACTGGGTGTGCATATCAAAAGGCATGGCATTGACCTGTTGGATTTGCACAGCTTTACCCCAAAAATGACAGAAGCTTTTCTACACACAGCACAGCTTTGCTGCACACAGCTTGTACTTTCCGATGGTGCTGCCAGCAATGATGATTTGTTATCTGCTGCGATAAAAACCATACAGCCAGAAGAAATTATCCTGTCCTCCGGTTGGAGCAGCAGCGATTTTTCCGGCGCAATACCCATACGTTCCACCAAAACCGAAGGTGATATTCAGTATGTTGCGATGATGGAAAGGGGGCGTATGGCATGGCAGTAAAAAAGAAACCTGAAGGCGCAAATATTTTGAAAAAAGATTTGCAGTCTGGCAATCTTCAGCAGCTTTATATCATTTATGGTGATGAAGACTATCTGAAAAGTTATTACCTGCATGAGATAGAAACTGCATTGGTAGATGAAGCTTTTGCGGAGTTTAATCTCATCCAGTTGGAGGGAAAAGGCTTATTGCCGGAAAATTTAACGGAAGCTGTGGAAAGCTGCCCAGCTTTTGCGGAACGCAAGTTGGTGGTTGTGACAGATTTTGATTTGTATAAGCCGCCTGCGGCATTTCAGGGAATGCTGGCAGAACTGCTCAGCGATTTGCCGGAATATATTTGCCTGGTATTTTATTATGATATCCTGCCATTTAAGCTGGATAAACGCACCAAAATGCACACTTTGCTTGATAAAACCGCTTGTTTTGCAGAGTTTTCGCATTTGGGGGAACGGGATTTAATCGCGTGGATACGCCGCCGGGTGCGTGCGCTTGGCAAGGATATTGACCAAGATACCTGCGCTTATTTTATTTTCCTATGCGGCACATCTATGACAAATCTTGTGACGGAAATTGAAAAAGCAGCAGCCCATTGCACTTTGGATGAAATTAAACGGTATAATATTGACGCTGTTTGTACACGGGTGCTGGATGCCGTTATTTTCGATCTGACAGATGCGATTACAGCGCGCCGGTTTGACAAAGCCATTGCACTTACAGGCGATTTATTGGCGCAGAAAAATACAGAAGTTATGATTTTTTCGGCGATTTTGCGGCATATCCAGCGGTTATATGCGGCAAAACTTAGCCAACAGTCCCATGGGGGCAGCAAGGAGCTGTATGCGATGATTGGGTCAAACTCCAGTTTTTATGCAAGGAAATTGACCGAAGCAGCACAAGGTGTCAGTTTGAATTGGCTGCGTGAAGCAGTACGCATTTGCGCGGCAACTGATAGCGCCTTGAAAAGCAGCCCAGCAGATAAGACAAAGCTGCTGGAACTTGCATTGCTGGAAATGGCTTCAAATTTTGAGGGGATAACATGATTCAAATCAAAGAAGCAATCCTTGTAGAAGGTAAATATGATTGCAATACACTGCGTCAGCTTGTCGATACTGTGATCCTTGAAACAGGTGGGTTCCGTATTTTTAAAGACAAGGAACGTCTGGAAATGATTCGGAAAATTGCGGCACACCGTGGTATCCTTATCCTGACAGACAGTGATGGCGCGGGGTGTACGATTCGCGGTTTTCTGCGCGGCGCATTACCAAAAGCGCAAGTGAAACACGCATATGTTCCAGAAATCCTTGGCAAAGAACCACGCAAACGCCATCCTTCAAAGGAAGGAAAATTGGGCGTGGAAGGGATGCCACAGCAAATCTTGCTGAAAGCTTTACAGCGTGCAGGCGCAACCTTTTTGAATGCGGAAATGACTGCCGCATGGGGGGAACCGCTGAAAAAAGCGGATTTATACGCATTGGGGCTTTCTGGCGGGGCAGGCAGCGCGCAGCGCCGCCATGCCTTGCTGCAAGCGCTGGGACTGCCGCAGTATTTATCTGCAAATGCGCTGCTTGATTTTATCAATGCAGTCAGCAACCGGGTGGAGGTAGAACAGGTTTTGCAGCGGCTTGGGTATTATCATTTAGAGAAAGGGGATATTTCCCGATGACAAAAACCATGAAAATTACCTATACAGCTCTTTTTGCCGCAATTGGCGCAGTGCTGATGTATTTTGAATTTCCAGTGCCGCTTATGCCGCCATTTCTCAAAATTGACTTGAGTGGTGCTGCCATTTTAATTGGCGCGTTTATTTTTGGGATTGGTCCAGGGATCATCATGACACTGATTAAAGATTTCATCCATGTCACTATGACGCAAAGCGGCGGTTCGGGGGAGTTACAGGATTTTATCTTGACAACTGTCTTGCTGGTGACAGCAGTAACGGTTTACCGGCATCACCGCACCCGTAAAGGTGCGGTGCTTGGCTGCGCCGCAGGTTCGCTGGCAATGGCGTGCGCTGGGATGCTGACCAATTATTTTATTATCATCCCATTCTACTCAAAGGTCATGATGATGCCACTGGAGGCGATTTTTGGGATGTGTGCCGAAATTAATCCATATATATCTGGTATGGGCACATATCTTCTGATTGGCGTGCTGCCATTCAATATCATCAAAGGGATTATCATTACTGTGATTACCATGCTGGTATACAAAAAACTGAGCGTATTCATAAAGGCAAAACAGTTTTAAAACCTATTTTGCAGGCAAAATAACAGGGTGTATCGCGACCATAATGGTCTTTGATACGCCCTGTTAATGTTTTAAGCTTTACACATGGATGCCCTGAAAGGGTCAGGCTGGTTTTTCCTGCGCCATATAGCGAATAAATGCGGGGAGATCCCTTTTGTCAGACAAATCAAGGCATATGCCGCCTTCGCGTGGCTGCATCGTCCGGACAATTTCCCTTGCAGCATGGTTTTGTTTCAAATCGCATTGGCTGCCATCGGGCAATTGTACCAGCACCTGCCCTTGGCTCTGTTCAACAATTTTCAGAAAGCGGTCTGCATCGTGCATTTTTAAAATCTTAAACATATCCAAAATCTCCTTTCTGCCGCGCTTGGAAGCGCTTGTGGCAATACATGGTTATCACTGCGCTGCGGATGGTTTCCGCTTGCGCTTCTTTCTTGTTTGTGATATCATTATACCATCATAGCTGGCGATTTGTTAGCAGTAAACCGCCGGATATATGGTATAAAACCGTCAAAGTAGAGGGTACACTATGATAATCACCAATGAATGCGCTGTTGTAACAAACAGCCAAAAACGCCAACTGAGGGAATTTGGGTCACCACAATTCCCCATCCAGTGTTCCGATGTCAATCTGGATGAAATGGAAGTCCCTTGGCACTGGCATGATGAAATGGAGCTGGAATTTATCGCGTCTGGCAATGCCCAAGTTTCTATCGGCGGCAGCAGCTATATATTGCATGAAGGGCAAGGGGTGTTCATTAATGCTGGTGTACTTCACAGTTTTTCACATACAGAAACCCAAAACTGCCATATCAATGCGATGGTTTTCCATCCACGGCTGATTGGCGGCAGTATGGAAAGCGTTTTCTGGCAAAAATATTTGCAGCCTCTTGCCGATGACTTATCTCTGCCTTGCCTTCTTTTCACTTGTGCTGACGCTTGCCAGCGACAGGCAATCGCATATATACGCCATGTCTGGCAGTCTTGCGTTGGTGAACAGCCAGGCTACGAATTTGAGGTGCGGGATGCCTTATCCCGTCTGATATTCCTGATTATGCAGCACCGCCTAGATGCACAGCCTAAAATACCCTCTGGCAAAGCCCTGCGGGATGCAGAACGGATGAAACATATGCTTCGTTATATCCAGGAGCATTGCAGTGAGCAGTTATCTACAGCAAAAATTGCGCAAAGCGCCGCAATCAGTGAAAGCGAATGCCTGCGATGTTTTCGAAGTGTCATTGGAATGCCACCTATACAATATGTCAATCAGTTCCGGATTCAGAATGCAGCAGAACTGCTTGTATCTACAAACCAGAAGATTGCAGATATCGGTGCATTGTGTGGATTCCAAGAAACAAGCTATTTTACCAAGACTTTCCGAAAACTCAAGGGATGCACACCAAGCGAATACAGGCAGCAGCATCAGCAATAACATTAAAAGCATTGCCCAGCAGAGAACCAAATATCCTTCCATACTGTCGGAGGATATTTGGTTCCCTGATAAAATAAAACGACGCATGGATAGAATGCCCATGCATCGTTTTCTGAATCCTGCATATCTTTATCATGTGCTGTAAAATGGGTTATGTTTTTTTGCCCCGGCAGAACCATTCTGGCGGAAGCTGCGCAAGGAGAATTGCTGCAAACACCAACACGCATCCAATAATTTCCCGCAGGGAAAGCGCCTGGTGCAGAATCACCCAGCCCGCAAGGGCAGAAAAGACCGATTCGAGGCTAAGCAGCAATGCTGCTATAGTTGGCGGACAGTGTTTTTGCCCAATGACTTGTAATGTGTATGCAACGCCGCAGGACAGGACACCTGCATACAGGATAGGTACCCAAGCAGCGCAGATAATTGATAAAGAAGGCTGTTCCAACAGCAGCATAGGCACAGCACAAACACAACCACAGATAAAAAATTGAATGCAGCTCATACATACGCCATCCACACGCGGGGAAAAATAATCAATGATAAGGATATGGAACGAGAATGCGAGTGAACCGACTAAAATATACAAGTCACCTTTTGTAAAACCGAATTGTTCTGTCATACACAGCAAATACATCCCGGCAACCGCCAGCGCAACAGCCAGCCATACCGAAGCGCCAATCCGTTTTTTCAAAAAAATTCCCAGCAGCGGCACAATAATAATGTACAGTGCGGTGATAAATCCCGCTTTGCCAACAGACGTATATTGGATGCCAATTTGCTGAAGCGAACTGCCAACCGCAAGCGCTAACCCACAACAAATGCCACCCAGCAGCAGAGTTTTCCTGTTACCGCTGATGCTGCCCCTTATATCACCATGGAGATGTTTGAGAAGGGCAATGCAGGGCAGCAGGGTAAGTGCGCCAATAAAACTGCGCACTGAATTGAATGTAAACGGCCCCACATAGTCCATGCCAACACTTTGCGCGACAAAGGCTGT
>CAXHNU010000115.1:0-9785 GCA_964017555.1 uncultured Butyricicoccus sp. | reverse complement strand
TCTGAAAATGCGTTTACCTTTGCCAGCAAACCGTTGATATCCTCGGTCAGCGGCTGGTTATTCTCTATTTTTTCGACTTCTCCACGGAAAAAGTCGATTGACTGGAAAATCAGGTCAAATAATTCCGGTCGGAGTTCCTCTGGGATCACATCCATGGATTTCTCACGGATGATAAAGAATAAATCCTCCACGCGGTGTGCGACCGTCATGAGGGAATTAAATTCCATCATAGCAGAGGAACCTTTGAACGTATGCATGATCCGGAAGATTTCATTGACTTCATCTTCCGAGAAGCTTCCTTCTTTTTCAGCGGATAAAACAAGCTCATCCACCTGTTCCAGCAGCGTATTCATTTCAAACAAATACGCTTCCATCATGTCGTTGCCCATATTATATTCCGCCTTTTCTAATTTTTGTTTTTGGCTGCTGCCAGCCCCAGCGCGCAGACAGCCCTTTCATAATATTTATCGGTAATTCCCCGAAAAAGGTTAATGTTATCGCCATATTTTTTTCACCTGCTTAAAAATTTTAGGCTTTAGCCTGCCAGCCCATTGACTTCCAATGTATAAACCCCTTCTTGCCCGCAGACAAACGCTTCAATGGAATGATATGCAAAAATATCCGGCTGGGTACCCAAAAAGATATCCAGTAGCACTTCGGCTGAACCATCATCCGCGATCGCGCTTAGCCCCTCCAGGCAAAGGGTTTGATGAAACCCTTGTGGGGACAATGGATATGGCAGCAGCCCATCTGCCAGGGCATAAAAGCGGCTGCCCCCATGTTCTTCCACAGGGATGTCTGCCAGCCGTTCCAGCGCAAGCGCATACAGCCCAGCGGCATGGATGGCTTCAAACAGCATATCTTGCCGGGCATCCAGCCATTCCAGGCAGCGACATACCTGCGCTTCAAATTGCGGCAGCGCTGCATCTGCTTTTTCTGCGGCGCTATAAGAAAGGTAAACCGTCACTTGCTGTCCCCAAAGCATTCGGCTGTATTCTTTTTCATAGCCTTCCCAGAAATCTTCCTGCTGGTATATCCAGCCTTTCATCTGCTTCCCCCCTTTTTCCTATGATTATAGCACGTTCCGCGCCATCTTGCTATGCTGATTTGCCGCTGCATCAAGCAATCTTGAAAGATAAATGGTTGCAGCCTGTTTGCCTTTATGATACACTTTCAAGCCGGAGAAGGAAGAGGCGTTTTGAACCTACCTCCTGGGGTGATCTGCATTGGGAACTTGCGTAACGGCCTTTGCCCTTGTCTATTTCAGCACGCAAAAAAGCTCCCTGCCCTTGGCATGGGAGCTTTTCTATATAACTTTCTTATTTCTGGTAATAAACTGCGGTCACAACGCCATCCACCAGGGATACTGCCGCCGTGCTGTAGGCTTCGCCTGTGGATACCAGCCCATCGGAAATCAAACCATATGGGCTAATGGATACGGCATCGCAGTCCTCCGCCACGGTAACGGCCTGCCCATTGACGGTTAAGATACCATTTTTCCAATCCACTTTTTGATCCATTGCGCGGGACTCACCAAGTTTTACGGTGAAATCTTCCCCTTCGCCCTGCATTTCCTCACAAGCATACAGGCCAGAGAGTTTTTGTCCCTGCGCTGCGTTTTCTACCGTAACATTGGCATAAAATACATTGCCTACGCACAGGTTGACCACATTGTCACGCTGCATATATGCCGGGTTGCCATCTTTATCAGGTTCCAACATCATTGCGCGGTACAGCATGACTGCCATTTCTGCCCGTGTCACTGGCTGTTTGGGATTCAGCTTGCCATTTGCGCCGCTGATAACGCCTGCTTTTGCCAATGCGGCAATATCACCCTGCGCATAGCGGGAAATACTTTCCGCATCAGAGAATACGCCCAAATCACCCGGTTCAAACAAAAGCCCGGATTTATTCAATGTGCGGCGCAGCATGACCATTGCATCCTGCCGGGTCAGTTCGCCTTTGGGGTCAAATTTGCCTTTGGCGTCACCAGATACAATGCCCAGATTTTTTGCAGCGCTGACCGCGCTGCTGTAATACGCGTTTTCTGACACATCAGAAAAGCTGCCGCCGCCGACATATTCCTCCATGTCGTAAGCACGGTTGAGCATGGTGACAAAATCCGCCCGGCTTAACTTATCTTCCGGGCTGTATACACAATGGTCTGTACCGCTGACAATGCCAGCATTCGCCAAATAGTCAACTGGCTGAACCACCCATGAGAGATGCTCATCAACATCCGCAAAAAATACGGAATGGCTGGGGACATACACCAGCCCGCTGCGCTGCATGACGCTGGCAGCCGCTGACGCATGAGTCAGCAGCGGACATAATACCGCAAGGGAGATGGATAAAACAGCCCTGTAAATACATTTTGTACGCTTATGCGCACGCATTGCAATCAGCCTCCTTCATTTGCATATAAAAAGGACTGCGAGCATTATAACACATCCCTTTCAAAATGTAAAGGAAAAAATCAGTTACAGTTTTCGACAAACGTAAGGCGCCTGCCAAAGCCATTTGGCAAGCGCCTGTCCCCTGTTATGGGACAATTTCAATCCAATAACCATCCGGATCAGCGATAAAATAAATGCCCATATCCGGGTTTTCAAAACAGATACAGCCCATTTCTTCATGCAGGGTATGTGCTGCTTCAAAATCATCCACGCGCATTGCCAGATGAAATTCATTATCCCCCAAATCGTATTCTTTATCCCAATCGCGCAGCCAAGTCAGCTCAAGCTGATGCTGGTTGACGCCATCCGACAAAAATACGATGATAAATGAACCATCCTTTGCATTGATGCGGCGGGTTTCTTTCAGCCCAAGGGCTTTTTGATAGAACTGGAGTGAACGTTCCATCTCTTTCACATTAAAGTTATTGTGCGCAAAACGGAATTTCATAACCTTATTTCTCCTTCTTCTCATCATTTGATTGCGTTTATCTTTTGGGCGAGCGCCTGCACATTGCCAGACCGGATTTCTCCCAGGCACTTTGCAAGCTGGCTGTCAGGCAAATCCCACCATCGCAGGCTTTCTAACTGCTGAATCACTTGTTCCGAATAGCGTTTGCGGATGATTTTTGCTGGGATGCCGCCTACAATGGCATACGGCGGCACATCTTTCGTAACAACCGCACGGGTGCCAATAATTGCGCCATTCCCAATGGTGACGCCAGCGGTAATGACAGCTTCATAGCCAATCCATACATCATTGCCAATGATAATGTCGCCTTTTTTGTCCCAAGCACTGGCAACCTCACGCTTATCCAGCCCCCATTGTTCAAAAAACAATGGGAACGGATAGGTAGACAGGGATGTTAAGGTATGGTTTGCACTGCCCATCAGGAATTTTGCGCCGCAGGCAATCGAACAGAATTTGCCGATCATCAATTTATCTCCATTCACTGGATAATGATACAGCACATTATTTTGCTCAAACTGCACCGGGTCATGCACAAAATCATTGTACATGGTATAAGCGCCAACTGTAATACGCGGGTTTGTAATCACCGGCTGCAAATAGATGGTTTGTTTATCCCCCGTGCGGGGATAAATGGTTTTCTCCGATAAAGTCATGATTTCCTCCTATGCTATGTTGTTTTCGGCTGACTTTACCGGCAGCAGCAATGCAGCGTTTCATCCTTCCCACCACCTTTTGTCTTTTTATTATACCTGATTTCCAGGGAGCCTTTCAAGCTCTGTCCTGTAAAAAAAATAAAACATCCCCCCTGCGTTTATGCAGGAGGGACGAAAGACCGGTTAATTCATAACCGTAATAAAGTTTTTCAGCATTTGTGCGACTTGTGCACGGCTGGCTTGCGCTTTG
The DNA here is from genome assembly GCA_964017555.1 of uncultured Butyricicoccus sp. GTDB lineage: Bacteria > Bacillota > Clostridia > Oscillospirales > Butyricicoccaceae > Butyricicoccus_B. Next base: position 5,957 of record CAXHNU010000115.1, on the reverse strand, counting down.
GGGCTTAATGCGCCATTGCCAGTGCCCGAAATAATCCCAACTTCGGTTGCCCAAGACAATGCGGAGGTTGCATAACCGCTTGCCATTGCCGCATCTGTAAAGTTCAGTGTGCTGCTGGATGCCGCTGGGCTGCCAGCATAGCGCCATAAGATCACCGCAAGCTGTTCACGGGAAATATCATCTTCCGCGCCAACTTGACCATTGTCATAACCGGAAATGATACCCTTTGCGGATGCCCAACGTACCGCGTCAGCATACCATGCGCCAGCTGCAACATCTGGGAAATAGATATTGCTTGCCGCTGGTGGATTATCCTCCAGGTTATGCAGCACCATTGCCAGCATACCACGAGTCATGGGGCTTTCCGGGGAGAATGTCGTATCACTAGTGCCTTTGAACAGGCTGCGGGCTGATGCAAAATCAACCGCTTTTTTATGCCAGTCTGATGCCTTTACATCAGAAAATGTCTTGCTGTTGTCTACAATTTTAATGGTCACATCGCCATGGGCGGTGAAAGACAAACCATCGGTTTCCGGTACAGAAGTCTTTAAGATTTCCTGCTGTCCATTTGTGCCAACTACAATCGCCACAACGCCTGGCGCCAAATTGCTGACTGGTACTTTCACCTTGACATCAGCCTGGGCAAAAATCGTCAGGGTTGGCGCATTTGCGGAATCTTTGGTCGCACGCAGGGACGAAATCGGCAAAGATTTTTCATTGACACCGGAGGGAATGCTGACTTCGCAGCTTACCACGCCGTCAGAATCAGTGATGCGGGTGGAAACGGTGCCATCGGTTTCAGTTGTTACCTGGGTACGGCTGCCATCCGGGTTTTTAGTGGTTTCCACAACTGCGCCTGTTTGTGGGTTTTTGGTGGTGGTATGGGTCGGGGTGGACGAACTGCTGCCGCTTGGACGGCGTTTGCCGCCACCGCCGGACGAACCGGTATTGCCGCCGCTTGTGGAACGGGTCGAAATGGTCAGGGTACCATTTACATACTGGATTGTTTCATTATATTTTTCGGTACTTGGTACACTGACGCCGGATACCACGATGCTGACTGTGCCTGCGCGGGACATATCCGGGGTAGAGGCATACGCGATATTCACATCGCCGACTAATTTGTCATCGCCGACAAGCCCGGTGATGGTATAATCGCCGCTGCCAAGGGCGGGGGCGCTGTCGCCGACATAGGCGGATTTATTTGCCGCGGTAATGGTAACCGTTGCCTTATCAATGGTCAGGGTATAGCTTGCTGTAGCTTGTGTATAGGTATTATTTGATTCAGCAGTTGCCGTAATTGTAACCGTACCCGGTTTTACAATATGGACAGTGCCATTTTCAGCATTTACCGTTGCAATGGTAATATCCCCGCTGGTATAGGTAATTTTACGACCTGCTGTATCAGTTGCCTGATAAGCAAAATCTGCATCGCCATAAACCTTTTTCACTTCGCCTGACTGGAATATGATATCCTGCGAAATCAGATTGGATACTGTGACTTTGACTTTAATATCAAAATTTTCATAGTTCGGATTGGTTACATTGATTGTAATTTCCGCAGTTTCGCCAACCTTTGCACTTTCTGCAATGGTATAAGTCAAAAGTGTTTTCGCATCGTTAATTGTTGGTGTACCTGTGATAATACCGCCTGGGGATGTCGGTACAAGTGTACAACCCTCCGGCAGATGCAAACTGGTCAGGTCAAATGTGCCGCCCTTGCCAGCGCCCGCTGAAGATTCTCCTGTTTTTTCGCCTTCATATGTAGCCTTTGTGATTGTGAAGCCTGTTTTTACGGGTGTCCAAGTGTAATTGCTTCCCTCTTTTGCTGAAACAACAACTTTTGCATCTGTGCCAACTTTATCGTTGTTTTCATAAGTGACAACATACTCCAAACCTTCTGAAACAGTATCAGATGTAACAGTGACCTCCGGCTTCACCCCTCCAGCTACATACTCAAATTCTTGTTTATTTGAAGGGTCGTTAGTAATGACTACGCTAATATCTGTAAGCGTTTTCGGTTTAACTGCTAATGTATAACTTGCTTCACCTTTTGCATGAGTTTCAGTTTCCGCAGCCGTTGCAGTAATAACGGTTGTACCTGCATTTTTAATCGTAACCTTACCATTACCATCTACTGTTGCAACATTTTCATCACTGCTCTTATACTCGATGACTCCGCCCTCAACTGTCTTATTGGTTGCGACATTTGTAAATTCTGTATCTGTACCATATGTTTTTGTGATACTCGCATTCGTATCAGTAAAGGTCACAGTTTGAGTAGGAAGTGTCGATATTTCAAATCTTTGACTCCCTGTTTTGGGTTCAGCTACAAAGTTTGAATTAGCATTAGCTGTAAATTTCCAATAAAGCAAAATAGAACCTGTTTCATCAAACTTTGTTACAACGGCACTTGTGCAAGCTTCATCTGTATGCCATGTCAATGTGCCAGTAACCTCTTCTGTTTTGCTTCCAGCAAATTTTGCTGTACCTGATGTTATTGTTGGGCAAGCCTCGCCTATCTGGAAGTTTGTTGTCGATACCGTAGGCTTAAATGTATAGTCTGCCTTTTGAATCGTAAACTCTTTCTTTTCGCTAACTGTATCAACGTTATTTGTGCCATCAGCAGAAACGCCAACCTGGTAAGTTCCGGCATTTCGAGGGGGGGCACCCAGTTCTGTTGTACCATCTGCTTGATACCACTTGATATTGGCATCTGTTATTGTTGCATCGCCATCGTATGTATAATTGATATCTGCGGTTTCGCCAGTTTTTTTGCACGCTACCGGATCGCCGTCATAGGTAATTGGCGCATTAGGTGTAATGGTAATTGTTGCGGTCTTTTTAGTGACCTCAAATTTTTTTGTCACCTCATCAAAAGTATAATTGCTGCCATCTTTGGGCTTAACCGTAATTGTTGCTTCGCCCACATTAGTAATCGGCGTATATTCTACGGTATAATCCTTATCTTTTGTCAATTCAGTGCCATCAGTAGCCGAAACGGTAATTGTATCTGGAGAAAGCGCACTTCCATCATAGGGTTTGCTTGTAGGACTAACAGTAACGTTTACCGTCAAAGACTTAGGATTTACTGTAACTGGAATTTCCGCTTCTACAATGTCATATGTGTCAGCAACATCATTTGCGGGTGTAAATACTGCAACAAATTTGTTGGCATCCTTAACATTACCGACAGAAGTATTTGGTTCTTTCCAAGCCCACATGCCTGTAACCGGAGTTTGGTCATTTTCGCTAGCCTGCACAACAGCGCTCGTATCATTGATTGCTGCCTTTTGCAAAGTATCACCGTAGGTAGCAGTAGCGGTAGGTGCAGTTTTAACATATGGAACTTTTTTTCTGGGATATGCGTCAGCATTTAAGCTGGGATAGGCAAAATTTGTTGCCCCCTCGCTTGTAAAATCAGTCGTAGGCGTATGGTTTTGCGAAAATGTTTTGTTTTCCTCCGTATCTACTAAAGTATTGCCACCTACTAAAAAGTAATCTTTGCGTTCACGTGTACTTTTTATATCTGTAACTAAACTGCCATCCTCATTTTTAACTACAGGATCATCCCAAGTACAGTCAACAGCGTACCACTTGCCATTTAACTGAACATAGTTCCACATATGCGGTGCCGTGGGATTACCACTTACCAAAATACACGGAATGTGCAGTTTATTACAAATGAGCATAAACGCACGTGCATAACCTTCACATACTGGTTTTAAGCTGGAATCTAATGCACTAATTGCTTCCCAAGGTGTTGCATCAGTATCTGAATACCCGTCAGTATCAGCAGCCGCCGAGTGGTAAACATTATTTTCTGTCAGCCAATCATGAATATATACAATTTTTTCATAATCACTGCTTTTTTTATTGGCTTCTGCAACAAGAGTACTTATTTTAGCTGATACTGCTTGTTCATCATCAGTAATGCTGCGCTTATTAGTACCCGAAGCCCAAGATGAAGCTATACCCATAGTAATTGTTACACCTGTAGAATAATTTCCGGCTTCAAGACTAATCTCTGTTCCAGCCGGAACTATTTCTCCTTTTTTAGCACTAAAAGTTCCCGCACTTGTACTTTTTATCCAAAAAATTTCAGAATGATCGCGGTCAAATGCCGCTGCTGCATCAAATGCAGCCTCTAGGTAACCTGTTTTCTCTTTCCAGAAAGCTGATACCCCTGTTAATTCATCTGCTTTAAATTCCTTCTCATTTAAAGTAATTTGCAGAGGTTGACCACTTCGCATTTTAGCAATGTTGCCACTGTCACACAAAGCCTGATAAACTTTTGCTGCATTTCCTGTTAATTGAGCACCAAAAGTCGTAAAATTTTGTGTTGTTTCAGCGACATCAATAGACATTATATCACTTGGTATCGCCGTGACAAACTCAATTGACCCTGATTCTTCTTCAGGAGCAACCGCTATTTCCGGTTCGCCTGTGTCGGCTGCGAGCGCGCCCAGCGGGCACATCGTCAGCAGCAGCGCCAGCGCCGTCAAGGCGCTGAGTATCCGTCGTTTCATCAAAATAAATTCCTCCTTAATGTCATCCGGCAGTGTCGCCCCGGGCGCTGCCTGTGTGTTTTTTCCGGATGCAAGCATCCTGTACTACTAATTTTACCATACCATGCTTGTGTCTGCAATTTCATTTTTTCATTTTCGACGAAATTTTTATTTTTTCTAAAACGGACGCAAAAAACAGGGCATCAGCGCCCTGTTTCCTCCGTTTTATGGTTTTTCTGCCACACTGCCGCCAGCCCGCGCAAGGTTGTGTATGGGTCGCATTCCGCCGCGGCTGTCAGATATGGCGCAACTGCCTGCCCACAGCCCCCGCAAAGCAAAATATCAGGCATTTCGCCAAGCGCTTCGGCAATGCGGGCAGTCATGCCGTCAATCATTGCCGCTGCCCCAAACACCGCGCCGGATTTCATCGCGTCAATGGTATTGCGCCCAATCACGCCCCGCGCAGGGGCTTCCATGCGGATGGCAGGAAGCTGCGCTGCCATATTTTTCAGGGTATCCAGCGATGTGCGCACGCCCGCGGCAATGGCTGTGCCCACCAGCGCGCCGGATTGATCCAAAACCGTAAATGTGGTTGCTGTCCCTAAATCCACCACCACACAGGGCAGCTTGCCCCGGCAGGCTGCCCATACCGCATTGGCAACCAAATCACTGCCAAGCGCACGCGGCTGGTCAACTTTCAGGTTCAGCCCCGTTTTCACGCCCTGTCCTAAGCCTAACACCTCACAGCTTGCCAGCAGCTTGACAGCATCTAAAATTGCTGGCGTGACAGCAGGCACCACCGAACTATAAACCAGACCATCCGCCTTTGTGATATCCATTTGATGCAGCCATGCGGCATCCCTTAACTGACAGGCATATTGTTCCGCGGTCAAGCGGCTATCCGTTGCAATGGATGCCGCAAACTGCATTTCATTCCCGCAAAAACCGCCGAACCGGATATGACTGTTGCCAATATCGAGTGCGATAAGCATATTTTCCCCTCATTCCATCCGTAATGCTCCCTGTATTATACCGGGTATCATACGGATTTGCAAGCAGGTTTGCGCTTTGCCGCGCAAGCGCCATAGCAGGCGCACATAACAGGAACCATAACCCGGCATATTGTGGGCAGACCTGTCCCAATACATTGCCCCATGCGCCGGAATAATCCCAAACACCCATATGCAGGCTGACATTGACGCATAAGCCAACCAATAATTCCGCACCTGTCACCCATGCCATGCCGCAGGCGCAACGCAGCAGCACCGGACGGCTGTGCATTTGCTGATCCAGCAGCCAAAGCCCAAGAAAGACAAATCCACCGGTCAGCACCATTGTCCAATGGGTATGCCCACGCCATAAAATTTCCAAAGCGCCATATCCGGCGCCGCCCAAAAGAAAAAGCCCCGCTGTCTGTTTGAACGCATTCATAACATCACCGGGGCTTAT
>CAXHNU010000114.1:0-9803 GCA_964017555.1 uncultured Butyricicoccus sp. | reverse complement strand
ATTATGGCGATGAAGCCGGGCAGCAAGGCTATGAAGACCCATTTAACCGCCGCACCTACCCATGGGGGCGGGAAGATGCTGAACTGTTAAGCTTTTACCGGGCGCTGTGCGCGGTACGCGAGGGCAGCCCTGCCCTCAACGAAGGCAGAATTTCTTTTGCGCTGGCGCGCGGCGGCGTACTGATTTATGAACGCGCAACGCCAGAAGAACGGGTGCTGGTTGCGGTCAACCGCACGGCGGAAACCCGCCGGTATAAAATCACTGGCACAGAACAGCTCACCCATATGTTTTCCGACGAAGCGTATATTGGCACCCGGGGCAGTATTGTGATTGAGTTGCTGCCAGAATGCGCGGATATTTATAAATCCAATTGAAGGAAGGATGAAGGATATGGAATTTGCAGAAAAAACATTGCGGCAGGAATATAAATTCCGCGGCAAAATTATGAGCGCCCGTGTGGACGATGTGGAGCTGCCCAACGGCAACCCCGCGTACCGTGAGGTCTGTGAACACATCGGCGGCGTTGGTGTGCTGCCCATTGACAAGGATGGCAATGTCATATTGGTGCGGCAGTTCCGTTACCCCTTCCGGGAGGTCATTTATGAAATCCCTGCGGGCAAAATGGATCATGGCCCTGAAGACGCTGCCGATTGTGGCCTGCGCGAACTGAAAGAGGAAACCGGTTATACCGCGAGCAAACTGATCCCGCTGGGCTGTATGTACCCATCCCCCGGCTTTTTGACCGAAATCACCTATTTATACGCCGCTTTAGATTTAACCGCTGGCGAATCCGCGCCCGATGAGGACGAGTTTGTGGAACGGGTGGTATTGCCGTTTACAGAGCTGGAACGCATGATTGAAACCGATGAAGTGCGGGATGGCAAAACCATTACAGCAGCATTCCGGGCACGGCTCAAAGGGCTGGTTTAACCCGGCGGGACAGGCAGGCTGTTTGTAAGAATGATGGAAATGTGCCCTGTGTGGGAGGGGTTTTTACATGGAAAAAACAATTCTTGTGGTCGAAGACGAAAAAGCAATTGCGGATATCCTGATCTTTAATTTGCAGCGCGAAGGCTACCAGACGCTGGAAGCCAATGATGGCCCGGAGGGACTGCGGCTGGCGCTTGAAAAAGCGCCAGACCTTATCCTGCTCGATGTGATGCTGCCCGGCATGGATGGGTTTGAAGTTTGCAAGCGGGTGCGTGAAACATCCCAAGTGCCAATCCTGATGCTGACCGCACGCGAGGAAGAAGCGGATAAAATCGCGGGGCTGGAGCTTGGCGCGGATGATTATATCACCAAGCCGTTTTCTATGCGTGAACTGATGGCAAGGGTAAAAGCCAATATGCGGCGCGCGCCAGCGCCTGCCGCAGGCGAGGCGCCGCCAGCCGAAGGCAAACTGGTTGTGTCTGCCGAACGCGGCGCGGTCTATAAAGATGGCAAACCGCTGGAGCTTTCTGTGCGTGAATTTGATATTTTAACCTTCCTCGCCGCGGAACCCGGCAAGGTCTTTTCCCGCGAACAACTGATGGAAAATGTGTGGGGCTATGAATATTATGGCGATTTGCGCGCGGTAGACGTCGCGATCCGCCGGCTGCGTGAAAAACTGGAGGATCAGCCTGCCCAGCCGCGGTATATCATCACAAAACGCGGGTTTGGTTATTATTTCTCGGACAGTGAAGCGATTGAAGGCGTTTAACCCGCCAATGGGATTTTTACGGAAAAGGGGATGCTGATATGTTTCGCAGCCTGCATATGAAACTGGTGCTGATCCTCATCCTGATGATTATATCTGTGATGGTTGTGATGGGGACATTCCTCATCAACAGCGTGGGGAATTATTATCTCCGCGACTTTTATGACAAGGTCACCGGGCTTTTTGACTATAATATGCGGGTGTCGCTTGAACAGGCGGCACAGGGTGAAAATGGCGCCAAACATCTGGAGGAAATGGTTGCGGCGCATACCAGCTCCCTTGGCATCAGCAACCACCGCAGCTACTATATCCTGGACGAAAACGGGGCTTACCTGGCAGGTCCGCGCCCGCCAAGCGGCGCGCTTAGCACAACACCCAATATGCTTGCTGCCATGGCAGGCGAAGTCGGCATTACCAACGCCGCCATAGACAGCTATATGGATGCCGCTTACCCGATTGACGGCGGCACCCAAGATTATATCATTTACATTTGTGACGATAAAAAGGAAATCCAAGAACTAACTTGGCGTTTCTTCAGCATCGTACTGGAAACCATGGTGTTTGGGCTGCTGGTTTCAGTGCTACTTAGCTTTCTGCTTTCTAAAACCATTACCACCCCGATTGAGCACATCAAAAAACAAGCCCAGCTTGTCGCTACCGGCGATTTTAGTCACCGGCTGCCCATCCAATCGGGCGATGAAATCGGCAGTTTGACTGAAACCTTTAACGATATGGCGGCAATGCTGCAAAGCACCCTTGGCGAAGTGCAGGAGGAACGCGATAAATTAAGTACATTATTCCTGCATATGACCGATGGCGTTGCCGCATTTTCTACAGATGGACACATTATCCATATGAACCCTGCAACCGAACGGCTGATGGGCGTTACATTTGATGAATCCATGACATTCAATCAAGTGTTTACCGGCTTGGAAATGCCAGCTTCCGCCAATGAACGCAAAGTGGTCAGCAGTGAGATTATCCGCCGGGGACGCACGCTGAATGTACTGCTCGCGCCATATGGCGCGGCAGATGATGAACGCGGCGTCATTGCAGTCATCCATGATATCACCGAACAGCGCAAACTGGATGATGCACGGCGTGAATTTGTTGCCAATGTATCTCATGAACTGCGCACCCCGCTGACCAATATCAAAAGCTATACCGAAACACTGATGGACGCCGCAGGCGAACTGCCTGCTGATACGGAAAAACGATTCCTTGGCGTCATTTCCGGCGAGGCAGACCGCATGACCCGTATTGTCAAAGATTTATTGACCTTATCCAAACTGGATTATGGACGGATGGATCTGGCATTCCGGCGGTTCTCTATGAAAGAAATGTTGGAAACCATTTATACCGCAATGAAACTGGATGCCGAAAATAATGGACACCAGCTTACTCTGGAATTTCAAGGCGATATCCCGGATATCACAGGCGACAAAGAACGGCTGGAACAAGTCGTAGTCAATATCATTTCCAACGCAGTCAAATACACGCCCGCAGGCGGACATATCCATGTAACCGCTGCCCTGCAAATGCCAAAATCCATTTTACTGCGCATTCAGGATGATGGCATGGGCATCCCGGCGGAAGATGTGCCGCGTTTGTTTGAACGTTTTTACCGTGTGGATAAAGCCCGTTCCCGTCAGAAAGGCGGCACAGGATTGGGTCTTGCCATTGCAAAGGAAATGGTGGAAGCCCATCATGGCTCCATCCATCTGGAAAGCGAACTCGGCAAAGGCACAACCGTTACCATTATCCTGCCAACCGATTTGAAGGAGGCAGGCAATGGATAACCAGACCCGCAAAAATTTGCTGAAAAATATCGCTTTGCTGGTGCTTTTCACTGGTATGGTGGTGCTTGCCTGCCTGGTATGGCTTTCTGACCTCAGCATGGAAAGCGTGCCGGAAGATTCATTGCTTGCCCATGTTTATCAGCGTCTGACTTATGGTGTGCATGGTTTTGAACTGCGCACCGGCGGCGATCCCGCCGCAGAACCTACCCGCATTGCTGTCAGCCTAGAGGATGGGCTTGCAGGCGCACAGTACCATGGCGCAATGACTTCCACCCTGTATGCCGCGTTAGAAGGCGTTATGGGCGATGCCTTTGCGGAAGAACCCCATTTTTCCGGGTGCAGCGAGCAGGACTTTGCCAAAGCCCTGCGCGGCAAAGTCCTGTACTTTGGTTATGAAGGCTATCTGCCTTTGTCGCTGCTTTCGGGCTGGCTGGGGCATGATTATGATTTGCCCCTTCGTACCGATGTGCTGCTGCTGACCCAAAAAGGCGAACTCTATTTGCATACCGAGGGCGGCTACCTATGCGCCCCGGTCAAAGCCGGCAGTTGGCAGGACATAGAAATCTCCGCTGCTGCGTGCAGTTTTACCGCGGCAAGGGAAGATGGCATATATGCCAACGTCCGCCCAGATACGCTTGTGTTTGAAAACGAAACCCAAACGATGGAACAGCTTTCCGTGCGGTACCCCGGCTTTCTGGACACCCAGAGCGGCAGCGACTTGACCGCGCTGCTCAACGCCTTTCACTATGACCCTTATGTGCGCGGCTATGCCGGCGACAATGGGCAAAGCTGGGTATATGTCGAAACATACAGCACCCTTCATGTGGCAAACAATGGCACGGTTGAATTCCGCGCTTCTGCTGTGGACGGTGGGCTGGAAGTCTATACGGCAGGCGAAATCCTGCGCAATGGCACATTGCGCCTGCAAGCGGATTTTGCCCATACGCTGCTCAAAACCGCACAGGAAAGCCTTGCGGACACTTCCCAAGCCATGCTGTTCGATGTGACCGAAACTGCTGATGGCACCCGGGTCTTTACGTTTATCCAAACTGTAGGCGGTATCCCTGTCCAATCAGAAGAGCAGCCGTTTGCCGAATTTGAATTTCAAGGCAGCCGCCTCATGGCGGCAAAACTCCATCTGCGCGCCTTTGAACCAGCAGGGGTACGTTTCCCTGTCCTGCCGGGCGCGCAAGCCGCTGCAGCCGCCCCAGCGGGCAGCAGCAGGGTATCTCTCGCTTACCTGGAAGGCGAAACCGGCAACTACACCGCGGTGCGGTGTTATCAACAATAAACCGAAAGGAGGCTGGCAGACCATGCAATGGAGCCGCGTCAAAACAATCTTGATTGTCATTTTACTGCTGGTGGACAGCTTCCTTTTATGTATGCTTGGGGGCAAAGCCGTCTTTGCCCACCATCGGAAACGTAAAATGCGGCAGCATATCCAAACCGTACTCAAAAAAAATGACGTCACACTGGCAGCAGATATGGAAATACCAGAAACCGCTATGCTGCCACAGCTATATATTGACCGCAACCGCACCAAAGAAAGCGAGATGGCAGCCGCCTTGCTTGGCGAAGCCACAGAGCGCAGTGAAGATGGGGAAGAATCCCGGTTTGAAAGCCCAAAAGGTACGGTTATTTGGAATGAAAAGGGCGAAGTGCAGGCACTGATTAAAGATTATGACAAACCGGGGAATGTCCAGCTGCGCACAGGCGCGGAATCTTTGCTGCAAAAAGCAGGGATGCTGACCCCAGGGCTGGAATGGCAGGAGGAAGACAATACTGTGCGCGTCAGCCTGCGCACAGCAGGCTATCCAGTCTTTAACCGGCAGCTTAAAATCACTTTTGATGAAACAACTGTGAAAATAACAGGGCGTTGGACGTTTGATACGCCCTATTCCATAAAAAGCAATTTATATGCCGCTTATAACCCAAATGATGCCCTGATCTTATTCGCAGGGCTGTGCCCGGATGTACAGGTGCAGGAAATTCAGCCCGGACTGTTGCTGACCGATACCGCAGGCAATCAGCTTTCACTTGCCCCGGTTTGGCGTATTCTCACAGATAATGGGGAATTTTTTGTCGATCCACTAAAAAAATCAATCCTATGACGGATAAAAACGGCACAAAGTTAAGAAGATATTGAAGGAAAGATTGGAAAGCACTTTACTTACCACAATAAGTTGTGGTAAAATGTTTGAAGTATTAGCCTGCGCCTATCACATTAGCTGCGCGGCTTTTGTATAATGATTATAACAAGCAGTGATGCTGTAGGCATCCTCTTTTTACTATATTAAGGAGACGGTTCAATTGACCAAATATGTCATCAACGGCGGTAAACGCCTGAACGGGGAAGTTACTATCAGCGGCGCAAAAAATGCCGCTGTCGCAATCATACCAGCAGCGCTATTGGCAGATGGACCCTGCCGCATTGAAAATGTACCAAAAATCATTGATGTAACCTTACAGCTTGAAATCCTGCGGGAACTCGGTATTTCCGTGCGCCTGGCAAATGCCACAACTGTCGAACTCGAAGGAAGCTGTGCCACCAATGGCAAAGTGCCTTATGAACTGATGCGCAAAATCCGCGCTTCATATTACCTCATCGGCGCTTTGCTTGGCAAATACCATCACGCCGAAGTCGCAATGCCTGGCGGCTGCAATTTCGGCGGTATCCGCCCCATTGACCAACATATCAAGGGCTTTGAAGCCCTTGGCGCAAAGGTTTCCATCCGCGAAGGCGGTTATATCCATGCCGATGCCCCGGATGGGCTGACCGGCGCCCATATCTATTTTGATGTGGTTTCCGTTGGCGCAACCATCAACATTATGCTTGCCGCTGTGCTCGCAAAAGGTATGACAATCATTGAAAACGCTGCCAAAGAACCGCATATCGTTGATTTGGCAAACTTTTTGAACGCAATGGGCGCCAATGTCAAAGGCGCTGGCACCGATGTCATTAAAATCCGCGGTGTGGAACATATGCATGGCGGCACCTATACCATTATCCCAGACCAAATCGAAGCAGGCACCTTTATGGCAGCCGTTGCCGCCTGCGGCGGTCAGGCACTCATTAAAAATGTCATTCCCAAACATTTGGAATGTATCACCTGCAAGCTGGCAGAAATGGGCGTCGAAATTACCGAATTTGATGACGCCGTTTTGGTTAGCCGTATGGGCAGGCTCAATAAAACCAATATCAAAACATTGCCATATCCCGGTTTCCCAACGGATATGCAGCCACAGCTTACCACAGCGCTGTGCCTTGCAGAAGGTACCAGCATTGTAACAGAAGGCGTGTGGGATAACCGCTACCGCTATACCGAAGAACTCGTCCGGATGGGCGCCAATATCCATGTGGACGGCAAAATTGCGGTGGTGGAAGGTGTACAGGAACTGACAGCCGCACCAGTCCGCGCCTACGACCTGCGCGCGGGCGCGGCAATGGTCATTGCTGGGCTTGCCGCAACGGGTACCACTTATGTGGAACAAGTGACAAATATTGAACGCGGTTATGAAAATCTTGTCGAAAAGTTTATTGGCTTGGGCGCGGATATGTACCGGTCAGAGATTCCGGAGAGCGTGCCGCAGATGCCGGAGGCGAAGTGAGGTTTTCGCGCAGCCTTTTGCAAAAGGTTGCCCAATGGAAAATCCCGCAGGGATTTTCCCCTAATGCCATTTCATACTAAAAAAAATCCCCTGCCGGACGCGGCAGGGGAACATATATGAGGTTCCTTATCCATGGAAGATACCTTCTATTACAGCATTGCCAGCAGCTCCAGCGGCAATTGCAGTTTGTACATATCCCAAAACACCTGCATTTTAATCGATTTAGGCGTTTCTGTGCGGCGGCTGAACACTGCCCTAAAATCCTTGGGACTAACCATCCCGGATATCCATGCCGTGCTGCTGACCCATGAACATGGCGATCATATCAAAGGGCTTGCCACCTTTGTCAAGCATTATGATATCCCTATTTATGCCACCCATGGCACTGCGAAAGCCTTAATCACCCAAAACCCCGCGGCGGAAAAACTGTTGCACCCATTTTGGGGAGGCGATGGCTTTACCATTGGCAGCATTGCCGTGCAGCCCTTCCCAACGCCGCATGACGCCGCAGACAGCACAGGCTATGTCTTACAATCCGCATCCCATACCTTTGGCTTTGCCACTGACCTTGGCTTTGTGCCATCCACGATCCGGAAAATACTGCATGGTTGCGATACTGTTGTGCTGGAGTCTAACCATGACCCGGATATGCTGCGCTATGGTCCATACCCTTGGTCGCTGAAACAACGCATCAGCGGCAGGCAAGGGCACCTTTCTAACCCAGACTGCGCCGCTTTTGCGGCGGAACTTGCCCAAAATGGGACAAGCACGATTATCCTTGCCCATTTAAGCGAATCCAATAACACCCCTGTCAAGGCACTGCGCGCAGCCTATGCCGCTTTGGACGGACTGCCTTGTGAGGTCTTTGTTGCACCCAAAACCCAAATGGACAAGCCGGTCCGCTTGCCTGTCAAGGAGAAATTATGCTCAATATCCGTTTGATTTGTGTGGGCAAACTGGGCGAACGCTTTTGGAAAGATGCCGCCGCGGAATATGCAAAACGCCTATCCGCTTACTGCAAACTGGAGGTTATCGAAATCCCAGAACAGCGCCTGCCGGACTGCCCTGCTGATAAGCAAATAGAAGCCGCACTCAGCCGGGAAGCTGCGCAGATTTCCGCAAAAATCCCACAGGGCGCCGCCGTTATTGCCATGTGCATTGAAGGGGAAACCATGCCCAGCACCCAGTTTGCAGCGGTTTTAAGCCGCTGGATGCAGCAGGGTACCAGCCGGATTGCCATTTTAATCGGCGGTTCCTGCGGGCTGGACCAAACGCTGAAAACACAGGCAAAATTGCGCCTTTCCATGTCCCCCATGACGTTCCCGCACCATTTGGCGCGGATTATGGTGCTCGAACAGCTTTACCGCGCGTTTAACATCCAATCCGGCGGAAAATACCATAAATAGGATTCTCCTTTTGCCGTATATGCCGTATATATTTCCTGTGCACAAATACTTTCATTAAAAGTAAAAATACCTTATCCTTTTTGCGCCTATTTTGCTGCCGCTTGTGATTTCATGCGGAATCGTTGTTTGCCGCTTGACAATCAGTTAGCGTTGGCATACAATATTGTTAACCAGGGGAAACATTTTGCGCCGCCCTGCCAGCGGCACATGGGAAATCAGGAGGGATGCCAGTTATGAAAACAATCGCAAACTTAAAACCAGGGCAATCAGGCATAGTCCGGAAATTAACCGCACAAGGCGCCGTCAAACAGCGGTTCCTTGATATGGGCATTACAAGGGGAGTAAGCGTCACCTTGGAACGGCGCGCCCCATTTGGCGACCCGCTCGCTGTGCGGCTGCGGGGATACAGCTTGTCACTGCGTAAAGAAGAAGCACAAAAAATCTGCCTTGAAGATTGGACCTGACACAAGTGGGAAAAACAACAATTGCAATTATGGGCAACCCGAACAGCGGGAAAACGACCCTTTTTAACAAATTAACCGGCTCTAACCAACACGTGGGCAACTGGCCCGGCGTGACCGTTGACCGGAAAACCGGGCAGATTATCCATGCCGGCAAAAGTGTGGATGTTGTTGATTTGCCTGGGATTTATTCCTTATCACCATATACACAAGAGGAAATTATTGCGCGTGAGTTCGTCCTTTCGGATGGGCTGGACGGCATTTTGAATATTGTCGATGCTGCCAATATTGAACGCAACCTTTATCTAACCATGCAGCTTATCGCCTTAGGGCTGCCGATGATTATTGCACTCAATTTTATTGACGACTGTCGGGCGCAAGGCATTCAAATTGACTGCAACGCGATGAGTGAAGCGCTCGGCGTGCGGGTTATCCCGATTTCAGCGCGGCGCGGCGAAAATATGCAGGAATTATTGGAAGCCGTCACCGGTACACTGAAAAAACCTGCCCGCCAGCCTGCCTATCTGCATGGTGTTGGTGCAGCCATCCGGCAGGTTGCCGGGCTGCTGGAACCGCTGCCGCTGCGCCGGGCAAGTTTGCCGTTTTACGCCTGCAAACTGCTGGAAGGCGATACCCATGCTTATCAATCTGTGACAATGCCCGATCAAATCCGGCATGAGGTATCCCATATTGCCTTGGGGCTGTGCAGCCACCAGAACGCAACGGATAACCAAATGATCATTGCTGACGCGCTGTATGATTTCATTGAAGGGGTTGTCCGGAAAAGTTACATACGCCCAGAAAAACATACCTTAACCCCAACCGAACGGAT
>CAXHNU010000113.1:7238-9953 GCA_964017555.1 uncultured Butyricicoccus sp. | reverse complement strand
TTTATCATACAGAAAAATTGTATCATATTTGCATCCCTTCTGTGTATAAAAATTTTTTTGGCGGAATTATGCCGTTTTATCCCCTGCAATCCCGGAAAATATGGTATACTATATACAGGACGACATATGGCTGGTATGAAAGCTATATGGCAGCGAATGTAAAGTTCGCAGAAATGAGGAGGTTTGTCATGAAAAATATTCTGTTTGTTGCATCTGAATGCGTCCCGTTTGTCAAAACCGGCGGGCTGGCTGATGTTGTTGGCGCCCTGCCCAAATCACTTGACCGCAGCAAATATGATGTGCGCGTGGTATTGCCGGATTATGCAAGCATACCGGATAAATTCCGCAGCAATTTCCGTTATATCCACCATTTTTATATGGATCTTGGCCGTTTGGGCAATGTCTATGTCGGCATTATGAGCTATGAAATGGATGGTGTTACCTATTATTTCATTGATAATGAACACTATTTCGGCGGCGAAAAACCATATGGTGATATCCATTGGGATATTGAAAAATTCTGTTTCTTTTCCAAGGCAGCGCTGGCCATCCTGCCAGTTGTCGATTTCCATCCAGATGTTATCCACTGCCATGACTGGCAGGCAGGCGTTGTGCCAGTATTCCTGCATACCCTGTTCAAATCCAATCCCTTCTATCATGGTATCCGCACCATTATGACCATCCATAACCTGAAATTCCAGGGCGTATGGGACATCCAAACCCTTAAACTGTATACAGATCTTCCGGATTATGTGTTCCGTCCCGACCGCATGGAATATCGCCGTGACGCGAATATGCTCAAAGGCGGGCTTGTCTATGCCGACCGCATTACAACCGTTTCCAACACATACGCAGAGGAAATTAAAATGCCATACTATGGCGAAGGTCTGGACGGTCTGCTGCGTGCAAAAGCAGATACGCTTTCCGGCATTGTCAACGGCATTGATTATGATATTTATAATCCCGCAACCGATGCCAAACTGTACAAGACCTATACCGCAGAAAATTTCCGCAAAGGCAAAGCTGCAAACAAAGCAAAATTACAGGAAGAACTCGGTTTGCCGGTTGACCCTGAAGTCATGATGATTGCCATGATTACCCGCCTGACCGACCAAAAAGGCTTGGATCTGGTTGAATGGGTACTTGGGCGGCTGCTGGATTCCCGCATCCAATTTGTTGTCATTGGCACAGGCGACCCGAAATATGAAAACCTGCTGCGTCATTATGAATGGTCCCGCAAGGATAAAGTTTCTGCCAATATCTATTTCAATGATGAACGCGCACACCGGCTGTATGCCGCGGCTGACGCAATGCTGATGCCATCCCAGTTTGAGCCATGCGGGCTGACCCAGCTGATTTCGCTGCGCTATGGCACGGTGCCGATTGTACGCGAAACTGGCGGCTTGCGTGACACGGTAGAAGCTTATAACCAGTTTGCAGGCACGGGCACAGGCTTCTCGTTTGCCAATTATAACGCAGATGAAATGCTTGGCACAATTTTCTATGCAGAACAGATTTTCTATGATGACCGTGACGCATGGGATGCAATGGCAAAACGTGGTATGCTTACAGATTTCTCGTGGAACGAATCTGCAAAGAAATATGAAGCATTGTATGATTCCCTGTAATCTATGATGCCAAGCACCATAGATACAAAATAAACATAGACAGCGGGAAGGGAAAAACCCCCTTCCCGTTATGCTTTTTCAGATGGCAACAGCATAAAGCAGTTTTATTAATATGCCAGACAAACGGCATACACAGGCTGCGCAAAGGTGGGATTCCAAAATATATAAGATAACAGGCAAAATTTTTGTGGCGAAAATATGAAAAAAGTGTTGACAAGTCACGCAGTGTTTGGTAAGATATATAGGCATCAGAAAACCCGCGGGTGTAGTTCAATGGTAGAATGTCAGCCTTCCAAGCTGAACACGTGGGTTCGATTCCCATCACCCGCTCCAAAAATTACTTTCTATATTTTTCTCCCCACTTGAAAGTAATTGCTTGCCGATGCGGGGAATGGTGATAACTCCGCTTGAAATGCCGTCGGGTTAAAGGCTTCCCCCTATTATGCGCCAGTAGCTCAGTTGGATAGAGCAACTGCCTTCTAAGCAGTAGGCCGGGGGTTCGAGTCCCTCCTGGCGCGCCATATACCGTTTTGCATTTTTATATATGGTGGGTATAGCTCAGTTGGTTAGAGCGTCAGATTGTGGCTCTGAAGGCCGTGGGTTCGAATCCCATTACTCACCCCATTATATATAAATGCGCTGCTCATACAGCGCATTTATATACATTCCCTTTTACTTGCTTCTTTTTCAATATTGAGGCGTAGCCAAGTGGTAAGGCAGAGGACTTTGACTCCTCCATCCGCTGGTTCGAGTCCAGCCGTCTCAGCCATTTTCCCCGCTTGCACTTGATATGATGGTTACACATTTTTTTCGACAATTCTTAAAAAAATGTTTGACAAACCGCTATATCTTTGCTATAATGTTTAAGGTTCGACTGATAAATGCTTTAAATTGTTGATAAAGTCAGCCGTATCAAAATAAGCCTTATTTTTTGGTCCATTAGCTCAGCTGGCAGAGCATCTGCCTTTTAAGCAGAGGGTCCGGGGTTCGAGCCCCCGATGGGCCACCAAATGGAAGTTTAGCTCAGCTGGGAGAGCATCTGCCTTACAAGCAGAGGGTCACAGGTTCGAGCCCTGTAACTTCCACC
>CAXHNU010000113.1:0-5637 GCA_964017555.1 uncultured Butyricicoccus sp. | reverse complement strand
ATAAGCGTATTCCATGTCGCTAAAACTTTCCTGTTTCATGCCACACGCCCCCTTTTCCCCTATTATACCACACCTTCTTGACTTATGAAGGATTAAATCAGTGGTTCCTTAAGTACACAACAGTGGTTGTGAAATTGGCGAAAATGGATTATAATATATATACTATGTGATTTTTATGATTTTGAAAAGGCTTTCCGTTGGCGGGGATGACTGGTTCAACTGAAATGGAGGAAAATAAACATGGCAGTGCAAAATTTTGTGGTTGACTTGATGGAACAACTGCTTGACGATAAGGAGCTTGCTCTCACAGAACAAGATATCCGTTTTTATGACAAAGGGACAACCGCGGAAACGGATGAATCCTTGGATGATCATATCAGGTGGAGTAATGCACGGTATTTCAATGAAGATTCCAATGTTGTTCGCAATAGTGTGCTGATTGTCAAGCTGGAATTTGACAATGGCACAGAATATGTAAACTTTCATGTAGGAGATCTTTACCGGATCTATCGCAAAGATGGGATGAAAGCAATATTGCCTACGATAAAAGAGAATATCCGGACAATCCGTGCCACGGCAGGCAAAAACCTTGTGCTGATCAATCAGCTTCAGGATTATGCGGCAATCCGAGATCAGCTAATTATCCGCCCGCTGAATTATGATGATAACAGCAAAGTATTAGCCAAAGGCATTTACCGGCGGGTTGGCGATATTGCGCTGGTTTTGTATATTAGTATGGGCAATATAGACCATGGGACGCACCGGAATATTCTGTCGACAATGGTTTTGCGGGAGCTGCTTGAGGGCTGGAATGTGGATGAAAATGATACATTTGAATGGGCGCTGAAAAACACGATGCAGCTTCAGCCGCCGGTATTTTATAACATCGCCAATGAAATTACAGGCAAGCAAACCCCAAATTATATCCGGTTTATGGAGAATGAAAACTTCAGCATCAATTTTGACACCCCACTTGCGCCAGTCCTTACCACAGAACAGGAAATCAATGGGGCAGTTGCAGCGTTTTATCCTGGCGTATTGGAGCGGATATACCAAATGGTTGGCGGGGATTTTTATCTGGTGTTCAGCGGCATTTATGATGTTCATATCCACCCGGTAAATGGTAAGCTCAAGGTGCGCGCAATGCGCAGCACTTTGGCAGATATGAACCGGAACGCAAACCGGCGGGAAGAAATTGTATCCCGAAAGCTATACCGGTATTATGGCGAAACCAAAAAGATTGAGGTATATGAGGGTAAATAGTCCATGGTTTTTAAGGTAAAAAAGCTGAAATTTGGATGTTAAAATGGGAAAACAAACCTGAATCTGATATGTTATGCCTGGGGCAAATGCCTCAGGCTTTTCTATTGCCTTGACATAAATATGCACAGGCTACAAAGATGGCAAAGAGAAGGAATTCATTTAGGCTATCATCATTTGGCATTCTTGGTCACAGGTATGACACAAAAACGACACAAATAAATTCAGGAAAAATTCAGGCAGCCTTTTTATCATAATCCCCATAGTCGGCAAACAAAAAGATTGATGTAATCATGTTGCTATAAATTTATGATTTTAGCACGGTGTATTCTTTTGTGTAAACTTGGAAGGAGTAGATATGGAAATGAATATCACACAATACCGCCATGAATGGAAACATGAAATCACGTTTGCGGATATGCTTGCAATCCGTGGGCGGATGCGGGCAGTTGCCAAAACAGATTCTCACGCGTATGAGGGGCGGTATGAAATAAGAAGTTTATATTTTGACAACCTCGCTGACAAAGCATTGCGTGAAAAACTGGACGGTATTAACCAACGGGAAAAATTTCGTATCCGTTATTATAATGGCGATACTTCCCTGATTCATCTGGAAAAGAAATGTAAACTCAATGGGTTAGGGACAAAAGCAAGCGCGGCTTTAACCGCGGAAGAAGCGCAGGCACTTGTAAATGGTGATCTTTCCTGGATGATGCAAAGCGGCAAGCCGCTGGTACAGGAACTTTACAGCAAAATGAATGCACAAGGGTTGCGGCCGCGTACCATTGTGGATTATACCCGTGAACCATTTATTTTTGCACCCGGCAATGTGCGGGTAACATTGGATTATCATATCCGCACAGGGCTTAATGCGGTGGATTTCCTTTCTGCATCCTGTGTTACTGTGCCAGTACCAGGTTCCCCGATTATTTTGGAGGTCAAATGGGATGAGTATTTGCCATCCATTATCCGGGACGCGGTACAGCTTCCAGGGCGCCGTACTGCGGCGTTTTCCAAATATGCAGCCTGTCGTATGTACGGCTGAAAATCGACAAATTATATCAATGCAAAGGAGCAAAAGAAATGACTTTTCAGGATATTTTCAAATCCAGTTTTCTGGAGAATATTGCAAGCGTTAGCATTTTGGATATGGCGATTGCACTGACATTGGCGTTTGGGCTTGGGATGTTTATTTTCCTTGTCTATAAGAAAACCTTTTCTGGGGTTATGTTTTCCTCCAGCTTTGGGGTTACACTTGTCGCGCTGACCATGATAACAACTGTTGTTATCCTTGCAGTAACGTCAAATGTTGTGCTTTCCCTTGGCATGGTTGGCGCATTATCCATTGTCCGGTTCCGTACAGCAATTAAAGAACCGCTGGATATTGCATTCCTTTTTTGGTCAATTGCTGTTGGTATTGTTTTGGCTGCGGGGATGATTCCGCTCGCTGTAACCGGCAGTGTAGTGATTGGCGTATTCCTGTTGGTTTTTGTCAATCAAAAGGCATATCGGAACCCATATATTGTTGTACTCACTTGTGAGGATCATAATAGTGAACTGGCAGCAAAAACCTTTTTGGAACAGCATACAGAGCGTTGTGTACTCAAAAGCAAAACCGCACAGAAAGGTATGATAGAACTGAATTTGGAAATCCGATTAAAAGACGATAATACTGATTTTATCAATGCGTTGGCTGAAGTCAATGGGATTGGCAGCGCGGTATTAGTCAGTTACAATGGCGACTATATGGGCTAAAGGAGGGCATGATTCATGTCAACGCACAAGATGATTAACCGGATCTGCTGTGCGGCGCTTGCGTTGGCTTTGATTGTAACGGCATTATTTTGTAATGCGGAACGGTTGGGCATACAACATTCCAGGCATACACAAGGTTATGAATCCCGGTTGTTTGACACATCTGCTGTGCATACGATAGATATTGTGATGGATGATTGGGAAGGCTTTTTGGAAACCTGTGAAAATGAAGAATATCAATCCTGTGCGGTTGTGATTGATGGGCAGGCAAGTAGGAATGTAGGGCTTCGGGCAAAAGGAAACACATCGCTCAGCAGTGTAGCCGCCTATGGCAATAACCGTTACAGTTTTAAGATTGAATTTGACCATTATGAGGAAGGAAATACGTGGTATGGGCTTGATAAGTTATGCCTTAATAATATTATCCAGGATAATACGTATATGAAGGATTATTTGGCATATACCTTGATGAATCGTTTTGGTGTCAATGCGCCATTATGCAGCTATGCTTATGTTACCGTCAATGGTGAAGATTGGGGCTTATATCTTGCGGTGGAGGCATTGGAAGAAAGTTTCCTTAGCCGCAATTATGGAACGTCCTATGGAAATTTATATAAGCCAGATAGTATGAAGTTTGGCGGCGGAGCTGGAAATAAAGGCAATCCAGATGGTATGGATTTCCCAGCGATGCCGGATATGGCAGGCAATGCACCAGATCCAGGTAATATGGATTCCCCTCCCACGATGTCAGAAGACGTGCCAAATATGGCAGATGGACAAAATGCAGATATGCCGAATATTCCAGGCAATGCACCAGATTTAAATCATGCAAATGCCCCTGGTATCCCGAATGATACAGGCGTCCAAAACCAAGATGCTGCTGCAAAAGCGCCTCGTGATTTTAAGGGGATGCCTGGCGGCGGGATGGGCAGTGAGGATGTGAAATTGCAATATATTGATGATGATCCGGATAGTTATGATAATATATTCAGCAGCGCTAAGACAAATATTACAGATGGCGATAAAAACAGACTGATTGCTTCGCTGAAACAGTTAAGCGAACAACAAAATATTGAAAGTATTGTTGATATTGATGCCGTGATACGCTATTTTGTAGCCCATAATTTTGTCTGCAATGATGACAGTTATACAGGCATGATGGTGCATAACTACTATTTGTATGAAAAGGATGGTATGCTTTCCATGCTGCCATGGGATTATAACTTATCCTTTGGCGGTTTTGGCGGCGGCAGTAATGCGAGCAGTGTTGTCAACAGCCCGATTGATTCCCCTGTAAGCGGACCGTCAATGGATGACCGCCCAATGGTTGCATGGATTTTCAGCAATGATGAATATGCTGCATTATATCATGAATATTATCAATCCTTCATTTCGATGCTGGCCAATGATGATATGCTTTCTAATATGATTGATACAGTTTCCGCAATGATTATGCCATATGTTGAAAAAGATCCAACAAAATTTTGTACACTGGAGGCGTTTCAATCAGGGGTGAAAACATTGCAGCAGGTTTGTAAACTGCGTATAGAAAGCATTCAGGGGCAACTGAATGGGGATATTCCATCAACCAGTGAAGCACAACAAAACAGCCAGACACTGGTTGACGCCGCTAGTATTGATCTTTCCGCTATGGGTTCCATGGGCATTGGCGGCGGAGATGGCATGAAAATGCCACCTGATTTCCCTGCACAGGGAGATGAAAATTCACCAAATAAAGCGGATGATATGACGCAGGGCGAGAAAGCTGAATCATCACAGAATGCCCATGGACATAACAATGGAATGCCGCTAATGCCAGGGATGGAAACAGAAGAACCAGGCATAAACACAATCTTATGGCTAGGTATATCAATCGTGATATTGCTGACAGGTTTACTGTTTGCATTTAAATTTAAAGCGCGGATTTGAGATTTTTAGAAAATAGCCGACAGCTTTGACAAGCTGATAATGATCATAGGATGAATCCGCATATAGATGCCATATGGGGGATATCTCCCATATGGCATCTTTTGTGTTTTATGTGCAAGAAAAAGACCTTCATGATATTTCTATAAGATACGGGCTTGCAGTAGAGAAAAAGGAAGTTGCGTTCATGATACAGATTCTTTTATCTGCAAAATAAAAGCCCGAAGCAAGTGACGCTTCGGGCTGCTTTACTATCATAATCTATATTGAGAATCTCCTTCATTACAGTTTTCTAAAATGAAACGTTTTGGTTATCACGAAAAATATGGCTTATGAAAAACCATTTAGTTTCTGATACAATGTTTCAACAGTGGCATGTTCTATCAACGCATTGGCATCTTGGTCTGTCTGAATGATCTCCACAACACGATTCAGGATTTCCATATGTGCATCGTCCTTGGAAGCAATGCCAATCACCAAACGGACCAATTTATCATCCCACTGGATTCCCTGCGGATAAATCATCACAACAATGCCAGTTCTTTTGATAAACTTTTGTGACACATTCGTTCCATGCGGAATGGCGATATGGTTACCGATGGCCACAGAGGCATAGGCGTTGCGCTCCAGCATACTCGGGATATAATTCTCGCTGACATAGCCGCTTTCTACCATTCGCTGACCGCAGATTCTGAT
>CAXHNU010000112.1:0-9999 GCA_964017555.1 uncultured Butyricicoccus sp. | reverse complement strand
TAAGAAGTAAGGGAGGTATAAACTGATGTATGATTTAAGTAAAGTAGTTGTCACCTCCTCGCCCCATATCAAGGCGGAAGACGATACCAGAAGTTTAATGCTTGATGTCGTGCTGGCAATGGTGCCGGCGCTGGCAGTCGCGGTGTTTACTTTTGGGTTCCGTGCGCTGGTGATGACGGTGGCAACTGTGCTTGCCTGTGTTGTATTTGAACTGCTTTATTGCAAGGCAGTACATAAAACGCCGACCATTGGCGATTTGTCCGCGGTGGTCACTGGTATTTTGATTTCATTTAACGTGCCGGTTGCGGCGCCCATTTGGATGCCCATGATTGGCGGCGGATTCGCGATTATCATTGTCAAGATGCTGTTCGGCGGCATTGGCAAAAACTTTATGAACCCTGCGCTTGGCGCACGTGCCTTTATGATGGGCTGCTGGCCTGCCCTGATGACCACTTGGGTGCAGCCCCACCAGTCTATTCCGCTTTTTGGCAATGTTAATGCGGCGGATATCTCCACCGCTACCCCACTTTCTCACCTGAAAAATGGCGAACTGCCCGGCGAAAGCCTGCTTGACCTGTTCTTTGGGCAGCATGGCGGCGTTATCGGTGAAACCTGTGCGCTGGCACTGCTGGCAGGCGGCGCTTACCTGCTTTATCGCAAGGTGATTACCATTAATATTCCGGCGGCGTATATTTTGACCGTTGCTGTGATTACCTTCCTGTTCCCGATGGGCGATATCAGCCGTTTCCAGTGGATGCTGACCCAGGTTCTGTCCGGCGGCTTGCTGCTCGGCGCGATCTTTATGGCAACCGACTATGTCACCAGCCCGGTAACCCCAAAAGGACAGATTGTATTTGGCATCGGCTGCGGCTTGCTGACTGTTTTCATCCGTTATTTTGGCGGCTTGCCCGAAGGCGTTTCCTATTCGATCCTGATTATGAACGCCCTTGTTTGGATGATTGATCAGAAGTGCCTGCCGCGTAAATTCGGCTATGCCGCAAAGAAGGAGGGCAAATCATCATGAGTGAAGCAAAAAAAGAATCCATGGGTATGCTGGTCGTGGTGCTGTTCCTCATCACTTTTGTTACCGCACTGCTGCTTGGTTTTGTCAACCAAGTCACTGCCCCGCAGATTGAAAAGAACAATGAGGCAACCCGTGCCGCCGCGATGGCAGAACTAATCCCAGATACTGAACCGGTTGCGGCAGAGCCGTCAGAAGTGCCTGCACCGGACAAAAATACCCCGGCAATCCAGAATATTTATGAAATGCAGAAAGACGGCGAAGTCGCTGGCTACTGCATGGAAGTGCTGCCTTCCGGTTTCGGCGGCACGCTGACCGTTGTTGTCGGCGTCAATATGGATGGCACCATTGCGGGCGCAAAGGTAACCAGCCATGCTGAAACCCCAGGTCTTGGCGCAAAATCCCAAGCTGACCCCAACTGGATTCCCCAGTTTACCGGCAAACCGGCTGACGGCAGCCTTGCTGTCACCAAAGACGGCGGCGACATTGTGCCGATTACCGGTGCTACCATTACCTCCCGTGCCGTAACGCTTGCGGTCAATACCGCTGCAAGCTATGTGCAGGGGCTTGCATCTTAATCAAAGGGGGATGGATTTTTTATGAAATTTTCTGAACGGATGAAATCGGCTGTCCTCCTGGATAACCCGGTTTTTATGCAGACCATTGGTTTGTGCCCAGCCCTTGCAACCACAACTTCGCTTTCCAATGCAATTGGCATGGGGCTTGCCGCAACGGCTGTATTAATTGCGTCTAACGTGGTTATTTCGCTGCTGCGCAAATTTATCCCGGATAAAGTCCGTATCGCGGCATTTATTACCATTATCGCGGGCTTTGTTACCATTATCGACCTCAGCTTGCAGGCGTTTGTCCCGTCGCTGGCAGCGTCGCTTGGTTTGTTCCTGCCGCTGATTGTTGTAAACTGTATCATTTTGGGACGTGCTGAAGCATATGCTTCCAAAAATAAAGTCCTCCCTTCCGCGCTGGACGGCGTTTGCATGGGTATTGGCTTTACCTTTGCGCTGGTACTGATGGGCTTTACCCGTGAGCTGCTTGGCGCAGGCACCATTCTCGATGGGCTTTCCACCTTATTGCCTTTCCTGAAAGGCGCAATCCCGGCAACTGGTTTTGCAATCCCTGGCTTACATGATTACCCGGCATCAATGATGATCCTGCCTGCGGGCGGCTTCCTGATGATGGGGATTATCCTTGCTGTCATTCAGCATATCATGAGTAAAAAGGAGGGCAAGTAAATGAATTACTTTGCTGCTGTACAAGCGGGCTTGCCCGGTGGCATGGAACTGACTGATATTCTGTTCCTGGCAATTTCCGCTGTGCTGGTCAATAACTATATTCTTGTCCAGTTCCTTGGCTGCTGTTCCTTCTTCGGCGTATCCAAAAAGACGGATACCGCGGTAGGCATGGGCATGGCGGTTATCTTTGTTATGGCGCTTGCATCCATTGTTTCCTGGTGTGTACAGTATTTTATTCTGACGCCGCTGGAGCTGGATTATATGCAGACGCCGGCATTCATCCTGGTTATTGCAACTTTAGTGCAGTTCGTCGAAATGTTTATGAAAAAGGCAATGCCTGCGCTGTATCAGGCGCTTGGCATTTTCCTGCCGCTCATTACGACAAACTGTGCGGTACTTGGCGCTGCAATCACCAATATTGATAATGGTTATTCCTTTATCGGTTCGGTTGTTTATGGCGTATTTGCCGGTGTTGGCTATATGGTTGCGATTGTTATTTTTGCATCCATCCGTGAACGCCTGGAAGTCACTGCAAAATGCCCGAAATGTTTTGAAGGTTTCCCAATTGCATTGGTTTCCGCGTCATTGCTGGCGATGTCCTTTATGGGCTTCTCCGGTTTGAAGATCTGGTAAGCGCTGGATAAAGGAGAGTGTCTTAAATGAATATTACAAACATCATTTATGCAGTCGCAGCGCTTAGCATTATGGGCTTGCTGTTTGCGATCTTGCTTGGTGTTGCGGCAAAAATCTTTGCCGTAGAAGTGGATGAGCGCGTGCCGCTTGTCCGTGAATGCCTGCCCGGTGCAAACTGTGGCGGCTGTGGTTATCCTGGCTGTGATGGGCTTGCCGCGGCGATTGTCGAAGGCAAAGCGCCGGTCAACGGCTGTCCGGTTGGCGGCGCGGCTGCCGCAGAAAAAATTGCCCAGGTAATGGGCGTTGAGGTTTCCGCCGAAGAACCAAAGGTTGCCCATGTGCATTGTGCGGGCGGCTGCAAGGCGGTTGACAAAGCGCGTTATGAAGGTTTGAAAGACTGTAACGCGGCAATGCGTGTTGCTTCCGGCCCAAAAGAATGTGCATTTGGCTGCATGGGGCTTGGTTCCTGTGTAGCGGCGTGTGCGTTTGACGCCATCCACATTGTGGACGGCAAAGCGCTGGTTGACCCGGAAAAATGTGTTGCCTGCGGCAAATGTGTGGCAACCTGTCCGAAAAAACTCATTGACCTTGTACCGAAGTCCAAAAAGGTTCATGTCAACTGCATGAACCGGGATAAAGGCCCGGTTGCGATGAAGGTTTGTGAAGTTTCCTGTATTGGCTGCATGATGTGTCAGAAAACGTGTAAGTTTGATGCCATCCATGTTGAAGGCGGCGTTGCAAAGATCGATTATGATAAGTGCAAAGGCTGCAAGATGTGTGCGAAAGCTTGTCCGCGTGGTTGTATTGAACCAATCCCGACCGCTGAGGAAAAGGAAAAGTTTAAAGCCATGCAAAAAGCACAGGCAGAAAAAGCAAAAGCTGCTGCCGCTGAAAAGGCAGAAGCTGCAAAAACAGAGGCTGCCAGCCTGAAGAAAGATTAATCATAAAAACCCTTCCCCGAAACACCATTGGGGGAGGGTTTTTCCTTTTCTAGGTTATTATTTGTATACAAAATTCATGCGGATGCAAAATTGTACAATAATATGCTTGCATAAATGCTGTATTTGTGGCATAATATCTATATCTATTTGCCTATCCGGGATGAATGATAGGCAGCCTAATTTTTTTGTCGGTTTTCCGGCGATTCCAAAATAAAAAGAGGGGTTTTTTATCGTGAAAGAAAAACGAAGCAGCTTTTCCAGCCGCGTAGGCTTTGTCTTGGCCGCTGCCGGTTCTGCCGTTGGGCTTGGCAACCTGTGGCGGTTCCCGTATCTTGCCGCCAAACATGGCGGCGGTATTTTCCTGCTTGTCTATATCATTTTGGCAGTCACCTTTGGGTTTGCTTTGATGATTACAGAAATTGCAATCGGGCGCAAGACCCGTTTGTCCTGTATTGGGGCATACAAAGCGCTTGACAAACGTTTTGGTTTTCTGGGCTGGCTGGCAACCCTTGTCCCGATTATCATTACGCCATATTATTGTGTCATTGGCGGCTGGGTAATCAAATATCTGGTTGCATTTCTTTCCGGCAATGCGCTGGCGGCTGCTGATGGTGGCGATTATTTTAACAACTTTATCGGATTTAATACCGGTTCGCTCGGCAGCACCATGCTGAATTTTGCCGGGCCTACGCCATGGTTTATCCTGTTTGTGCTGCTGACAACAATTGTTGTCATTGCGGGCGTGGAAAAGGGCATTGAAAAAGCCAGCCGTATCCTGATGCCGATTCTGGTGATTCTGGCGATTGCGGTTGCTGGTTATTCCCTGACCATCCCAGGCGCTTTGGTTGGGCTGAAATATTATCTGCTGCCAGATTTTTCGCAGTTTTCAGCATCCACCGTGCTTGGCGCACTCGGACAGCTTTTCTATTCCATGTCCCTTGCCATGGGTATTATGATTACGTATGGTTCTTATATGCAGCGGGATAATATTTTGGAGCATTCTGTCACACAGATTGAAATTTTTGATACCGCCATTGCGTTTATTGCAGGGCTGATGATTATCCCTTGTGTTGTTGCGTTCAACAATGGCGACCCATCCCAAATCAACGCAGGCCCAGGGTTAATGTTTGTTACCCTGCCGCGTGTCTTTGAGGCGATGGGCAGCGCTGGCACCATTGTCGGCATTGCATTCTTTATCCTGGTATTGTTTGCGGCATTGACATCTTCCATTTCCCTGCTGGAAACCATTGTATCCGTTGCCATGGATAAAGCACACTTAAAGCGTGTGCCTGCTACCATTGTCATGACAGTGATTGTGCTGCTGTTTGGTTTGCCATCCTGCTTAGGCTATGGCCCATGGGCTGGCATTACCGTCATTGGGATGCAGTTCCTTGATTTCTTTGATTTTATCTCCAACTCGGTACTCATGCCAGTGGTTGCTTTCCTGACCTGTCTATTGGTTGGTCATGTGGTTGGCACCAAAGTCATTGCGGATGAAGTCAAAGAAGGGGCAAATGCGTTCCATCGGGAACGGCTGCACCGTGTGATGATTAAATGGGTTGCACCGGTTTTGCTGGTGGTCATCCTTGGCACAGAGCTGGCAACCAAAGTATTTGGTTTGTTCTCCATCTGATTTTTTCATGCAAACAAAAAAACCGGGCTGTTGATTTGCACAGCCCGGTTTTCTGTTTTTTTTAACCGTTTAACAAGTGGTCAATTAAAGTATAGCCTTTTTCGACATAAATGCCGGAATGTTGGGCAGCTTCTTCTGAATACGGCAGTCCTTTGCCAAGGGTTTTGGTGCTGTCATACAGCAGGTATGGCACAGGGTCGCCGGTATGGGTACGCAGGCGCAGCGGGGTTGGATGGTCTGGCATAATCAGCAGGCGGAATGCCTCGCCAGAGGCGCACAGCGCCTCATACAGCGGCTGTATGACCCGTCCATCTAAGTTTTCAATTGCCTGCACCTTGTGTTCCAAAATGCCTTGGTGCCCCATTTCATCGGGCGCTTCCACATGGATATATACAAAATCATTGCCATCTTCCAGCAGCGCCTTGGCGGCGGCAGCCGCCTTGCCTTCATAATTGGTGGTCAGCCCGCCAGTTGCACCTTCTACGTGCAGCACCTGCATTCCTGCACCAACCGCAATGCCTTTCAGCAAATCGACGGCTGAAACCATAGCGCCTTTTTTGCCGGTTTTGCCGGTAAAAGAGGAAAGTGCCGGGCGGGTACCTGCCCCCCAGAACCACAGCGAATTGGCTTTATTTTTGCCCGCTTTTGCGCGGGCAATATTTAATGGGTGCTGATCCAAAATATCAAAGCTTTTTTCCATCATGCCGCGCAGAACCGGATCTTCCGGCAAGTAATCGCCGATGACTTTGCCTAAAATATCATGCGGCGGTGTGATATCCTGCACCACACCTTTTGACCAAATCAGGCAATGACGGTAACTGGTGCCAACATAAAAATGATAGGTTTCATTTTCAAACACCGGACGAACAGCCTCAATCAAAACAGCGGCATCTTCTGTGAAAATTTCATCCGCGCTATGGTCAATAATCGTGCGTTTGGCATACGGGATGCCGGGTTCATCCGAAATGGTGACGGTATTGCAGCGTAAAGCAATATCTGTCGGCAGCATATCCACGCCAATGCTTAATGCTTCCAGCGGTGACCTGCCGGAATAATAAATTTCAGGGTCATAACCAAGCACCGCAAGGTTAGCGGTATCACTGCCTGGTTTCATGCCTGTTGGGATTGTTTTTGCAAGCCCGACTTCACCGGTTTGGGATAACGCATCCATTATAGGTGTATGGGCAAACGCAAGCGGGGTTTTCCCGCCAAGGGCATGGATTGGCTCATCTGCCATACCATCCCCTAAAATCACTGCGTATTTCATAAGGGACTCCTTCTTTTAAAATAATACATTCTGATTATTATTATTGCGCACAATCCGTTATTTGTCCAGTGTTTTGACGCGGTATCTATATCTGTTTTATCAATTTTTCTCTCACATGATAACAATTCATTGGTAAATGTTTTGGAAGTTTATAAAACGGCATGGTGCAAAAAAGAACAAAACTTGACACAGAATAAAATGCTATGTTATCATAAAAATGCCCTTCTGTGAAGGGCATTGGAATGGCGCTGCATTTACATAGCAGCGGTCAGCTGCATTGAATCCCCCGCAAATTCCCAAATGGGGAGGAGGTGTTGCGAATGTCGATAAAAATTTGGAGATTTATTCTCTGTATGGCTCTATGGCTGTACATTTTTACGATAAACGCACGCTGACCGCTCAGGCTGCAACTGAACGGTCAGCATTTTATCGCTGATATGTTAGGCAGCTGACCATGCTATGGCAGCGCCATTTCTCCATTTATTATAAACGATATGCTTTATCTTTGTCAAGCTGCAAGGCAAAACAGGCATGGGGCAAAAAAGAACAAAACTTGACACTGAATAAAGTCCCATGTTATCATAAAAATGCCCTTCTGTGAAGGGCATTGGAATGGCGCTGCATTTACATAGCAGCGGTCAGCTGCATCGAATCCCCCGCAAATTTCCAAATGGGGAGGAGGTGTTGCGAATGTCGATAAAAATTTGGAGATTTATTCTCTGTATGGCTCTATGGCTGTACATTTTTACGATAAACGCACGCTGACCGCTCAGGCTGCAACTGAACGGTCAGCATTTTATCGCTGATATGTTAGGCAGCTGACCATGCTATGGCAGCGCCATTTCTCCATTTATTATAAACGATATGCTTTATCTTTGTCAAGCTGCAAGGCAAAACAGGCATGGGGCAAAAAAGAACAAAACTTGACACTGAATAAAGTCCCATGTTATCATAAAAATGCCCTTCTGTGAAGGGCATTGGAATGGCGCTGCATTTACATAGCAGCGGTCAGCTGCATCGAATCCCCCGCAAATTCCCAAACGGGGAGGAGGTGTTGCGAATGTCGATAAAAATTTGGAGATTCATTCTCTGTGCGGCACTCTGGCTGTACATTTTTACGATAAACGCACGTTGACCGCTCAGGAGCCAACTGAACGGTCAATAGAAATATTGATTCTCTAGGCGGCTGACTCATGCTATGGCAGCGCCATTTCTCCATTTATTATAAACGATATGCTTTATCTTTGTCAAGCTGCGAAAGCAAAGCGATTCACACTCTATTGATACTTTCGGTTCAGCCTAAAAATGCTTCGCTGAAAAAATAACCCGCGCCAATAAATGCCGTGTTCCAAAGCGTAATGCCAACCGCAGACCATATCACATATTCCTTTATTGGCATTTTCAGCAGCCCTGCCGGGATGGATACAATTGTCCGCAGTACAGGCACCAGCCGGCAAATCATCAGCCCACGCCCACGCCCTTTTTCCAGCCGGGTATGGCATTCCTGTACAAAATGCTGGAATTTAGGGCTTTTGCCGAAAAGTTTATGCAGCAGCGGCGCACCGCCGCGAGCACAAATAAAATAAATGACCAAACATCCGCCAAGCCCTGCCAACACCGAAATGATAATCGCTAAAAAAAGATTCATTTGGCTTTGCCCAATTAAAATGCCAACCGCAGGCATAATTACACCTGCCGGGAACCCTGGCAGATTTAAGTATTCACAAAAAAAGACAGCCGCCATCATCGGCAAACCATATTGCTGGAAAAGTTCAATAAAATGCTGTACTGTTGTCATTTGGACTGCTCCCACAAAAATCATTTTTCTTTTTTTATTCTAATCATAACAACAGGCTGTGGGTTATGCAAGTGCCACAGCCTGTTGTTTAGAAATAGTTCACAGAAAAATAAAGTGTTCTTAAAGAAAATGCAGGAATGCAGTGAATGCCCAAATACTGCCGACAGAAATACCGCCGCAGACAGCGGCAAAAAACAAATGCAGGCTTGTCCAGCGTTTGCGGCGGTAACGCCGTACTGATTTGGGTTTACGCAAATAGCTTTCTGCCACTGCGCACGCCTCCCGTAAAATATCGCGGGGGGATTCATGGGTTTCACGTATGACAAAAATTGCTTCTTCAAAAATACCAGGGTTTGGCGGGCGCACCACAACAACCCGGCGGGAAATCCCCTTGACCATAACAGCCTCCTGAAAAAAATTGAGATTACCTTCACAGGATAACCGTAAAAAAGGGAAAATATACCTTGTAACACCCAAAGAAAATAAATTATGCCGAGGATAGGCAATATTCAGGGGATTTAAGGTAAGGGAATTATGCTGAGGATGGACGATATTCAGGGTATTTAAGGTAAGGGAATTATGTTGAGGATGAACGATATTCAGGGTATTTAAGGTAAGGGAATTATGCTGAGGATGGACGATATTCGAGCCGGATGACCAATGCGGTCAAATCATCCCGTACGCCGCGTTCAGCGGCGGATATCACCAGCTTAGCCGCGAGTTCTTTGGGGCTGTCGTCGCCATGCTCCCGAATGAGTGCGCGCATCCATTCATCTTCCAACCCATCACAAACGCCGTCAGACAGCATCACAAACAAATCTCCTGGACTCATCCGCACTGGTACACCTTGTTCGGCAGCGGGTTCATCTGATAAGCCCACCGGCAAATTACCGCCGGATAAACGCGTCACCGCACCGCTTGTCCGCAAAAAACTGGGGGCTGCCCCGCATTTTAGACATTCGCCTTTGCCGGAAAACAAGTCGATGGTTAAAGCATCCAGCGTGACTCCGCGCATTCCATCACTGCGCAGCCGGAATGCCGGCGAAACCGTCCGCAATGCGTCAGCAGAAGTGATGCCTGCCCGCAAAAACCGTTCCATCAGCGATAAAATCGCACGGCTGTCCTGTGCCGCGGCACGCCCGGAACCCATGCCGTCTGCCAGCAGCAGACAGGCACGTCCGCTTTCTGTGACAAAAGAACGCGCGGTATCCCCGGATACTTTTTCTCCGGGCTTTTGCCGCTGCCCAATGCCGACAACCGCGCGGTATGGCGCTTGTTCCCGCAGCATTAAACGGGTGCCAAGTTCATCCGAAATGCGTTCGGGATCAGTCAGCCCAACTTGCAGCACAGCGGACAGCCCTGCCGCAAACCCTTTGCGTTCATGTAAGATATTTTCCAGCCCTTCCCCAGCGATTTCTACCCGCAGCCGCCCACCGCCATCCCGAAATACGGCAAC
>CAXHNU010000111.1:0-10185 GCA_964017555.1 uncultured Butyricicoccus sp. | reverse complement strand
GGGGGGGGGCGGGGGGGCCCCGCCCCGGGACGCTTGCCGCAGCAAGCGGAATCCCTTTTGCCGAAAATGGCAAAGGGGATTTTTTTCTTGCCCAAAGGGCAGCACCTCCCCTATAATAATAAAAAACACAGGAACGCAGGAGGTTCACGCCTATGGCTGTTACCCTTAAAATGCTTGCCAAAGAAACCGGCTTTTCACCCGCGACCATTTCACGGGTGCTCAATAATGACCCAACCATCAGCGTCGGCGAACAAACCCGGCGCATCATCTTTGATACTGCCCAACGCCTTGGCTATGCTGGCGGTTCCGGACGCCGTACCCAACGCATTGTGCTGGATTCCATGACCATCGGCATTGCTGAAATGCTTTCCCCTGCCGAACAGATGAGTGACCCTTATTTTTTATACCTCAAAAATTTTGTGGAACAAAGCTGCTATGAACGCAAAATGCAGACGGTTGCTCTGCGTGCGGATGAAAACGGCTACCGCGCCATTGATGGCTCTGATATCCATGGCATCATTGCCATCGGCTATTTCACCGATGCGCAAATTGAATCCCTCCAGCACCTTTGCAGCAATATCACTTTTTTAGATTCCTCCCCAGATGAACTGCTGTATGATTCGGTGATCCTCAATTTTGAACTGGGGATCCGGCAAGCCCTCGACTATCTGCGTTCTCTTGGGCATACCCAAATTGGCTATATCGGCCCCAAACGCCTCATTGATGAAACCAAACGCATGACCCCTGAACCGCGCCGCCGTTCATTTGAACACTATATGCGGGAAGCCAGTCTATATCATCCGGATTTTGTTGTGGAATGCCCGATGCGCAACCGCAGCGCGGTTGAAACCGAATTAACCTTACGGATGAAGACCTTCTACCTAGATGAACACCCTACCGCTTTTGTCACCGTCAACGAAGAAACTGCAATCGGTACCATCCATGCACTGCATAGTCTTGGTTTCCATGTGCCGAACGATATCAGCATTGTCAGCTTCAATGATACAGTTATGTCCTCGGTTGTCGAGCCTGCACTGACCAGCATCAGCCCCCATCTGGATTATATGGCGGCAACCGCTGTCCAGCTTGTCCGCCAGCGGGCTTCCTCCCCGCTGCACCAGCCTGAACGCCATTTTACCCAAAAAATAGTTATCCCACCCGCCCTTGTGCTCCGCGAAAGCACTGCCGCCCCTGTCCAGCCACTGTGATCGCGCCTTTTCTCTCTTATATCTATCTATATTTTAAAATTTAAGGTGTTTCTTTATTTTTTTGTTTGTACACCTTGTGGGACATTTTGAACAACAGATTCCTGATATCCTCAAGTAAAACTTATGAAACTAGCAATAAATTTTACTAAAACTGTGCAGGTGCATGAGAAAAGCAAGGTTTAATTTTACGTGCAGTAGACAAATTGACTGTTAATTGCAACAAAAACAGCTTTTCCAGAGGCGTTATATGCTTTATAATAAGTATCAGAAAGCAACGGATAATGTGCACAAAATCCAGCTAACCCACACCTGAAAGTGAAAATGGAGGTAAAAGAACCATGGCTAACAAATCGGCTTCCGGCAAATTGCCTGCAAGACAAAAATACTGTTTTGGTATTGGTGCAATTGGTAAAGACGCAATCTGTAACCTTGTCGGCGCATTCCTCATGCTGTACTTTACCGATACGCTTGGGCTGAACCCCGCATTTGTTGGTGTCCTGTTTGCTGTTGCACGCATCTGGGACGCTGTCAATGACCCAATGATGGGTATGATTTGTGACAATACCCGCTCAAAATATGGTAAATTCCGCATCTGGCTAATCATCGGCACCTTGATAAACTCTGTCTTTTTCATCCTGCTTTTTACAACGCTCGGCATTGAAAAAGGTTCCACATCCATGTATGTGTATGTATCAGCTATGTACATCCTTTACGGCATGACCTATACCGTTATGGACGTTCCTTACTGGTCTTGGCTGCCGAACCTGTCCTCTGACCCGGCAGAACGTGAAAGCATTTCAGTTATCCCACGTATTTTTGCATCCCTTGGCGGGTTTATCGTTTGCACATTTGGTTTGCGTGCAATCAACTACTTTAACAATATGTTCGGCGACGAAACCGTTATGCAGAAACAGGCAGACGGCTCCTACATGAACATTTCTGAAACCGGCTTTACCGCAGTTGCTGTTGTTATCGTTGTTATCTTTATCGTATGTATCGGCATCACGGTATTCAACGTCAAAGAAAAAGCAACAACTGGCGCTGCTGCTACAAAAACCAACCTTGGCGAAGCATTCGGCATCATCGTAAAGAATGACCAGCTTGTTGCATTCATCGGCTTGCTGCTGACCTTCAACCTGGCTACCCAGCTGCTGAAAGGCTTTGCAGTATACTACTTCAAAGAAGTTTGCTTGGCTGCTGACCTGTACTCCGTCTTTGGTTTCACCATTATCTTTGAAATGATCGGGCTGTTCTGCTTCCCGGCAATCGCCCGCAAACTTTCCCGCGAAAAGGTTTATTTCCTGGCTTGCGGCTTGCCAATCGTTGCAATGGTTGCGCTGGCTGTCTGCGGTTATGTATGCCCAACCAGCTATCCGGCAGTTATCGCCTGCTGTGCATTCCTGTTCTTTGGTTCTGGTTTGTCCCTCGGCACCACCACTTGCTGCATTGCTGACGTTATCGACTATGGCGAAGTAAAATTCGGCAAGCGCAATGAATCCGTTACCTGCTCCGCACAAACCTTCCTGATGAAAGCTGCACAGGCTGTTACTGGTTTGCTGACTGGCGTTGGCTTAACCCTTATCGGTTATGATGCCGAAATGGCTGGCAACCAGGCTGCCGGCACCATCCTTGGCATCCGCGTGCTGATGTTTGTTATCCCGATCGCATTGGCTGCAATCAGCTTCTTGATTTTCAAATATGTTTACAAGCTGAAAGGTCAGACCCTGCTGAAACTGACCGATGACGTCAATAAGCTGCATGCTGCACAGGGCTCTGCACAAGTAAACTAATAAAATCCCAAGACCGTTCCATTTATTCCTTTTGGGGAAGCGGAGGGCAGAAAATGCCTTCTGCTTCCCTCCCCAATCATCATTTGAAAAAAAAGGAGAAAAGACATGAATATTTTTTACCATGAATCCAGCGGGACGTTCCACTTGCAGAATGATTTTATCAGCTATATCATCAAGCGCCTGCCAAATGGGCAGTTGGGGCAACTTTATTTTGGCAAAGCAATCCGTGACTGTGAAAGCTTTGACCACTTGGTGGAAATGAACCACCGCCCCATGACGGCTTATGTGTTTGAAGGGAACAAGAAATTTTCCCTTGACCATATCAAGCAGGAATACCCCTCTTATGGCACAACCGATTTCCGCCATCCGGCGGTAGAGATTGTGCAGCCCAATGGCAGCCGCATCACTGATTTTGTTTATGTTTCGCATACCATTTCAGCAGGCAAGCCCAAGCTGGAAAACCTGCCCGCAACCTACACCGAACAGGATGATGAAGCACAGACCATCACTTTCCTGCTGCATGACGGGCTATTGGATGTTGATTTGGAACTGAATTATACATTATTTGCAGATAAGCCTACCTTAGCACGCAGCGCACGGTTTGTCAACAAAGGCAACCTCGACCTGCATCTGACCCATGCGATGAGTTTAAGCCTTGATTTGCCGGACAGCGGTTATGAATTTGTACATTTTTCGGGCGCATGGTCAAGAGAACGCCATATGAAGGTCCGCAAACTGGAAATGGGCATTCAAAGCGTGGAATCCACCCGCGGCACATCATCACATAACCATAACCCATTTGTGATTTTGAAACGCCCGGAAACCACAGAATTTTCCGGCGAAGCCATTGGGTTCAGCCTGGTTTATTCGGGCAATTTCCTGGCACAAGCAGAAGTGGATACCTGGGGCACAACCCGTTTGACCATGGGCATCAATCCGTTCCAATTTGACTGGAAGCTGGCGCCGGGCGAAAGTTTCCAGACACCGGAAGCTGTTATGGTATATTCCACCACCGGTTTAAACGGCATGAGCCAGGTTTATCACAAGCTGTATCAAAAACGGCTGGCACGCGGTTATTGGCGTGACCGTGCGCGTCCGATTCTGATTAACAACTGGGAAGCAACTTATTTTGATTTCACCGAAGACAAGCTGGTTAAAATTGCCGAAGCGGCAAAGAACGATGGTGTTGAACTGTTTGTGCTGGATGACGGCTGGTTTGGTGCGCGCTGCAATGACTTTGCAGGGCTTGGCGACTGGGTTGCCAACACAGACCGCTTAGCGCGCGGCATCACAGGGCTTGCCGAACGCATTGACGCGCTGGGCATGAAATTCGGCTTATGGTTTGAGCCGGAAATGGTAAATATGGATTCTGACCTGTTCCGGGCGCATCCGGACTGGCGCATTTGCACACCAAACCGCCGTGTATCGCATGGGCGCAATCAATATGTACTTGATTATTCCCGCAAAGAAGTTGTAGACTATATCTATGGGATGATGGCAAAAATCCTAAGCGAAGCAAAGGTGTCATACATTAAGTGGGATATGAACCGCTGCATTACCGAAGCCTTTTCGGCAACACTGCCAGCTGACCAGCAAGGCGAGCTGTTCCACCGGTATATTTTAGGGGTCTATGATTTATATGACCGTTTGACAACCAATTTCCCACAGGTGCTGTTTGAATCCTGCGCCTCTGGCGGCGGGCGTTTTGACCCAGGTCTTTTGTATTATGCGCCGCAGGGCTGGGCAAGTGATGATTCCGATGCGATTGAGCGTTTGAAGATTCAGTATGGCACATCCATGTGTTATCCAATCAGCAGCATTGGGGCACACGTATCGGTTGTACCGAACCATCAGGTATTCCGTGTAACGCCGATTGCGACCCGTGCAAATGTTGCGCATTTTGGGACATTTGGTTATGAGCTTGACCTGAACAAGCTGACTGAAGAGGAACGCGAGCAAGTCCGCGAACAAATCAAGTTCATGAAGGAATATCGTGAAGTGATTCAGTTTGGC
This sequence comes from uncultured Butyricicoccus sp., assembly GCA_964017555.1. Lineage (GTDB taxonomy): Bacteria > Bacillota > Clostridia > Oscillospirales > Butyricicoccaceae > Butyricicoccus_B. Next base: position 5,174 of record CAXHNU010000111.1, on the reverse strand, counting down.
ACATTCTACCGGTTAATCAGCCCATTTGACAATGTGAACTTTACTGCATGGATGGTGGTCAGTGAAGACCAAAAGACTGCGCTGGTTGGCTATTATAAGATCCTCAATGAGGTAAACGGGCCATATCACCGTGTTAAGCTGTGCGGTTTGAATCCAGATATGCAGTACACGGTAGACGGCGGCGCAAGCCATTACGGCGATGAGCTGATGAACCTTGGCTTGCTGACCACGGACGGCGCTGCTGGCGAACTGACGCCTGAAGACCGCAAGAGTGTTGACTTTGATTCCCGCATTTTCGTGCTGCACGCACAATAATCCGCGCTGCTGTTCGTGCGGCGGGGCGCTGCGCCGTGAAATTGTGCCTGTCGTTCGTGCGGCGCGGGGCGCCGCCCCGCACCCCGCCGCCTTTTTGTAAAAAGGCGGGCGAAAAACTTCACATTTTTTTCATCTGCTGTATGCGCATATGCTGTTTTGCACGGTCTGTTTTACGGTACAGCGTTGGTGTCATACCAACCTGATGTTTAAATGCCTTGGAAAACACCAGCGCATCCTGATAACCGCACTTGCTGGCAATTTCCCCAACAGACATATCTGTAATGGTCAGCAGCTCCTTGGCGCGGCTGATACGGAACCCAGAAAGATACGCATTGGGCGGCATACCCAATATATTTTGAAAAAGCGCAACCAGGTAACTCCGGCTGACACCGATACTTTCTGCGATATCGGTTACTTTGATACTATCTGCGTAATGTTGTTCTATAAATTCCACTGCTGTACGGACATAATAATTCTGCTTTCCCTGCTGGAAGTTATCCTGTACAGCAAGCCCTTGCGCAATGCAGCTAAAGAACTGATAAAACTGCGATTGAAGGTGCAGCATCCCGCCAATATTCTGGGCATCCTGCGCAAGCATATCCGCAACCAATGCAGATAATTGTTGTCCACAATTTGAGGAAAAGGTTGGCATCCGGAAAGACAGCCCCATACGTCCCAACATTTTTTCCGCCGCATTGCCGTCAAACCCGATCCATACATAAGACCATGGGTCATTGCTGTCCGCCTGATAAAAAGTCATGACATTCGGCACGATGAGAAACCCTTCTTCCGCACCAATCTCATAAGTCCGGTTATCGATTTGAAAACGTCCTTTGCCTTTCAGCACATAGTGAAGGATATAATTTGGGCGGGCGGCAGGCCCAAACGAATGCCCTGGATGGCAATCTGAACATCCACAGTACCACAGGCAAAGCTCTTGAAACGGCTGCTCTTCTTGTTTCCATGTTTTCACGTATGATTCTTCCATATTAGCCACCTGCCTTTTGGGGTATTATATCATAAGTGTGCATGGGAAAGGAAGCCGGTACAAGCAATTATATCATGATAAATGAGGTGAGATATTTTGATTTTGTTAGAGAAAGCTGAACTTTCCCTGCGCACAGGCAATATGGATGAAACCATTTGCGCGGTTTATGGCTGCGGACTTGGCAGCGCAGACAAATACCGCGGGCGCCTGCTCCATGTCATTGATGGATATCGCGCCGCATTTGGGCGCACGGATGGGATTGCGTTATTCAGTGCGCCGGGGCGCACCGAACTTGGCGGCAATCATACGGATCATCAGCATGGGAATGTTTTAGCAGCAAGTGTGAATTTAGATATCGTGTCCTGCGCGGCGCCCAATGGCAGCATGACCGTGCGGATACAGTCCGAAGGCTATCCGCTGGATGAAATCGACCTGACTGATTTAACTCCACATCCCGATGAAATCAATAAGACTGCGGCGCTCATCCGCGGCGTTGCCGCGGCAGCGCATAAGCAGGGATTTGAAATCAGCGGGTTTGACGCGTATATGAGCAGCAATGTTTTAAGCGGTTCTGGGCTATCTTCCTCGGCAGCATATGAAACAATCATTGGCGTGATGATGAACTGTTTCTTCTGTGAAAATAAGTTAAGTGCCATTGATATCGCAAAAATCGGACAGTATGCAGAGAATATTTATTTTGGCAAGCCCTGCGGGCTGATGGATCAGATGGCGTCTTCTGTCGGCGGGATTATTGCGATTGATTTCCATCATGAAGCAGAGCCAAAGGTGCGGCAAGTGGCTTATGATATGCAGTCAAGTGAACATTCACTTTGCATCATTGACACTGGCGGCGACCATGCCAATTTATCCGCCGATTATGCGGCAATCCCGCGGGAAATGGGTGAAGTTGCTTCTGCCTTTGGCGAAAGTGTACTGCGTGAAGTGAATGAAGCGGAATTTTTGCGGGCAATACCTTCCCTGCGCCGACAATATGGCGACCGTGCGGTACTGCGTGCCATGCACTATTTTGCGGAAGACCGGCGGGTTGTCGAAGAGCGGGAAGCGCTGGAAAAAGGCAATTTTGAACGCTTCCGGCAGCTTGTTGTAAAGTCCGGGCGTTCCTCAGCCATGTATTTGCAAAATGTCCATGCAGGCGGCAATCCAGAAAAACAGGAAATGCCGATTGCGCTGGCACTGGCAGAAAGCATCTTGGATGGACGCGGCGCGGCGCGTGTGCATGGCGGCGGCTTTGCAGGCACCATCCAAGCATTCGTCCCGAATGATTTATTGCCTTATTTTAAGAGTGAAATGGAATCTGTTTTGGGCAAAGATACCTGTCATGTGCTGACAATCCGTCCGGCTGGCGGCGTTGTCTTGGCAATTTAACTGGCAAAGCTGTTCCTAAACGAAGGAGGAAATTACAATATGGCAATTTTAGTATTTGGCGGTGCGGGCTATATTGGTTCGCATACCGTATATGAACTGGTAGATGCAGGACGTGATGTTGTCATTGCGGATAATTTGGAAACCGGGCATATTGAAGCCGTGCATCCAAAGGCAAAATTTTATCAGGGTGATATCCGTTCCCGTGAATTTGTAGACTCTGTGTTTGAAGCGGAAAAGATTGATGGCGTGATTCATTTTGCGGCAAATTCACTGGTCGGCGAATCCATGACCAATCCGCTGAAATATTATGACAACAACTTATGCGGCACCAAAGTTTTATTGGAATCCATGGTTGCGCATGGCATTGATAAGATTGTATTTTCATCAACCGCTGCCACCTATGGCGAACCCGAACGGGTACCGATTTTAGAAACTGACCGCACGAACCCAACCAACTGCTATGGTGAAACCAAGCTGTCTATGGAAAAAATGTTCAAATGGACTGGGCTTGCACATGGTTTGCGGTTTGTATCCCTGCGTTATTTCAACGCGTGCGGCGCCCATGTTTCCGGGCAAATTGGCGAAGCCCATTCACCGGAAACCCATTTAATCCCGCTGATTTTGCAGGTACCAAATGGGCAGCGTGAAGCAATTTCTATTTTCGGCGATGATTATGATACCAAGGATGGCACTTGCATCCGGGATTATATCCATGTGACTGACCTTGCACAAGCGCATATTTTAGCGATGGATTATCTGCTTGCTGGCAAGGAAAGCAATATTTTTAACCTTGGCAATGGTGTTGGATTTACAGTAAAAGAAGTCATTGACACAGCACGCAAAGTAACAGGGCATCCGATCCCTGCCAAAATCACCCCACGCCGTGCAGGCGATCCGGCTCAGTTAATCGCTTCCAGCGAAAAAGCAAAATCTGTCCTTGGATGGAATCCACAGCACGCTGATCTGGAAGAAATCATTGCAAGCGCATGGAATTGGCATAAAAATCATCCACATGGGTTTGCAAAGTGAGGTTGACGGCAATGTTAAATGAAAGCATCCACAATCTGGCTGCTTATGCCATCCGTACCGGTTTAATTGAACCTGCCGATGAAACCTGGGCAATCAACCGCCTGTTAGAAGTGCTCCATGCAGACAGCTATACCGCGCCGGAAGGCAAAGCAGAAGAATTGCCGCTGGCTGAAATCTTAGCGGATTTATGCGATTGCGCACTGGAAACCGGCGCGCTTGCAGAGGACAGCATCACATGGCGCGATTTGTTTGACACCAAACTGATGGGCGCATCAATGCCGCCGCCCAGCACGGTACACCAGCGGTTCCATGCGTTATATATGCAGTCGCCGCAAAAAGCGACTGACTGGTATTATGCGTTCAGCCAGAACAGCAACTATATCCGGCGCGACCGCATTGCAAAAGATGTAAAATGGGTTGCCCCGACAGAATATGGCGATCTGGATATTACCATTAACCTATCCAAACCGGAAAAAGATCCAAAAGCCATTGCCGCGGCAAAAAATATGCCGGCGGCAGCATATCCAAAATGCTTGCTTTGCCGTGAAAATGAAGGTTATGCCGGACGGGTGAATCATCCGGCACGGCAGAACCACCGTATCATTCCAGTAGAAATCAACGAAAGCCGTTGGTTTATGCAATATTCGCCGTATGTTTATTATCATGAGCACTGTATTGTGTTTAATTCACAGCATACGCCGATGAAAATTGACGCGGCAGCTTTCCGAAAGCTTCTGGATTTTGTCCGTCAGTTCCCGCATTATTTTGTCGGTTCCAATGCAGACCTACCAATTGTTGGCGGTTCTATCCTTGCGCATGACCATTTCCAAGGCGGACATTATACCTTTGCCATGGAAAAAGCGCCAATTGAAACGCCAATTGCCTTTGCAGGATTTGAAAATGTAGAGGCGGGTATTGTCAAATGGCCGATGTCTGTTATCCGCCTGCGCAGTGCGGATGATGCGGCGCTTGTTCAGTTGGGCGCAAAAATCCTTGCCGCATGGCGTGGATATACCGACGAAAGCGCGTTTATTTTCAGTGAAACAAATGGCGAACCACATAACACTATTACACCGATTGCACGCATGAAAGAGGGCAAGTTTGAACTTGATCTCGTCCTGCGCAACAATATCACAACCGAAGAACATCCACTTGGTGTTTACCATCCACACGCGGAACTGCACCATATCAAAAAAGAAAATATCGGTTTGATTGAAGTGATGGGGCTGGCTGTGCTGCCGGCACGGTTAAAAGAAGAGCTTGCCGCGCTTGCGGATGGGTTATGCGCCGGCGCTGACCTCACCGCTGACCCGCATACCGCTTCCCATGCGGCATGGGCTGAAGAACTGAAAACACGTTATACATTCACCCCGGAAAACGCAATGGATATCCTCAAAAAAGAAGTCGGCATTGTATTTTCCAAAGTGCTGGAACACGCAGGTGTATACCATCGGGA
>CAXHNU010000110.1:0-10357 GCA_964017555.1 uncultured Butyricicoccus sp. | reverse complement strand
CATTTGTTCAAAAACCCGGAGCGGTTACGGTGTATGCGGGAAACCATGCACGCCGTAGCGCATCCAGATGCAACCAGCCGGTTAAGCAGTTTTATTATGGAAATGCCGGAGGCAATTCGGTCATAATGTAGAAAAGGATACCTTACATAATGCAAGGTATCCTTATTTTACAAATGCAGGGGGGAAGACATGAAGAATAAATCAAACAAGCAATTCATTCAAAAAGCGTTGATTATTATTATTGGAATATTGCTCTATCTGATGATAGCAGCTTTTTTTGATCCGGATTCATCGCTGCAAGACAAAGGAAGGGTATATCAGCGGGAATCAACAGAACAAAGCGCAAATGATCTTGCAGATGGAACAAACAAAAAATAACATTCATTGATATCAGCATCAAGCATTATTTTACATTTGGCAGAAGCTGAATCGTCATTTTACCCAATTACGCATGGTATATTTTTTGTGAAAAAGAGCCTTTGAAAGACGACACAAATTTGCGGTAAAATAAAATAAACCGAGATAGGAGGTTATAAAGTGAAACGAATCAAGGCAGCCTGTCTGATGCAGACAATCAGCTTCCAGCCGAAAGAAGGCGATACTTCTGATTTTGCCAAACAGCAGGTGCAGAAGGAATATGAGCATTATAAAGAGTTAATGACCCGCCGGGGCACGAAATTTGAGATTTTAGAGGAAATTTCGCAAGCCAACGGTTCTATTATTGTGAAGCTGAAAAAGCAGAATAATGCGCAGCCTGTCGGGGATTATTTTGATTGATCGGTTAAAGCGGTATGTGTCCGGCTCTATTTTGAGTCGAACACATATTTTTTTATCGCATGGCGCAGGCGGTTTAATTCCTCTGAGATATCATCGCATTGCATAAACCGGCTCATCAGACAGGCACCTGCCGCGCCCGCTTGCTGTACTGCGGCAAGATTATCTGCACAAATGCCGCCAATGGCATACACGGGGATATCCACAGCATTGCAGCAGTCCCGCAGGAAATCCAGTCCACGAGCGGGCACACCGGGCTTGCAGCCTGTTGGAAAGATGTGCCCAGCAATCAGATAATCTGCGCCAAGTGCCCAGGCATGGCAGGCTTCCTCCGGCGTATGGACAGATACGCCAAGCAAATCGACATTCTCCCGCAAGGCAGGCTGCTGCAAAAGCAAAGGAAATGGCAGATGCAGCCGTGGGATATCAGGACAAAAGATGCTGTTTGGGATCAGTTTTTCCGGGCATATGGCAAAAAGCTGCATAGCAAGGGCTTGATAATCCTTTGGGGCAAGGTCCTTTTCCCGCAGAATGATTTTATGGATCCCTGCCTGGGATAATGCGCGGATACGCGCAGGGAGAGAATCTGTGCATAATGCGCGGTTTGTAACACAAATCAGTTCAAACATAAATATAATCATTCATAACCGGCTGTAATCCTTGTGCTTGTATCGCGTCAAGCACCTGCGCGACATCGCGGTTATCTGCAATTTCAAATTGGTCATCGCCTTGTTCCTCACCGATATGCCCACCGATACCTGTGGATACGCCAGCGGAAATTTTTGTTGCGGCAATATCAATCACATGGTTGCGGAAGCCCGCACGTTCACGGGTTGAAATTGTCATGCCGGCAAACGGCATAAACAGGCGGTAAGCACACATCACCTGTAAAAGCTGTCGTTCATGAACATCTTTCGGGTTAATTTTATCATGGTTGACAATGGGGCGCAGCCGTGGACAAGAAAAAGAAATTTCAGCATGAGGATATTTGCGCTGGATAAGATACGCATGAATACCGGTTGCAAACGCATCTTTCCGGAAATCATCCAGCCCAAGCAAAGCGGCAAAAGCAACCCCGCGCATCCCACCGCGCAAGGCGCGTTCCTGCGCTTCAATACGGTAAGGGAAAACCCGTTTATGTCCGGCTAAATGTAACTGTTCATAACGGTCAGCATGATAGGTTTCCTGGAATACCGTAACATAATCCACACCGCATTCATGCAGATAGGCATATTCATCGGTATTCATAGGATACACTTCAATGCCAACCATTTTAAAATATTTGCAGGCAATTTTACAGGCTTCCCCAATGTATTGCACATCGCTCATCGTGCGGCTTTCCCCAGTAAGGATTAAGATTTCCTCCAATCCGGTTTGGGCAATGGCGTTCATTTCGCGTTCGATATCTGTCATATTCAGCTTTGCGCGGCGGATTTTGTTATGGCAGTTAAAGCCGCAGTAAACACAATAATTTTCGCAGTAGTTAGAAATGTAAATGGGGGTAAAAAGATAAACATTATCCCCAAAGAAACGGCGTTTTTCTATGCGGGCTTTTGCTGCGATTTCTTCAAGCAAGGCCTCTGCCGCAGGGGATAAAAGCGCCGCAAAATGTTGGGGCGTACGGATAGAAGCATTTAATGCCTGTCGCACATCCTGTATGGTATATGCTTCGGGCTGATAACCCGCAAATGCGGATAAAACAGCTTCACGGATTGGGGAATCAATCTGTTCCATTCCAGGCAGGTATGCCATGTGATTTGTGCGCTGTCCAATATCTTCGATTTCAATGCCTGCAAGCGGCTGTATGGTTTGTCCCATAATAAAATGTTCACCTCGTTGTTTCATCGTCCAAAAATCCAGTCAGTGGGGAGGACGCTGCCGCGCCTTTGTCAATCACACGCCCCAAACCGGATAAATAAGCAGTGCGCCCCGCCTCAATTGCCTTTTTGAAAGCTTCCGCCATGGCAGGGATATTGCCTGCGGTTGCAATTGCGGTATTTGCCATCACAGCGGCAGCACCCATTTCCATCGCGTCGCACGCTTGTGAGGGCTTACCAATCCCAGCGTCTACAATAACCGGCAAATCGATTTCATCAATCAAAATTTGGATAAAATCACGAGTTGCAAGCCCTTTGTTAGAGCCGATGGGCGCGCCAAGCGGCATAATAGATGCTGCGCCTGCGTTTACCAAATCCCGTGCTGTGTTTAGATCCGGATACATATAAGGCATCACAATAAAGCCTTCATTGGCAAGGATATCTGTGGCTTTCACAGTTGCATAATTATCCGGCAATAAGTATTTGCTGTCCCGCATGATTTCAATTTTCACAAAATCCCCACAGCCGCATTCCCGTGCCAACCGTGCAATGCGGACAGCTTCTTCCGCCGTCCGTGCGCCGGAAGTATTCGGTAGTAAAGTAACGCCTTTTGGGATATGGTCAAGGATATTATCTGTTTCGGAATTGGCGCGGCGTAGTGCCAGTGTAATGATTTGCGCTCCGGCGTTTTCCACCGCGGCACGGATAAGATTAAGGGAATATTTCCCTGAACCAAGGATAAAGCGGGAAGTAAATGCGTGCCCGCCTAACATCAATGTATCATTGTCATGTAACATGAATAAAACCTGTCCTTTCTTATGTTTCCCCTAATAGCAGCCGCATCGCCATAACAGCTTCATGAGCGGCACACACGCTGACGCGCGGCGCCATAAGCCCCAGCCCATCGGCAATATCAGCGGTACCGTCACCGCAGAGATAAAACCGCTGGAAGCGTTTGACGGTGTGTATTTTATTTGCGGAAGCAATGCCCGCCATGCCACAGCCAGAGATCAGCGGCACATTAGGCAGTTCGGATAAAATCGCTTCCACAAACATGGCTTTTTGGTCAGCGTGGTCAAAAGCCTCGCAAATCACATCACAGCCCGCAAATAATGTGCAGGCATTTTCTGCCGTCACGCGGACAACATGGGGCTGATAATCCAGATATGGATTGATATCCATCAGTTGTTTCGTCAAAGCCGTTGCTTTGGGCTGTCCCAAATGCGGGATAAAATAATGTTGGCGGTTGAGATTTGACAAATCGACCGTATCAAAATCGGCAAGCACCAGCCGCCCAACACCAAGGCGTGCAAGCTGCACGGCGATATGGGAACCAAGCCCGCCAAGACCGGCAATCCCGACTGTAGCCGCGGAAAACCGCGCCTGATATGCGGTGCCATGGCGTTCAGTTAAAGCTGCTGTCAGCATTTCTTTGGTAACCATGGTCAGCCTCCGCCCACAAAGTGGACAATCTCTATTTTATCACCATCGCGCAGTTGTGCGTTGTCGAAGCTGGCACGCCGGATAATTTCCCCATTTTGTTCCACTGCAACACGTTCTGGGTTTAGCCCTTGCGCCTGCAATAAATCGCGGATGGTTTTTCCGGCAAAGCCTTGTTGTGGCACACCATTGACTTGTATCATAAATTGCCTCCTTTTGGTGTTCAGAACACAAAAAAAAGCACCACAAAGGATTACACCCGTGGTGGTGTACCCCTTCGTGATGCCTTTGATCAGGTTCACTCTGTTATTCAGAATAGCATTTCCGCGTGAATTTGTCAAGGATGAAATTTCATGAAAGCGCGCAGACAGGCAGGAACTTTATCAAAAATTATCAAAACGATTGCCCGGTAAACTGGATTTCACTGCCTTAAAACTTTGATTTTTCATAATTATAGGGTATGCTTGTGCCGACAACAACATCCTCAATTTTTTCTATCATCAGCCAATCATCCATATTGCCTTGATGGTCAAAAGCAAGCGGGGTTATTTCCCGGGCACCTTCAAATTCCACCAAACACAAACATTTCTTGTGCCACCGCACTTTTTGTTTATCAGATAAGTTTAGTTTGCTCTGATTGTCCGCAAGTGTTTTCGTAATTTCTTCATCAGACAATTTTACATAGTTTTGGACTGCTTTTACGGTAGCGGTTGCTGTGATGGAGGCGCTTCCTTTTTCCATGAAATAAAGACACTCGCCCTCAAAAACGCGGCTGTGAGGGATTTTCCTTCCTGCGGCGCCGCGTACAACCATTGTCTTTGTTCCCGCTAAAATTTTATCCAATACCTTTTCGCCTTTTTTTCCTGCGTTATCACAATACACCAAATGCACCATTTACATATCCTCCTGGATTTTGATTTGATTTTATCATATTGACAAGCAAAGCGCAAGTGATATTTGTAGAATTACTGGCGTATGATAGCAGCAATATAAAAAGGGCATTTTATGTGCCGTATAGCAACAAAAATATAGAATGGAAGCAGACAATGAAGCGGAAGTCAACGCATACAGGCAGTTATAAACTCCATTGGTACATCCATACGTTTTGCGGTTTGTTCTGGCGTCATGCCGCCATCCAAAAAGCGTTTGCAAACAGCCTTCATATTTTCGCCAATCTCAATGATATGCTGGTCTGGGTCATAAATCCTGACCACACGCTGTCCCCATGAATGTTCCTTGACCGGGTGGACATATTCCACGTTACATTTCTTTAGGTTTTCAGCAAATTCATCAAAATGATCTTCTTCAAAATAGATTTCGGTACTGTTGCCGCCAAATGCAATGTCATTTGTGCCGATAAATTCTTGCCAGGTTTCAAGTGTTTGTAATGCCAAGCCATCTGTCAAAGTTTTATTTGCGCCAAAATCCATGATAACATGAAGCCCAAGCACTTTTTCATAAAATGAAACAGATTTATCAATATCGGTTACAACCAACATAGGATTTTTCATTTTCATGAGCGATACCTCCACAAATGAGGGTTTATTGTCTTATGGGGCAGGCGGCAAAGTTACCTGGAACTGTGTGCCTAACCCTTGGCGGCTTTCCGCAGTGATATGCCCGCCATGTCCTTGGGCAATACATTGCGCAATGGCAAGCCCTAAGCCATAGCCGCCGCGTTCCCGGGTACGGGCGGCGTCAATCCGATAAAACCGGTCAAAGATATGTGGTAGATATTCCTGCGGGATAGGTTCGCCGGTATTGCGTACCGAAAAGCTGATATGGTTTTCTTTTTGGATCAAGCTAACACAGACTTTCCCATGTTCTCCGGCATATTTGATGGCGTTATCCAATAGAATCGCGAAAAGCTGTTGGAGCTGACTGGCAGCGCCCATGATAAAAATATTCTCATCAATGGAGGAACTCAGTTCTGTGCCTTCTTCAAAGGCAACCGGTTCAAAGGAAAGCAGGCTGCCCCATAATAAATCGCTGAGGTTCAGCCGTTCTGTCACCATTGGCGCTTGCCCGCTGTCGCTGCGCGCCAAAAAGAGCAGGTCTTCCACCAAACCTTTCATACGGACAGCTTCTTCACGGGAATTATCCACCCATTGCCGGTGGGTGCGGATGGGTTCGTCTGGATGTGCCAGCAGTACGCCAAGGTTTGCGAGGATAACCGTAAGTGGGGTTTTCAGTTCATGGCTGGCATCCGCAATAAACCGCCGCTGCTGTGCCCAGGCTTCTTCCACAGGGCGCAGAGTCTGGCGTGCCAGGAAAACACTAATGCCAAGGAAAGCGCATAACGCAAGCGCGCCAACAGCAAGAGAAATAAAGATAAGGTTGCGCATACTGGCGCGTTCATGGCTGGAATCGGCAAACGCGATACGGGTGCCATCCGGAGTTTCCATACACAGGTATCGTAGTGACAGTTCCGGCAATGTGCCATAACCAGGGTTTTGCACCTGTGATACGGCTTCAATGAGTGCGCTGTCGCTGATGGAAACATTATCTCTGCCAAAGCTGTCCTGAATATTGCCTTCAGCATCAATAATCACCGAAAAGGAAGGGATATGTTCCATCCGGGGTTTTTGCATTGGCACACCCAACATAGGCTTATGCCATTGCCCATTGCGGATCGCAATGGATTGGCGCAGGACTTCTTCGGTAGCAGCGCGCAGCATTTGCTGATAAAACAGACATACCGCGATAAAGACCATCACAAGGACAATGGATACAAGTGCCATATTGCTCAGTACAAATTTCCGCCGCAATTTTTTAATCATGTCCCATGGTTCTCCAACCGATAGCCGACTTTGCGCAGCGCGACAATACTGACGCGGGAATTGAGGTAGAGCAGTTTTTTTCGTAAAAATGAAATATAGGCTTCAACGTTGTTGGCTTCTGCATTGGAATCATACCCCCAAACTTTGGTGATCAGGGTTTCTTTGGTGACGACCATGCGTGAATTTGCCATCAGCAGATAAAGCACATCAAATTCTTTGCGGTTCAGGCGCACAGATTTGGTTTCGCGGCGCAAATCATGGGTATTGAGGTCAAGTGTTAAGTCGCCATATTCTATGGTTTCGAGCACGACTTCACCCTGCCGCCGGGAGAGTGCCCGCACCCGTGCAAGCAGTTCTTCGGTTGCGAAAGGTTTGGTCAGGTAATCATCCGCGCCGCAGTCTAAACCTTCCACGCGGTCTGCAATTTCACTGCGTGCGGTCAGCATCAGGATAGGGGTTGTATTTTTTTCCCGGCGCAGGGTACGGGAAACCTCCAGCCCATTCATGCCAGGCAGCATGACATCCAAAATGACAACATCATATTGCCCAGAGCGGGCATATTCCAGCCCGTCCAGCCCATTATATACCGCTTCGGCGGCATACTTCTGTTCCTGCATAATTTTCACAAGCACATCAGCCAGCCGCCGTTCATCTTCGATTACCAAAACATTCATAGCCGTTCACCTTTCCTTTCCAGGGTTGCCTCACTGCCTGCCGTTATGTTGCTGGGGCGCCGCCCCAGACCCCGCCAGAGGGATATCATCCCTCTGGACTCCCATCTTTCTCCCCACTGCTCAGCAGAGAGGAGGATTTATATTTAGTTATTTATAGTCCGGCAGGCTGAAAATAAGCTGAAAGCGGTTTTTCAGGCAGATTTCAGTACGGTTTCATAAACTGTCCTCGTTCAAAAAATGTTGCGGCACAGAAAGGAGCATTGTCCTCAAATGGCAATACAAACAACTTTTGCAAGGATAGAAAAGAAATATATGGTGACGGATAAGCAATATCGTGCCATGTGTACGGCATTAGCTGGCTATGTTGAGCCGGATGAATTTGGCGCTTATACCATTTGCAATATTTATTATGATACGCCGGATTATGCGTTAATCCGTGCGTCACTGGATAAGCCGGTTTATAAAGAAAAACTGCGCTTACGCAGTTATGGTGTTCCGGATGACAACAGCCGTGTATTTGTTGAGCTGAAAAAGAAATTTGATGGTGTGGTATACAAACGCCGGATCACTATGCCGCTTATGCAGGCACGGCATTATTTATCCCGCACCATCCAGCCAGCCGGAAATGAACAGATCCGCCAGGAAATTGACTGGTTTTTGCAGTTTCATCAGCCACAGCCTGCGGTATTTTTGGCTTATGACCGGGTTGCATACATCTGCCCAGCGCAGCCGGATTTACGCTTGACGTTTGACAGCAAATTGCGTTGGCGAGAACAGGCATTAGACCTTGCTGCGGGTGATTATGGAGAGTTTTTAACTCCGCCAGGCACACGTATTTTGGAAATCAAGATTCCCGGCGCAATGCCGTTATGGCTCAGTGCGATTTTGGATAAGCTGGAGATTTATCCGGCATCCTTCTCGAAATATGGTACTTATTACAAACAACAGGTGTTAGGCAGCCGGCAGATGGAAGGAGTGGTTCACTGTGCTTAATTCCGTTTTAGCGGATGGTGTGATTACCCTGCCTGGATTGTTGCTTTGCACGGTGGCGTCGTTGACGTTTGGGTTTATATCAGCGCTGTTATATATGTTTCGCAATACTTATACCAAAGGGTTTGCGATGACGCTTGTGTTAATGCCAGCGATTATCCAGCTTGTGATTATTATGGTCAATGACAATCTTGGCACAGGTGTTGCGGTAATGGGCGCATTTAGTTTGGTACGGTTCCGCTCCGCACCAGGCGGAGCGCGGGAAATTTGCGGGTTGTTTCTTGCCATGGCGCTTGGTTTGGCAACGGGTATGGGTTATATCGGCATTGCCGCGATGATGCTTTTGTTTGTGGGACTCATACAAATCCTACTGACTTTGACGCGGTTTGGCGAATGCCCTGCCAGTGAAAAGGAACTGAAAATCACAATCCCAGAAAGTCTGGATTACAATGGCATTTTTGACGATTTGTTTGAAACCTATACACGGGAATGTGAGTTGGTGCGGGTGCGCACGACCAATATGGGCAGTTTATATGAATTGCAATATCATATTACATTGCGGGACAAACAGGATGAAAAGGCTTTTATTGATGCCTTACGGTGCCGCAACGGGAATTTAAACATTACCTGTGGGCGTGTCCCAATGGGCAAAGATATTTCACTTTAAGAAATGAGGCAATGTGATGAAAATCAGAAGCTCAGCATTATCCCTTGCGGCGGTGCTTGCGCTTACCGCTTGCGGCGCAGCAGCAAACCAGCCTTTGCGGCAAGCGGAAATACCAGCGGCAAACCTAACGCCGATAGAAACAGCATACAGCAGTCGGGATATATCCGGCGCATATGACAGCAATACGCAAAATATCACGCTTTCCGGCGAAAGTGTGACCATTTCGCAAGCGGGCACTTATATTTTATCGGGAACACTAACCAATGGGCAAGTCATAATCAATGCGGGTGATACAGATAAAGTACAGCTTGTTTTAAACGGCGCAGCCATTACCTGTGTGGATGCCCCGGCAATTTTGGCACAAAATGCGGACAAAGTATTTATCACTTTGGCAGAAGGCACAAACAATACAGTATCAGATGGCACAGCATATACAAACACCGATTGGAACGGCTGTATTCATGCGGAATGTGATTTAACCATCAATGGCAGTGGTGCGCTTACGGTAAATGGAAATTATAAGCATGGCATTTATACCAAGGATGATTTCACCATGACAGGTGGCACACTTGCGGTCACAGCAAAAGCAAACGGGATCAATGGAAAAGATGCAGTGCAAATCAAAGATGGGAAAATCACCATTACCGCAGATGGGGACGGCATTCAATCCGACAAGCAGGATAACGCGGAAAAAGGTTATATTTCCATTGATGGCGGTACGATAAATATTATAGCGGATGAAGATGGCATACAAGCAGAAACCCGCTTGCAGGTATGCGGCGGCACCGTGACGCTGCTGACAGGCGGCGGCAGTGCCAATGGCAGGGCACATAATAATGGGTTTGGCAGGTTTGGCGGTGGACAGCCGCCAGCGCTCCCGGATGGCGCCCAGCGCCCGGAGGGTAATCCCCCGGAAATGCCGGATGGCGCCCAGCGCCCGGAGGGCAATCCCCCGGAAATGCCGGACGGTACCCAGCGTCCGGCGGGTAATCCGCTGGAAATGCCGGACGGCGCCCAGCGCTCGGACGGGCAACAGCCTCCAGCGATGCCGGATGGCACCCAGCAGCAAGCCCAAACCACAACACAAGATACCGTGAGCAGGAAAGGGTTAAAATCCGCAGGCACATTGCTGATTACAGGCGGCACAATCACAGCGGATTGTGCGGATGATGCCATTCATACAAATGGCATTGCGGAAATCACAGGCGGCACCAT
>CAXHNU010000109.1:0-10482 GCA_964017555.1 uncultured Butyricicoccus sp. | reverse complement strand
TTCGACACACGAAGGTCGAAATCTGTGGTATACTGTAGATACTCCTGTTACGGCTTCGACACCCGTATAGGGAAAAAAGCCCTGCTGCGCTGATCACGTGGCGGGGCTTGCTTTTTGTTGCAGTTGCATTTTAATATCGCGTATGTTGCACCTACTGTTGCACTATGGCGAAAATATTCCGGATTTTCGGTAAAACAAACACAGCATGGGAAGGAGCGGATAACTAATGTGGGGTTATGAAAAGAAACTGGAATATCCAGTAAAAATCAAAACGCCAGATCCCGCAGCTGCGAAATTAATTATTACGCAGCTCGGTGGACCAGATGGGGAGCTTGGTGCAGCAACACGTTATCTGAACCAACGATACACGATGCCATACAAGGAATGTAAGGGAATTCTTACAGATATTGGCACCGAAGAATTAGCCCATATAAGTTATATAAAACTTCTATCTTCTATAAGTTCTATCCTATATCCCCGCCATTTGGCGGGGATATATTTTATTAAAATGGGGTTTTAAACGTTGGTAGTGTCGGTAATGTTGGTGGCGTTTTACGTCCGCCACCTTTCGACCCACCGCCAGACTTCCGCCCACCTTTACCGCTACCGCGTCCGCTGTTTTTCGGCTTTTCGCCCATGCCATATTTATAACCGTCTGCCCTCATCAGCAAATCTTTCTGTTCATCGGTCAGATCCCACTGGCTAAGATAAGCAATCAATTTTTTCTTTTTCGACCCATCAACAGATTCCCCCTTGCTGTCCTTATCGGCGTAAATCCTGTCCATACCAGCCTTAACCACCTTGTACTGTTCCGCGTTCATGCCGCTCATTTCAAGCCCAGGCGCAGCAGCTTGTACGTCATCATCACCCAGCCGGATAATCTCCGACCATGGCTTGCTCAAATCCGTCGTACCATTTGCGCGGAAATAATATAAACCGTCCTGCTGGGCGCGTGTCATGCCGGTACTCTCAAGATACTGCGTAAACCGCACGCGTGTCATTTCGCTCCGGTTCTTCTCATGAATCGTCAGATCCGCTTTCACCTCATCAGAAATGGTTTGATAAGCGTTTTCCGCATCAATCAGCTGATCAATGCTAATACCATCAATATAGCCTTTCGCCTGATCACTTGCGTATTTCTCGCCAAGTTCAGGCAGCAAAAGAATTTTCTTTACGCCGTCTTTCTGCTTATCATCCAAATCATCAGCGCTGTTTATCTGGTCAAGCACTGTTTTCAGCCGCTGTGCCTTACCAATGCTTTCACGTTTTTTGGTTTCAGGATTATAAATTTCCTCATCAGTTTCGTCATAAATTTCCGCGTATTTTTTCGCTTGTCTGGTATCAAGCGCATATTCCCGCACCATCCGCAGTGCATCCTGCACGCGGTTTTTCTTCACATAATTTGTTACTTCAAAAATTTCCTTGCTGGAATATCGCGAGCTGTCATAATCACCGCCGCCGGATTCGCCGCCGCCAATCAGCCATTTATCCACGATTGATTTTTCCATCCAATCCAAATCAAGCGCCATAATGGCTTCACGTTTCGCCTGTTTATTACTCAAGCCGCTGCCTTTTTTGGCTTCTGCTTTTTCAACAGCCCAAACCGCCTTTCTCGCGGCATCCTCATCAATTTCGCCTTTTGTGACAAGGTTTTCATAATTTTCAGCCATTTTGCCGGACATTTTCAGCAGCGTATCAAACGCCTTGCCGCCGTCCATACCACCGCTTACCAGCCGTTCATAAATCTGCGTTTTGTCGGCGCTAAGCGACACAAAGCCGCTTCTTACATATTTTTGTCCGCGTGCGGTTGCCGTTGGGCCAAAAAGCAGCGCCTGCGAAGCGGTAAACGCCTTTTCAGCCGCGCCAGGCTTTTGCCCATAAGCCGGGAATTTTAATATCCGTTCACCCTGCGGGCTAAAGCCGTACTGCCCACCTTCATGCAGCATTTTCGTGCCCTTGTATGTTTTCCGCATTTGCGACCCGCCAGGAATCAGCCCAATCACAGGCTTGCTTAATTCCTCAAGCCTTGTCGCTCTGCGGCTTTCCGGCGTGCCGCTGTGGTTCAGCGTGCCAACCAGTTCCTTCACATTGGGAATAATTGATTCCATCGGGAAGCGCGAAGTTTTCGCGCCAACCGCGCCGCCAATCATACCACCAACAATCGGGATATATCCGGCAGCATCCTGCGCGGTTTCCGTAATTGCATCACCAGTATCCTTTTTCTGAGTACGGAACAGGTCTCCCAGTTCTTCTTTATCGCGTTCGCCGGTCATCGCCCAACCCAACAAATCAAAAGTATTGGGCATACACCAACCTGTAATTTTGCCTACAAACTCATTCACAATCCCAACAGGATCTTGCACAGGTCTACGCCCGGTTGTTTTCTCCCATAAATCATTCATGAGGAAAGACATCAACGCAAGTTCAGTAAGTGTTTTCGCCAGCCAGACTTTACCCCTTTGCCGCGCTTCATAGGGCATATCTTCAAACACGTGCCCCAATGTATTGGTAGGTTCAAGCTGAAACATGGTCACAAGTTTCCGCAAAAAACTTTTGCTTTGAAACAGAAGCGGGGCAGAACCCTTACTTCTGTCGCCCATCAGGCTTGCCGCCCAGGCATCCGCTTCCCGCATGGCGGCAGTTTTGTCCATCCCCCGCGCCATATTATCATAATATCTTGCCCGTGTCAGCACATTGGAAGAAATATCGTCAACCGCCTCCATCCCCAGAAAGAGTGCGTCGTTCACCTGCTGCACTCTGGTTTTATATGCCGCGTCCACGCCATGCCGCCGCGTCAGAAAAGCGGAATCATCGCGAAACGCCGTATCGCCCTTCAACTGGTCATATCCGTAATCATACATCGCGCGGGCAATGCTGCTGGTGCGCAGTTCCGCGCTGCCCTGTCCAAGCGCAATAAAGTTTGATATTGCGGTTGAAACATTGCCGCCAAGCATACTGCGCGCGGCAACAGCTTCCACATCATTGATAGTGCGGAAAAAGCCGCGTCCAATATCGTGTTCGGTTGTGCGGTCACCAATCAACTTTTTACCCGCAAGCAAGTTGGTATATTCGCGTATCCACGTTGGGAAATGCGGCAAATTGCCGAAGGTGGACTCCCAAATAGAACTTTTCGCCTGTATCCGTTTGTCAACGTCCCATTTATATTCAAAATCCGCAATGTCAAGATCTGCCCGTGTCGCTTCATCGGAATACTGATAGCGAATTCTTTCTTCCAGCGCGCGCAGGTTCTGAATATCGCCCGTGTGGAAAATCACATCCGCCGACTGCACAACATAGTTCTGCATCGCCTTGAAAAGGTCAAATTCAG
Organism: uncultured Butyricicoccus sp.; assembly: GCA_964017555.1. Taxonomy (GTDB): domain Bacteria; phylum Bacillota; class Clostridia; order Oscillospirales; family Butyricicoccaceae; genus Butyricicoccus_B. Next base: position 7,154 of record CAXHNU010000109.1, on the reverse strand, counting down.
TAACATATCCGGTTCGCTGGTTCGCCGCCGCAAAATAAGCGCGTCCCGGTCGGCGGTCGGCGGTTGTGCCGCTGATTTCGGTTGGCAGCTCATCCGCCATGGTTTCAATGCCTGCGCCGCGCAAAAATTTAGCCACCGCGCCGCCCTCATGTATCACGCCGTTACTCGGGATATAATTTTCCAAAAATTCAAGTGCATCATAACCATTTGCGATATATGCTTCACTGATTTCGGGATAAATTGCCCGTGTTATCTCAATGCAACCCTGTTCAATGGCGGCTACGCGGTCAAAATCAATTTTGCCTTTGTGCTTTTCCGCATATTCCGCCATCTTGACTTGAATCTGTGAAGCATCCCGCCCGCGTCGTTCCATCCAGTCAGCGCGGTTTTTCATATGGGTATAAACGCCCGTTTCGCGGCTCACGCTTTTAATCACCTTTTCAAGCTGCCGCATCCGTTCATTGATCCATTTTATTTTTTGCGCTTCATGGCGGTGTACAGGCTCTATATAGCTTTCAATCATTGCATCAGCCTGTTTGCCGCAAACTTTACGCAAAACGCGTTCCGGTGTCCGTGCGTCAAGCGCAACACCGCGCTTTGCGTCTGTCCATTCTGCCGAATGCTGCGCGAATTCATCCGCCGTTTTCCAGCGCGCCTGCTGTGTCTGCTCCCAGTAATCATAAGTCGGGCGCATCACCTGGTTATACTCCGTGAGTACATCAGCATAGGCAGAAACACGCAAATGCGCATTTTCATCTGTCAGATGTTCCACCTTGCGCCCAGAAGCATATTCCATTGCCGCCCTTACTTCCGCAGGTGTCAGGTGCAGTTTATCCCGCAGTCGCCTTAATGTCGTGCGCAAAGCGTGTGCTTCAGTAGAAGTTGCATTTTGAACCGCGTCATTCGCACTGCTTACATATTGTTCCGCCGAGGAAGATTCCAATCCCACTGCTGACCGAGTCAATGGATAATGCTGCGCGACATTTGCGCCATGTGCTCTTGCATCACTTACAATGTTTTGGATTTCCTCACGCACCGCCTGTCGCACAGCAGGTGAATATACGCCGTTTTCCGTCTGTGTAAAAATATTCATTCTATCAGACTGTGCGTTCTGTCCAGTCTGATGTTCCGCTGCCAGTTGCTGATCTGCCTGTTGACGCCGCATCCGTGCGTCACTATCTTGCCGTATCCGATGGTTCACGACATGTTCCCAAAGATTATAATATTCCCGCACCTGCTGCGGGTGATCCGGTAATACCTGCTGTCCTTCCTGGTCAGGGTGAACCAGTTCATTTACCGCCTGCCTGTCGGCTTCGGTAAAACTGTTTTCCAGTTCAGCAAGGCGATTTCTCGCCTGTGCAAATTCTTCTTCGGTCATCGCAGGCGCATTTTGTATCTGCTGTGCCAAATAATCCGCGGAATTTTCCCAAAGGTTATAATATTCCTGCACCTGTTGCGGATGATCCGCCATTTGCAGCGCCTGTCTACTTTTTGTGCGTATCATAGAATCAATTGCCTGCCTGTCGGCTTCGGTAAAACTGTTTTCCAGTTCAGCAAGGCGGTTTTTCGCCTGTACAAATTCTTCTTCGGTCATCCGGGGGGCAATGGTTTCATTTTGCGCAGTTTCAGGGTTTGTGTTCTGCTGTGCGCGGTTTTCCGCTTCCCGCTGTAAAAATTCATCAGACATCCAGTCTGTTTCAGCTCGTCCGGGGTTGATTTCCCTTTGTGCGGCATTCATCCGCCGCTGGAAATCAGCATCACGGTTTATCTGTTGTTTCGCTTCCAGCCTTTCGCGCATTTCCTGCCGCACCTGTTCTGTCCGTGCCGGATTATCCTGTAATAGCTTTGCACGTGACGCGTCAGAAACTTCCCACGATGGCGGCGCGGAACTATTTTCACCAGCAGCAGGATTATTATCAATCCGCCGCCCCTGCGCATCAAATCTGGGCAACGGTATTATACCGTCCTGCCGGGTTTGTCGAAATCCCGGTGTTTCCGCCCCCTGATTTTTCCCTTTCTCCATATCCAGCGGATTGACATCTAAATCCTTCTGTGTTATACTGACATCAGAAGGTGAAGTCACTTCGCTGGGGTAGCCCACCGAATCATTCGGTCTGGTCCCAGTTTGGAACGTTGTGGCTTCGCCTTCTTTGTTTACTAAAAAAACTTCATGCAAATAATATTTTGCAGGTCTTTGTATGTCGTCATATTTTTTTACAATTACACCCATATCATAAGGCAGTCCATCAATTGTAATGCGTCCGCCAAAAACAACAGTATCATATCGTCTGTCTTTCCAGTCGTGCTGCTGGTCAATAATCTGCCCTTTTTGAATCACATCAGGAACCACCGCAAACGCGGCAGCTTTTTCAGGTCCCATACCGTGAAAAATGCTATCTCGCGCACCGCTTCTAGTTAATTTCACATCGCCAAAACCCTGTCTTGTTACTTTTTCGCCAATAGATTTAAAGAAACTATGTACCTGATCGACAAGTTTAATTCCACTGCCAGCGAATTTATTCCCCTTAACTTCTGCAATGACACCATGCTTCGCGAGTAATTCTCTGTTATTCTGGATATGATCTCTCAGTGTTGGTACTTTTCGCGGTTGACTTTGCTGTGATTGATTATCTTGCACAGCCTGCCCCTGCCCAAGCGTTTGGGAATCCGGTTGTATTACCGCCGCCTGCGGCGTTTGTGCATTCCGGTCAATCCGCTGCCCCTGTTCATCAAACGCGGGCAACATTTCCACTTGCGGCGGCATATTCGGCACGGCATCCGCCTGGCTGGTCATACTACCGCCCTGCGCATTCCCTGCCCGATTAAAAACCGGCAGCATTTTCACGCCATCCACAACACGCCCCGGCAATCCCCTTGTACCGCTTGCAATGCCGCCGAGTAGCGCCCCGGCTGCAAACTCGCTGCCCATCCTGTGCGGATTAATCAGCGCGTCAGAATCGCCAGTGCCGAAAACCTGCTTTTCCCCTGTATAAAGTCCTTCATCCGTCAATCCGGAAAACAGGTCTTGCAGCACTTCTTCGCGTCCTTCTTCAAGTGCGGTTCTGCCCGCAGCTTTCAGCCCATTCAAGCCGCCTTTACCCAGCGTTTCCACGCCGCCGCTCATTTCAATACCCGCCTGTCCGGTCGCGCTGATAATGGCGCTTGCGGCGGCTGCAAGGTCGCTCATGCCATCCTGTTTTTTCCGTTCATATTCGTTACCAACAATTTGTGCAAAGCTCAGCCAATAGGCGGGGCTTTTTGCAATTTTATCAACAGATTTCGCAACCGCGCCGCCCGTGCTCCCGAGCGAAGCAACCGCGCTCCCGCCGCTAGTCATCAGCGCGGCAACAGCCTGCGGCAGCATCTCCACAAAACTTTGATATGTACTGCCAACAAAACCGCCGATTTGCCCGCCGTGTTCATAATCCCAGGCTGTCACCTGCTGTTTAATTTCACTGGTTTTTCGTTTTTGTTCATCAATAAAATCCTGTACAGGTTTGAATGTAATCGGGTCAGGCAAGAAGAAATCCGCGGTGCTGTATGCCGCATTTGCAATTCCGGCAAGCCCCGCCATGGTATTATGACCAACCACTTTTGCAGCCCCTGCCACCTTTGACGGGATTTCCATTGCCCGCTGTGCGCCTTTTTCATAATTTGCCGCACGGATTGCGGCGATTTCCTGTGGTGTTCTGGGCAATAGTTTGGGTTTCTCCACAGTTTGCCGCCCATGTGCCGCCGCTTCTTTTGACGTTTCGGGGCTTTCCGGGTTCACTTTGGCGGTATAAGCCGTCTGCCCGGCTTGTTTCCACTCGCCGGAATCCGCATCAAATTCAAGTCCAAGCTGTGCGGCATCCTGTACATTTTGTTTATGTAACTCCTGTTGCTGTGCTTCAATCTGCGCAATTTGCTTTTTCCCGGCGTTATTTTGCGCCGCAATATTTTTTGCATTCTGAAGCACCGCCCAGCGGTCAGAACGCTGTGTCATATCCCGCACCTGCCGGGCAGCTTTTGCTGTATGGCTGCTTCCAGCAGTAATACCAGTATTTTTACGGGCTGCATCAATGGTTTTTACTACAGTTTTTTCAAATTTGCCCTTTGCTTTTGCTTTCTCCTGCGCAATGCTTGCCGCCTGCCGTGCCGCTTTTTTTGCTTCTTCCTGCCGGGAAACTTTTTTCACAGGAACCGGCGTTTTCATTGTATGCGCACCGCCTCTGCGGGTAATTTCCTTTGTGCTTGTCGTGCGGCTGATTTCAGGCATACGAATTGCAGATTTTTTTCTTCCCGAATCTTTCAGTGCTTCATTTACTTTTTTTCGCGCTATTTTTTCGGCCGTTCTCCCGGCTTTTGCAGCGCTTCCAATGGTTTTGGCTGTAGATTTTGCAAAGGTGCTTTCTTGTTTTGGTTTTTCAGCCTTCGCAACCTGTGCCACTGTTTTTTTTGCTGTACCGACCAGATTTTTCACACGATCCAGCGCATTTTCTTTTTTCTTCCTTGCCATCATTTCACCTCATTTTAGCAATACCCCCCTTTTTTCAAGGGAGGTATTTTTTCATGTCCGAAAAGAGGAATTAAACCCCATATTTCCTTGCATAATCAACCCTTAACTGTTGTAAGAGTGTATCCACATCAGTATTTTGGATTTGCGATTCTGTCAACTTATTGGCAAGTTCCGTAGATTTGATCGCGGCTTCTTCCTTCGCCGCCCCAAACTGTTCCATCAGCTGATATTCAAGCAACGCTCTTGCGTTTTCGCGTTTGAGTGCAATATTTTGATAAGCCTTGCCCTCCTGATCCAGCGCAGAGGAATACAAATCAAACTCATGCTGCCTGCCCTGCATGGTCTGTTGTCCACCCAAATACCCGGTAAGCCCAGCCTGTGCCAGCAGATTATTAAAGTTATTCTGTTTCTGCTGCTCCATGAACTGCATAATAGACAGCGTTTTATCCGCATCCTGCTGTCCCTGCTGCTGGCTGTTCTCGATACTCCACTGTCCAAGGTTTGCGCCGGTTCCGGCAGCGCCCATGCCCATATTTGCGAGTGTTCCGGCGTACTGCTGTCCCATCTGCGCCAAATTATTCGCGCTCTGCATCCCGCCATTATACACGGCTTCATAGTAACTTTGCAGCTGCTGTGCAGTCGCCAAATCACCGTTTAACTGTGCCTGTGTAATGGCAAGATCAATCTGTGCAAGCTGATTATCGACATTCTGCTGATTGCTGTTCACCGCGCCGGTATAGGCGTTGCCTGCGGCGATTTGGGCGGATTCAGTTAATCCACTGCCGCTTAATCCTAAAGCGGCTCTGGCTTCGGCTCCGGCGCCGTTTGGGTTAATGAGGTTATAATAATTCTGCTGTGCCTGCCGGTTGGCAGCGGCTCCCGCCTGCTGCACCTGCGGCTTGGCAGCATTGAGGGAAGCCACATTTGATTTCACCCTGGCTTCCTGTTCGGCGCGTATCGCGGCTTCTTTTTCGGCAAGCTGCCGTTGTGCGGCTTCCGCCTGCTGGCGGTATGTATCCATCTGTTTTTGCGATTCACTTTTATAGGCATCCAGCGCACTTTGCGTCTGCCGTTTATACTCATCTTGCAGCTGTTGCCGCAGCGTATCAAAATCCGCCTGGCTGTAACCCTGCTGCACAGGTTCCGGCTGTGGTTTAACATATTGCTGCTGTCCGCTGCTTTTCCGAGCGCTGGAAATCTGATTTGCAGCGCTGGTGCCAGCACCAAGCGCACTGCCGATTGCAGCACCTTGTTTGCCCATACCAAGCAGGCTACCAAACACGCCGCCGATTGCGCCGCCAAGCTGCGCGCCGCTGGGGACGCTGGAACTGCTGGAACTCGAACTTGTCCGCCCGGACGAACTGCCGGAACTGGAACTTGTCCGCCCAGATGAACTGCCGGAACTTGTAACTGTACTGTTGCCGCTGGCGGATGTTGTCACCGTTTTGCCATTTGTCGTAACCCTACTGCCGGGACGACCGGAGCCATACCCAGCAGGAACGGGGCTAGAGCTGGATTTTGTGCTTGTTGTCGTTGTCCGCTTTGCCATTTCCCATACCTCCCAAATTATTCATCATAAAGCCCGGCGCGGTCATTGACCACAAAAATTTTCAGCGCATCTTCGCTAAGATTCAGCACACCTTTGCCATCACCTTTGAGGATACCTTTTTTCACAAGTTTCGAGATTGTCGGCTTCGCCCAATCAGGCATATCCTCATAATACTTATACCGCATTTGCTTTGTTTCCTCCTCAGCTTCATCCATGGTTTTCATAGCACTTTTGATACAGGGCAGCAGATTTTTAACAAAATCATTTCTGGTATTCCCGCCAAAGAACGCGGTACCGGGGCAGGTTTTCGCGCTTTTCGCCGGGATATAATCAACCAGCCTGTACCCATCCGCAGTAAACCAGCAATGATATATCACACTTTTCGCAGGATTCAGATTAAACTTCCGACAAAGCGCGGCAGTCAGGATAATGATTGCATCCGCCTGTTCGGCGGTCATCTTGTCATGACCCTTGTCAAAATTCCCGAAATTCTCAATACAAACCGCGCCGCTGTTTGCGCCTTTAATCCCTGCGGGATTTTGTTCAAGGCTTCTGCCGGTTACAATCAAGCCATCCGGGAACACCGTGAAATGCTGTGCGATATCGCTGAACCCACGCGCCAAATGACTTTCGCGCATAGAAGCCTGTCTTGTGGCATGGTTCCAGCCATCAAAATGCTTATATTCCGGCGACCAGGTATGATGCAGCTGCACCAGTCGGATTTTCCGTTTTGGCATATGTTCTGTCAGAAAAGATTCTGCTTCATCTGGTCGAAACATCAAAAAGCCGTTATTTTCTATCATCAGCTTTCAACCCTTTCGTATGTCTGCTCGAAAATATCAGGTTTACAGGGATAAAATTCACCCTGTACACCCTTAATAATGTAATCAAACTCGCTGGCAATGTGATTGCCTTCTAATGTTGGAATCATGCAGGTACCGTTATGAAAAGAATATGCTTCGCCCTCTGTGAAAGCAACAATTTCTTCCCAGTTATCACGAGTAAGCTGTATCGCTTCAATTTCAACTGGTTTCTTTCGATATTTCATTATTCCTCCTTGTGATTGCCGAGCTGCTTTGCCACCTGATGCACGCCCGTTGCAGCCAG
>CAXHNU010000108.1:0-10513 GCA_964017555.1 uncultured Butyricicoccus sp. | reverse complement strand
GTGCTGGAAGGGTTAAAACTCTGTTATATCGGCGATGGCAATAATATGGCAAACTCCCTGATTGTCGGCGGGTTAAAAACCGGCATGAAGGTTTCAGTTGCCACACCGGAGGATTACCGCCCCGACCCACAGGTTTTAGCATTTGCACAGCCAAACCCGGATTTCTTCCTTTGCAATGACCCGATGCAAGCCGCGGAAAACGCGGATATTGTCATTACAGACACTTGGGCATCCATGGGACAGGAAACCGAAAAAGAAGCCCGTTTCAAAGCATTCCAGGGGTATCAAGTGGATGATGCGCTGATGGCAGCGGCAAAACCCGGCGCCATGGTACAGCATTGCCTGCCCGCTTACCGCGGTCAGGAAATTACTGAAAAAGTATTTGAAGAACACGCCGCTGAAATCTTTGAAGAAGCGGAAAACCGGCTCCATGCACAAAAAGCCGTTATGGTCACTTTGATGCGGGATAACTAATGGATAACCTGATTTCACGCACGCTGTAACCAGCGTGCGTTTGCCCTTATCTATAAAACCAATACTGATGATGCGGAGGTCAATTTTTGTGAAACTTCCTGAAAAAGCCCGCAAATATGCGTTAATCGGCTGTTGTGCCCTTTTTGTCGTATCTGGATTTATGCTGATACGGGATGTGGTGCGCTCCACACAAGAGGAAAACGCCAACAAAGATATTGCGGAAACCATCCATGAGGTGGAACGTGTCCACCCTAAACCTGTGCAGCGAACCGCGACAACCTTTGATACTGGTACCGCACCGGCAGAACAAACCCCGGCGGAGCCTGTGCCGGAAGAACCGGTCAATACCCGTCTGCTGGAAAAGTATCAATCCTTATGGCAGAAAAACAATGATTTTTCCGGCTGGCTGCGCATTGAAGGCACCAATGTGGATTACCCCGTGATGTACACCCCAAATGACCCAGAATATTACCTGCGCCGTGGGTTTAACAAGAAATATGCTGGCAGCGGCAGTTTATTTGTTGGACCAGGCAGTTCCCCGGATGGCAATCATGCCATTATTTATGGGCACCATATGCGCAATGGTTCTATGTTTGGTTCACTGCCGTCTTATGCCAAAGCAAGTTATGCCAAACAGCACCCAGTTATCTGTTATGATACCCTGACAGAAATCCGAGATTATGAAGTGCTTGGCGCATTTTACAGCAAGGTTTATAACAATACAGATACTGGTGTATTTAAATATTATCAATATGCTGATTTATCTGACCCACAGGTGTTCGATGAATATATCCGCCATGTCAAAGCGGAATCCCTTTATGACACCGGGCTTGATGTGCAGTATGGCGACAGTATTTTAACCTTATCCACTTGCAGTTACCATACCAAAAACGGACGTTTTGTTGTTGTGGCACGCAAAATCAATGCCGCAGTTTAATCCATAGAAAATTCCGGTACAATAGGGTTTCAGCACACCAGGCACGTGTAAAATACCATAAAGAAGGTGCTTTCTATGATAGGGGAAATCATGATTTTACTTCTTGCTTTGCTGTTTTTCATCCTAAGCATTTTCCTGTTCCAGGGAAAAGGGGCATGGCTGGTTTCCGGCTATAACACATTGCCAAAGGCAGAGCAGCAAAAATATGATGAAAAGAAAATATGCCGTGCCGCCGGATGGTTATCCCTAACCTGTTGTATCCTGCTTTGCATCATAGCATATCTTGGATATCTTGTTGACTGCGGCAGGTTGGATGAATGGTATATGCTGCTGTTTGCCCTCATTTTCATTGTGACGATTGCCGCTGTCATCATAGCAGGCAACCGCTATACCCGCCATAAAGGCTAAAAAAATAAATGCCGCAGGTTTTTGCACCTGCGGCATTTTTATTTTATTTGGATTCGGTTGTAATGGTAATGGTGCTGGTTGCGGCATCCCAGCCGACATCAAATTCCAATGCTTCGCCCAAATCGCGCAGCTTGAAATAGTTATTGCCGTCAATGCTGTATGCTGTGAGGTTTGCCGGAACAGTTTTGCCATTGATATAAATCGGAGAAGTTGCCAATTCGCCAAAGCGTGACAGCCCATCACTTGGCGCAAGTTCACCGCCTGCCGCAGTATATGCGGTTTTGGTTGTCAGCGTAATCTGGTTCAGCTTGGAATCCCAGCCGACTTGGAACTGGGCGTCTGTACCATTCAGCATACTTGCCACATCGCGCAGTTTGAAATAGTTGTTGCCGCCGATGGTATATGCGGTAACCGGTACTTGTTTGCCATCCACTTGCAGCTTGCTGGCGCTTGCCTGCGCAAGCGCTGGGCCGCTGACATAACCGGAAATCAGGTTGTCAATTTGGATGGATGTCGGCTTGCCAACGCCAGAAGTCGCAAATGTTGCAGACTTAAAGGTTGCTACCCGTGTCCAGCCGTTGTTTCTGGCTTCCAACGCATTACTGTACTGCACAGGTGTCACACGGGTATTGCCAACATAATAAGTATCCGCTTTATTGACCACGCTGGTGCGGAATGTCACATTATTGGTGATTGTCCCATTGTTTAAGGCGTAATTTGCAACCAACGTATCATAATTGCCTACCCCTGCACGAACAGTGAACCCACCTTCCACACGGTATGCACCTGTTGCGTTGTTGCGGTAAAGGGCATAATCTTCCTTCACACCGTTTAACCCAGTGCCGGTGCTGATCATTAAATCCTCAGGGGCACGAAGCTGCTGCAATGCGCCATCCTTGAAAGTATACGCATACATCAGGGTTGAAAACCTGCCGCTGCCAGGGATACTGCCGATGAGCAGTTCCGGCGTACCATCCACATCCAGGTCAACAAGCTGGGTAATGCTTCCCGCATGGGTTGTTTTCTGCCGGATTGTTGTGGCATAAGGGTCTTCCCACAGGCGGGAAGCGGCAAATGCCGGGGCAGACATGGATACGGCAAGCGGTACCGATAAAATTGCGCTAAGTAATTGTTTTTTGTTCATGAAAATGTCCCTCTTTTCTGCTTTTTTCACACTCCGGGGGGAAATATTCCCCCAATATTACCGATATTATCATATCACAGTTTGTCAAATACAGCAAGGGGCAATCGATTGAAAATTAAGGAACCACTGATTAAAGCTCCGCTCAAATCACATGCAATCGAAACATGATACAAAACCTAAGTATAGAGCCATATTGGGGGAGAAAACACCCATTTCTCACCCTCCATCCGGTCTAAAGGGCGCAAGAACCCCGAACGGGTCGCAATGAGCCGCCCGCCCTGGCAAGCATATACAGATTCGCGCTGGCAAACAGCACATGCAATCGGTTGAGATTCTTACGCAGTCCTCGATAAACTGTCTTTCGAAAACCAAAGATGTTTTTCACGATTCGGTAGGGGTGTTCCACCTTGCAGCGTACAGCGGATTTGCGGTTTTCAATGTACCGCTCCCAGTCAATGGCGTTGTCGGAAACCTTGGGCAGCCTGCCTGGACGGCGGTTGATGCGGTATTCAATTGCGGAAAACTGTGGATTATTTTTGATTTCTTCTCGTTTTTCAAGCCCCAGATACGCGCTGTCCCCGTAAACTACTTCGTCATCCTCCCGCAGCAGCTTTTCTGCCACGGTGATATCATGGACATTGGCGGCGGTGACTTCTACTGTGTGGACAAACCCGCTCCCGGCATCCACGCCGGTGTGGCACTTCATGCCGAAATGCCACTGGTTTCCCTTTTTCGCTGAGTGCATCTCTGGATCCCGTTTTTTCTCCGCGTTCTTGGTGGAACTGGGCGCGCTGATCAGTGTAGCGTCCACAATGCTGCCGCCACGCATCATCCGTCCAGCCTTCTCCAGGCAGCGGCTGATGGCGTCAAAAAACAGTTTGCCTATTCCCTTCTCCTCCAGCAGATGACGGAAGTGCAGCAGGGTGGTGGCGTCCGGCACGTTTTGTTCGAAAAAGTTGATCCCCATGAACTTCCGCATGGCATAGCTGTCGTAAATGGCATCTTCCACGCCCTCGTCCGACAGGCTGAACCAACATTGCAGCAGGTACATTCGCAGCATGGTTTCAATCTTGATGGGCGGACGACCACGTTTCCTTGTGGGATAGTGGGGCACGATCAGAGATACCCATTCATCCCACGGAATAATCTCGTCCATGATCTCCAGAAATTCTTCCCGCTTTGTCTTCTTTTTCCGACAAGCGTATTCCATATCACTAAAACTTTCCTGTTTCATACCACGTGCCCCCTTTTCCCCTATTATACCACACCTTCCTGACTCATGGAGGATTAAATCAGGGGCTCCTTAAGTTTCCGCCGATCCGGAGAAAATCATTATATCGCAAAAAGGGCGAAGCCACACCGTACCACACCGGGACCCGTGAAGGTTACCCCAGCGACATGACTCCACCTCTTGTTACTCAGTATAACGCGGCTGCAAATAAAATGCAACCCCAAGTAAACAAAAAAAGGCGAAGCCACGACGTTCCAAACTGGGACCAAACCGGATTGCTCCGTGGGCTACCCCAGCGAAGTGACTCCGCCTCTTGTTAATCAGTATAACGCGGCTGCAAATAAAATGCAACCCCAGTAAACAAAAAAGACGAAGTCACACCGTACCACACTGGGATCCGTGAAGGTTACCCCAGCGGCGTGACTCCACCCCTTGTTAATCAGTATAGCGCAGCTGCAAATAAAATGCAACCCCAAGTAAACAAAAAAGGCGAAGCCGCGTCGTTCACGACTGGGACCCATGAAGGTTACCCCAGCGACGCGACTCCACCTTCTAATCTTAAGTATAACGCAAAAAAACCGCTTATGTCCAGAAAAACATAGAAAAGCTGGAACCCAAGTCTTTTACCGCACCTGCAATGCCCGCAAGTGCCGCGGCAAAGAACCAATGACAAACAGCCGTTTGGGTTCGTCAATCAAAAAATAAATGCGCAGCAAATTTTCCGGGTCATTGCCTACCCGCAAATGGCGGTCAAGCGCGCTTTCATAGCGTTTGCCCCGCTCATTCATATAATATTTGATTTTATATTCCCGTGGCGTGGATTCTATGGTGCGGCTATTGATCTGTGCCACATCAAATGGACGTCCATATTTTTGAGAACACCGGTGTAAAACCTGATCCCACGGAAGCTGTTCAAACCAATATTCCCAATAATCTGTTGCCAAAAAATCCAGCGCATCACAAATTAAATCCAGGTCAATTTCCCGGCAATCTTTTGCATTCAGCAGGCTTACCGCACGGCTGTGCATCAGAATCCTTCCCTCAAAATAACGCGCTACCCAAAATGGGATTTCCTGATGTTTTTTGGGTCTGTCCACTTTATATTGCAAATACCGCTTATGGATATCTTCCGTATGTTGTGCCTCTTTCAGCGCTGCCTGTGTGTCTTCCAGCTTTTTGTATAGCTGTTCTTTTTCCCGTTCCAGCCGCTCCTGATATTGCTTCTGCCGGCAAAGCTGTGCATTCAGCGAAAAAATCTGCCCTTCTTTTTCCGCGATTTGCGCTTTCCAGCCAGCTTCCAGTCCTGCAATATGGGCATGGTATTCTTCTGAAACCACTGCATTCTGTTGGGCAGCTTCTTCCGCCTGCAAATGCTGACAGGCATGGGCTTCTGAAATGAATTTCACCGCGCCAAATGGTATTTCCTTTTCCCGTGGATAATTCTTTCCAAGCAGCTTAAGCTGTCCCATAGTTTCCAACCGCCTTGCTACCGCTGGTTTATATGGGAATTTTGTCATCTCTCCGCCAAGACTGCGCGGTTCAATAAACAGGATATCCCCAGAAGCAATTTGACATTTCATCTGTTTTTCCATACGGGTACGCAGGCTGTCCGCCAGCAAATAGGTACGGAAAAACCCCAATCCACTGTGTGCCAGCGCATTCATGGCATAATCCGGATCGTTTGGCTCAGGCAGCGCAGGTTTTGCCTGGGCGATTAAATCCTGCATTTTAGTGGATGTCGTTTGGAAATTTCTAAAATCCTCCGGCGCAGGCATTGGCGGCAGTTCTGCCGTTTGATAAAGTTGGGTGAAAAACACAGACGGCAATGTGTTATGGCTGTCCTGATGCAGCGCCAGCCAGTTTTTGAACTGCCCTGCCGTTGCAACTTGTTGGCAGGTGTCGATCAGCGGCACCACCTGTTTCAAGCCGAATGCCGGGTTTGCCGCCAGCTCCCGGATAATTGCCAGCCTATACACATCACAGGGCTGCACCAGCCCAACCGGGTCGGATATCACGGTTTGGAAACCGCATTCCAACTGCCCATTTGCCACGGCAAACCCAATGTTTGTTTCGATTACACGCCCCGCAACAGGTTCGCGTTCCTGATCTGGATTGCCTGGGTCGGAACCCAAATCCGGTTCCACAATCTGCATACTCCAAATGCCCTGCTCCAGCATGGATACAATATCCAGCACATAGCCGCAATTATAGTGCTGGGATACGAACGCTGTGGCAGGCACATCCTGGAACCCGCCTGGCGGCGGCAGCTGTAAACCCGCTGGGATATCTGATGCAATTCGATGGCGCAGCCATTCCATCACGGTTAAAACCGCAATTTTCAGCCCATCTTCCAGCGATGTTTTTTTGCTGGACATGGCTGCATGGAGCTGATAAGTTGGATACCGTGTGTGCCGTAGTAACCGAATCGCCCGATATTGATTATTGTTTGTTGTCATCATAAATCATCCCCATTTATCTATAAACTGAATAAGGATTTCTCTCTATGGGAATTTTTCAGCCCATATGGAAAGCCCTTCCCCTTTTATGATACCATAATTATGAGGAAAATACAATCTGCGGACGATTACGAATCTGTAAAATCCCCTGTCTTGACTTCCCGCGCTTTTTCCTGTAAAATTATATCCGTGAAAAAAGATCTTTGCCATTGCACAACCGGCATTTATCAAGATGCCGCCAAGAGGAGGTATGCAGGCATGGCAAACGCAGCAAATGAGCAGGAATCTTTGTCCAGGCACCGTAAGTTACGCACCATACTGCCGATTGTTTTAATGATGCTGCTTGCCTTTGTTGCATCCACTGGTACGCTGATATTTTATCATTATTTAGATGATACGCTTTTCAGTGAACGCAATGAACATTTCATTGAAATTTCAGATAAAATCACCCAGGTCATTGCAACCGAAATCCGCCATTACCGCACCATTGCCAATGCAGCAGGCAACCTGATGGATGATGCCGCGCCACAAAATGCAGAAAATATTACGGAAACTTTGCAGCAAATCCAATCGTCCCTTGACTTGGGGGAAGGCGCTATTTTTGCGTTTGACTGCAATGCCCGGTTTTATGCTTCTGATGGTTCGTCAGGCGATTGGCATGATGCTGCCCTGCTTTCCAGCGCGGCGCAAACCCAGACGCTGATTTCCCCTTTGGATTACCGGATGGATGGCGCAACCTATATGCTTTTCCTGAAAAAACTCAATATTCCAGGCAGCAGCATAACCCATATTGCTGTTGCCGTGGATATGGCATTTTTGCAAACAAGTTTTGATTTGGATATTTTCCATGGGCACAGCCATATTTATCTGGTGACACAACAAGGCGACCAGCTATATCACCATCAATGCCCTGGCGGATTTATTGACGAGGATAACCTGCTGCTTGCGATGGAACACTATGAATTTATCCGCGGCGGCACACTGGATGATTTGCGTCAGGCGCTTGCGACCCTACAAAGCGCAGGCTATGAATTCCAGTATGGCACAGAGGATTATTTTGTTGCTGCCCATCCCATTGCCGAAACCGATTGGGCTTTGCTGAATTTTGTGCCGACCAAGGTGCTTGGCGCGCAAAGCGCACGGTTCATGAATACAGCGGTTGTTTATGTCAGTGTGATTGCCATTGCCGCGGTGCTGCTGATTGGTCTGCTGACCTTTATCGGGCTGAAGCGGCGGGGCGACCGTCTGCTGATTGCGCAGCATCAAAAAACAAATTTATTGCTGCAGCAAGCAGCAGACGCGGCGAATGCCGCGAATGCTGCCAAAAGCAATTTCCTTTCGCATATGTCACATGATATTCGCACACCCATCAATGGCATTATGGGCATGACCGATATCGCTCTGAAAAATCTGGATGACAAGCACAAAATCACCGACTGCCTGAAAAAAATAGAAGGTTCCTCTGGGCATTTATTAAGCCTTGTCAACGATGTGCTGGATATGTCCCGTATTGAAAGCGGTAAGACCCGTATCAGCCATGAACCCATGGATATCCGCCAAACCCTTGAAAACTGTGCTTCGATTGTCAGCGGGCAGTTACAAGGGCGGGATATTGCGCTGGTTTTGGAATTTGCGGCATTCACGCATCCGCATGTTTTGGGGGATGAACTGCATTTGCGGCAAGTGCTGATTAACATTTTGGGCAACGCCGTAAAATTCACGCCGGATGGCGGGAAAATCTGGTTCCGCGCCAGTCAGCATTCTGCACAGCAGGCACAAACTGTGCTCCATTTGGAAATTGAAGATACTGGCATTGGCATGAATCCCTCCTTTCTGCCCCGGATTTTTGAGCCGTTTGCGCAGGAAGATAACGGTACCCGCAGCAATTATAAAGGTACAGGGCTTGGTTTGGCAATTACCAAACAATTTGTTGACCTGATGGGCGGCACAATCCAGGTGGAAAGTGAGCTTCAGCATGGCACACGGTTTATTTTGGAACTGCCTATGGCGATCAACCCCAATGCCCCAGAAGATGAACAGGAAGATGCCCATATTGCCAACCTTTCCGGCACGCGACTGCTTTTGGCGGAAGATAATGAGCTGAATATGGAAATTGCTTTGTATTTGCTGGAAAGCGCAGGAATTGAAGTGACTGCCGTTACCAATGGAGAGCAAGCTGTTGCCGCATTCACTGCCAGCCCGCCAGGCAGCTTTGACGGCATTTTAATGGATGTGATGATGCCAGTGATGGATGGTCTTGCTGCAACACGCGCAATCCGAGCACTGGAGCGGGAAGATGCTGCCAGCATCCCGATTATCGCAATGACTGCCAACGCATATGAGGAAGACAGGCGGCAATGTATTGCGGCTGGGATGGACGCTCATGCTGCCAAACCAGTTAGCGAAACCGCCATATTCCAAGTCCTTTCCCAGTACATCAAAAAGCATAACAATCCGCAGACATGAATAAAAGCCCGTACTTGCACCAGTACGGGCTTTTGCTTGTCAAGGCAATATTATCGGTGTGATATCCCCAGAAGGGCGTATGGACGGCGCTGAGCCGTTTGTTGTGGCTGTCAGCGATAATGCCACCGAAAGGGTAGAACCTTTCGGCGTGTGCTGTGATAACGTGACCTCACAGCCATCCATGGTCTGCGTCACAGACGATGCCATATCCCGGCTATTCAGCCGGACGCTTTCCACCGTATTTGCCGCGCCATATTGCAGGCGGATGGATAACGCGAGTGTGTTTAAGGTTTTTTCCGCGCCGGTGCCTGTCCAGGCACTATCGCCATAGGTCTGCTGCAATGTGCTGATATAGCTGCGCACAGCGGCAACAGCTGCATCTGGCGTATCTTTCAGGCTGGCTTGCTGCGCCATCACCGCGATATAATCCGAAAATTTCTGCTGCGCCGTCGCAGATAAGATGTGCCCCATTTCTGCGCCAGCCAAATCGCTGATTGGCACGGACAGCCAACCGCCGCTGCTCCCGCCAAGTTCTTCCGCCAGCACGCCGGAAAGATATAGTTTCCCATCCTGCCGGCTGACAATCGCCTGATAGCTGGTGCTGCCAAGATGTTGCAGCAGCGTTTGTATTTCGGCATTGATTTTGCCTTCGCCTTCATTTTTCTGGATTGCGCTTTGCAGCGCTGCCGTATCCATGGTAAGCGCGCCTGACACCTGGCTGGCAGCCGCGTTTTTTGACCCGGAAATAGTACCGGTCATATGTACAGGCAGTATGCCCATCGCGGTGTTATAATCCAGGTTAACCGTTGCTGTACCGCTGACCGCCTGGTTGCCCAATGCACGGGCAAACGCAAGGTATGCATCCATATTTGCATAGGTTTCTGTTTGGCTGCCCAGCAGCTTTTGGACATCGACAATCAAAACCGTTTGGCTGTCCTGCACCCAGTCCACACAGGCGCCAAGCGCCTGGGACGCAAAACGGATTGGGACATAGGTGCGGTTATTTTCCGCAAACGACGCGGCATCGGTCGCCAAAATATCAGTGCTGCCATTTTCGGTAATGCGCACATCGGTTTTGCCAAGCTGTAAACGGACTTCACGCCCGTCACGGTTTGCAATGACGGTTTGTGATTGGTTATCCCAATCAACCGCCGCACCCATCTGTTCAAAAATCGCACGGAACGGCACATAGGTACGGTTATTGCGGACAACTGGGCGCGCATCTGTAAAGCTGACCGGCTGGTCATCAATTTTCACCGTGATATCTGCCGCCAGTGCTGGCACTGTCAGCGCTGCCGCCAGCAGCGCTGAACAAAACAAAGTCCGAAAGAAAAAATGTTTTCGCATCATAAAAAAGAACCTCTTTATTTCATATGGTTTATGGGGCTATGGTTAGA
>CAXHNU010000107.1:0-10591 GCA_964017555.1 uncultured Butyricicoccus sp. | reverse complement strand
CCCCCCCCCCCCCCCCCCCCCCCCCCCCCCCCCCCCCCCCCCCCCCCGCCCCCCCCCCCCCCCCCCCCCCTCAAAAGAAAAAACAGAAATAATCGGCATTCCGTATCAGCGCGGGCTGACCTGTTCCCTTGCTGATGAATTAAGTATAACCTGAAACCTATGGATATGTGTGAATAACTTATGAACGAGTTGTAAAGAAAATATTGAAAATCCGCGGCTAAATTATGAACGTCAAATCCGTGCTTTTTTCAGCAAACGGATATCATCCCCAAAGAACCGTAAATGTGAAAAATCGCCCTGTAAACGGGAGGAAAGTGCGGCAGAATAACGGGTTTCAAAATTTACAGGATTCAGGTTTGTATTGATGATCATGGGCTGGTGTGACATTAACCGCGTATTGACAAGCGAATAAAACATAGAAGGGGCAAGGGCAGAAGAAAGCTCGGTGCCAAGATCATCCAGGATAAATAAATCTGCCCCTTCAAACCGGCGGACTGCCTGTCTGGCTTCCAAAAAACCAGGGCTGTTGAAATGAACGGTTTCATAACAGCTTAAAACATGGATTGCGGTGTCATAAACAACAGAAAACCCTTTTTCTGAAACGGTGCGCGCGATGCAGGTGGATAAAAAAGTTTTGCCTAAACCAGATGAGCCAAATAACAAAAGGTTGGGCGAATGCTTGTGAAAACTATGGGCATAATCCTTGCAAATTCCTAAATTATATACCATATTTTCACGCGGGGACAACCCGATACGCGCATCCGCTTTGTCGGAATAATAATCTAGCCGGAAGGTGTCAAAATTCTGGTCATTAATTGGTAAAATACTGGAAAGCTGCTGGGTCAGCCGTTTGGCATACATGGCTTTCAGGCATTGGCAAGGCGTCGAACCGATATACCCTAAATCATTGCATTTGGGACAGTCTGGCTTGTCATCCAAAAAATCAGCAGACATCCCATTGTCAAGCAGCAGGCGTGTCCGTTCACGCTGTAAGGCAAGATTTTCATGGCGCAATTGTTCAATTGCTTGTGACGGGTCGTCGCCAGCATCCAGCGCCGCCCGCAAGATGCGTGCTGCTGTGCCGCGTAAAGCGTCATCAATCTGTCGGATGCGCGGCAAACGCGCATATACCTGTTTGCGGCGCTCTGCCAGCATTTGTTCCCGCTGGTTCCGGCGGGATTCCAGTTCACGCAATAAATCTGAAATAATTTGTTTATTATATTCCAAGGTGTCAGCCCTCCTTTGTCAGTGCGCGTTTGCGCTGCTCCATTTCAGCAAGCCATTGCTGTTCCCAATCTTCCAGCTGATCCGGCTGGGCGGCAGGCGCCGCAGGGCGTTTATATGCAGATTCAGGCTCTAACGCGGTGATTTCCGCAACAGTATGCACACCTTTTTCATCCCATTGCCCCAGTATCTTTTGCAAATACGCCAGGCTGTGCTTGCCAATATGCTGCTGCATACGCTTGCACGCTAATTCCACCGCCTCTGGCGGGAACCCTTTTTTGACGCAATCGGCTGCAAAATTCCGTTCCTGCAGCGATGGTTCACGTCCAACAATCTGCAATATGGCATAAATTGCATGAATTAACGGTTTCATGGCCTCTACTCGCGTGAGATAGTCCTGCGCTTGCTGATAGGTATAAATACCCATATCTGACCACAAATACGCTTCCCGCTCAATGTCATACTTAGTCAGTTTGTCGCGGTCACGCTTTAAATAGGACACCAGCTCAATGATTACTTCGGCAGGCAGCCCCAAAAAGTCATAAATGCCAAATAAACTGCGCACACGCGATTCAGATAAGGTGGTACCAAATGCTTTTTCCGCCGCTTTGCATACGGCGTCGAATTTATGGTCGTTTTCACGCGCCTGCCTGAGTTCATTTGGCGTGTATTTGGGCATTTTGGGCTTGGAGGCGGCAACCGATGTGGGGGAAGCCGCATTTTCCCGTACAATCAGCCCAGTTAATGTGAAAACAGCACGGTCAAACCGTTCTTTGGTAAAATTCAATGTGCGCATGACGGTTTTTTCATCCGCCTGGTCGCCATGCCGCAGTGCATATAAATAAAGAAGCGCACTGTCACCATCCCCACAGGCAATCAGTTTGTCAGCAATATCACAACGGATGACACGAAATTCGCCCTCTGGCAGCAGTAGGGATGATAAATTCATGGATAACCTCCGGTTTGTATTGACAAGGCAGAAAAACCAAAATTCACAAAAAGAAAGTAGGTTTCTGCAAAAGAACGTGTTCCTTTATTATATCGTGTCAAAAGCAATCCTGCAAGAGGGGGGATTTTTTCTTAATTTGCCGATGATTTTTTATCGCTGGTATAGTATAATGAAACTGAATTATATTTTGGCAGGCTTTGCGCCATGCCGGGTCATAGATGGAAAGGAAACTCCAAATGAGTAATATTATTTCGATCTTTCTCAATGGTGTGCCGGGGGACGATGGGATATGCGCATTTGCACGGCCCGTGCTGTTTTCAGATGCGGCTGACTGGATGGCAAAGCAAATCCCATCCAGCGTGATATCGCTCTGTCCGCTGGGTGAAACGCCATTTGCATCTGAGGAGCAAGCACTGTGCGCAGTCAAATTGCCGGAAGATGCAGATATCCTGCTGGCTGCTGCGCCAGTTCCAGAACTTACCGCAAACGATTACCAGCATCTGCTTGAATGCCATAGCGCAATCGGGAGCGATGTCACCATGTGCTGCACCACAGATGCCGCTGGGATAACACACCGGTATCCTATCGCGGTTTTCCGCCAGCAGACGTTGTGCAGCCTGCTACAGGGCGCGGTTTCAGTCCAGCAAATGCTGGACAAGGCAGAACAGCAGGGTCTATTTACCCATTCGTGCCAGGTGCCGGATATGGTCACAGTCACCAATGGGCTTTCCGCTTATGAAGCCCAAAAACGTCTGATGCTGCGCATTAATATGGAACATATTGCAAATGGCGTGCAAATCCTTGCGCCGGAAAATACATTCATTGCGCCAGACGCTCAGATTGGCGCGGGCGCTTCGGTATTGCCTGGCTGCATTATCCGCGCAGGCTGCAAAATCGGTAAAAATGCAGTCATTGGCCCCAATACCATCCTGGAACAGGCTGAAATCGGTGAAGGCACCAGTGTAAATAATTCGCAAGTCTATGAATCCACAGTTGGGGCACAGGCAACGGTTGGCCCATTTGCCTATATCCGCCCAGGCTGCCAGATTGGCGACCATACCCGCATTGGCGATTTTGTGGAGCTGAAAAAAGCCCAAATCGGCAATGGCACAAAGGTCAGCCATTTGACCTATATCGGTGATGCCGACGTGGGCGAACGAGTGAATTTTGGCTGCGGTACGGTGGTTGTCAATTATGATGGCTATGTGAAAAGCAAAACAGTCATTGGGGATGACTGCTTCATTGGCTGCAACACAAACCTGGTTGCACCGGTGACACTTGGCGACCGCGCCTTTACTGCGGCTGGCGCTACCATTACCAAAAACGTGCCTGACGGCGCACTTGCCGTGGCACGCGCACGTCAAACCAATTTGGACGGCTGGAACGACCGCCGCCGCGCCGCGCATGAAAAAACAGAATCATAATGGGGGTATGGAACCATGATTTCTCACGGTAAAAATATTAAGATACTCGCTGGCAATTCACATCCCGCACTGGCAATGCAGATTGCTTCCGCACTTGGTCTGCCGCTTGGCAAGGCAACAGTATCCCACTTTTCGGATGGTGAAATTTCAGTATCCATTTCGGAAACCGTGCGCGGCTCGGATGTTTTTTTGGTGCAGTCGACCTGTGACCCAGTCAATGATAACCTGATGGAACTGCTGATTATGATTGATGCCTGCCGCCGCGCATCCGCAGGGCGTATTACCGCAGTAATCCCATATTTCGGCTATGCCCGCCAGGATCGCAAAAGCAAAGCCCGCGACCCGATTTCCGCAAAGCTGGTGGCAAACCTGCTGACAACCGCTGGGGCTGACCGCATTTTGACCATGGATTTGCACGCAACCCAAATCCAAGGCTTTTTCGATATCCCAGTGGATAATATGCTGGGTTCTTCTGTACTCATCCCGCATATTGCCGGCAGATTTGGTGTGGCGCGGGATGATATTGTGATTGTTTCCCCAGATTTGGGTTCAGTCAATCGTGCGCGCAAATTCACCGAAAAACTGGACTTGCCCCTTGCGATTATCGATAAACGCCGCCCAAAAGCAAATGTATCTGAAGTGATGAATATCATTGGCGACGTGAAAGGCAAACGCGTGATGCTGATTGACGATTTGATTGATACCGCCGGTACATTGGTACACGCCGCAAACGCACTTGTGGAAAAAGGCGGCGCAACAGAAATCTATGCCTGCGCAACGCATGGCGTTTTGTCCGGTCCTGCCATTGAACGCATTCAAAACAGTCCTATCAAAGAACTTACCATTTTGGACACCATTGCGCTACCCCAAAATAAGCAGATTGACAAAATCAACATCCTAAATGTTGCAGCGGTATTCACTGAAGCCATTGCACGCATTTATGAAGAAAATTCAGTTTCAACCCTGTTTGACTGATGGTCTATGACGAAAAGCGGGCAGTATCTGCCCGCCTTTTTGGAGGAATATTATGAATATATTAACAGTTGGAGATGTCGTCGGGAAACCAGGACTAAATTACCTGAACCGCCGTCTGCGCAAGCTGCGGCAGCAATACCAAGTAGATTTTACCATTGCCAATGGCGAAAATACTTCTGGCACAGGTATTACCCCAGCGCAGGCAGACAGCATCTTTGACGCGGGCGCGGATGTGATTACACTGGGCAATCATGTTTGGAACAAACGCCAAATTGTGCCCTACTTGGAGGATAACCGGTATATCCTGCGCCCGGCAAACCTTGCTCCGCAACTGCCTGGCGAAGGCTGGCATATTTATGACGCCGCAGGCTATCGGGTGCTGGTGATGAACCTTATTGGGCGGTGTGAAATGGCATTTGGTCCAGATAACCCATTCCTTGCTGCAGATAAAATTTTGCACCAGGCAGCAGGGGGATATGACATTGCAGTTTGTGAATTCCATGCAGGCGCAACTAGTGAAAAATTAGCCATGGGCTTTTACTTGGATGGACGCTGCGCCGCAGTTTATGGCACACATACCCATGTGCAAACCGCGGATGAACGCATTAATCCAAAAGGCACCGGTTATATCACAGATATCGGTATGACAGGGCCGATTTGGTCGGTGCTGGGCGTGAAACCAGAACAATCGATTGCGATGTTCCGTGGGGATTTGACTGAATATTTCCAAACCGCAGAAGGGGAATGCGCAATTGGTGCGGCTTTGTTTGAAATTGACCCATCCACCGGCAAATGTTTGCACGTAACACGTATTTTTGACCATGCAGCAGAATAAAAACAGTGCCCTTTGCTGCCATATGACAGTTATAGGGCACTGCATTTTAACTCAAACGACAAAACATTCAATAATAAACACTAACGCACACGCCACAACTGCAACCTGAAACAAACTCCGCCTGCACCAAGCGAGGATAAGTGCCAGCAAAAAACCTGCCCATGCGGAAACCGGGCTGTTTGTCGCATTCAGTATAGCAGGGAAGGTCATCACAGATAACGTCACATATGGAACATAATACAGGAACGACCGAATAAACTGGTTTTTGATTTCCTGACGGATTAGCGTCAGCGGCAATACCCGTATCAGATAGGTGACACCTGCCATAATCAAAATATATATGTAAATATTACGCTGCATTGGTATCCTCCTCAACCGGGAAGAAATACGCCGCAATGCCTGCTACAATGACTGTCAAAAGGATAATACGCACGCCAGCAGAAATATGGCAGAGCACAGGCAAGACCGTAAACGCGAAACTGGCTAACATAGATAACCCAATAATCCCCGCGAGTGCATGGTTATGCCGTATCGGTGGGATAATAATCGCAATAAACATAGCATATAATGCTAAACTTAACGCACTCACAATCCGTGCAGGTAAAACATTGCCCATCACGACACCTAAACACGTACCAAGCGCCCAGCCAGGTATGGCAAGGCTCATGACCCCATAGGAATACTTTGGATTTAAATTACCGTCAACGTTGATGGATACCCCAAAAATTTCATCTGTTATACCAAATCCAATTGCAAGGCGCGATAATAAAGGTACATCCGGATGCAGCTTTTGTGACAGCGCACAGGACATTAACAAATACCGTAAATTGATAATCGCTTGTGTAATTGCCATTTCTGTATAGGCAGCACCTGCACTGATTAGCCCTAATGCCGCAAATTCCCCTGCTGAGGTGCTATTTGTCAAACTCATCACTGTTGCTTCAAACGCAGTAAGCCCCGCATTTTTTGCCGCAATCCCCAACGAAAAGGATACCGCTAAATAGCCGAGTGCAATGGGGATGCCGTCTTTTAAACCGCGCCGGTACCAGCGCGGATGATTTCTATCCATGATTTTTCCCTTCCTTTTTTGCGCTTTCCCGATTATTGTAACACTGTGGTCAAAGGAATACAATGCTTTTTTACCAGAAATCCTGTGTCCAAAGCTGAACATTTACAGCGTTAGGGACACCGCCTCGACCTTGGGCGGCGGAAGGGAAGTTTCTGCCAAAGCTTCTTTACAAAGAAAGCGGAAAGGGTTGAATTTGGACAGCGTTGTGTTAAAATGCCTATATGTCAATTGCGATGAACAGGAAAAGTAACATGGATGCAATCTTTGCTCAGAGAATGGCAGCCATCGGCTGAAAGCTGCCGCCAAAGAAGCCCATGTGAAGTTCCCCTGGGAGCTGGTGCGCTGAATTTTTAGTAGGCACACCCGTTTCGCCTGCGTTACCAGGCGCTGAAAGTGCATGGGCTTCTTTCTTTTTGCCCGTGAACGTAGGTGGTACCACGGAAATTGCGGTTTTCGTCCTATGATTTGGGACGGAAGCCGTTTTTATATGACTCATAAAACTTTATTCCATCTAAGGAGTGTAATAACCCATGAAACAGCAGCTTGAAGCAATCCTTGCAAGCGCAAAAAAAGAATTGGGCGAAACCCGTACAGCCCGTGAGCTGGATGCCGTCCGCGTCCGCTTCCTTGGCAAAAAAGGTGAACTGACCGCTATCCTCAAAGGCATGAAAAATGTTGCCCCGGAAGAACGTCCAGTCATTGGTCAGCTTGTCAATGATGTGCGTGCGGCAGTCGAAACTGCCCTTGAACAGCAAGGGCAAATCATTGAACGCCTTGCGTTGGACGCCCGCCTGAAAAGCGAAACCCTTGATGTTACCATGCCCGGTGAAGATATTGTTTTGGGGCATAAACACCCATTGACTGCCGTGCTGGACGAAATCAAAGATATTTTTATCGGTCTGGGCTTCCAAATTGCTGAAGGCCCCGAAGTGGAACTTGACCACTATAATTTTGAAGCCCTTAATATCCCCAAAGATCACCCCGCACGGGATACACAGGATACCTTCTATATTTCCGACAATATCTTGTTGAGAACCCAAACTTCCTCCGTACAGGTGCGCGTCATGGAAAAACAAAAACCGCCAATCCGTATTATTGCGCCTGGACGCGTTTTCCGGTCAGATGCGGTTGACGCAACCCATTCCCCTTTGTTCCACCAAATTGAAGGACTGGTCGTCGACAAGGGCATTACTATGAGCGACCTCAAAGGTGTGCTCGAATTGTTCGCAAAGCGCCTGTATGGTGAAGATACTGTCGTCCGGTTCCGTCCGCATCATTTCCCCTTTACCGAACCTTCTGCCGAAATGGATATTCAATGCTATCAGTGCCATGGCAAAGGCTGCCGCCTGTGCAAAGGTGAAGGCTGGATCGAACTGCTTGGCTGTGGCGTTGTACATCCCAAAGTGCTGGAAGTGTGCGACATTGACCCGGAAGTCTATTCCGGCTATGCGTTTGGCATCGGGTTGGAACGTACGGTTATGGGTCGCTTCAAGATTGATGATATCCGTTCATTCTATGAAAATGATATCCGCTTTTTGCACCAATTCTAAACGATATCATATCGCAAAGCTTGAAATAAAGGAGAATCTATATGAAACTGCCACTTTCTTGGCTGAAAGATTATACAAATATCGATGGCATTTCCCCGGCGGAATTTGATGCCGCGATGACCATGTCTGGTTCCAAAGTGGAATGTGTCGATTATCTCGGCGCTGAAATCAACAATGTTGTCACTGGTAAAATTCTGTCGGTTGAAAAACATCCTGATTCTGACCATCTGGTCATCTGCCAAATCGACGCAGGTCAGGGCGAGCCTGTCCAAATCGTAACCGGTGCGCCCAATGTAATGGAAAATTCTATCGGGGAAATTTGCCCGGTCTGCCTGCACAAATCCACACTGCCTGGCGGTGTGAAGATTACCCGCGGCAAATTGCGCGGCGTTATGTCCAACGGCATGATGTGTTCCTTCCAGGAACTTGGGCTGGAACATGGCTGTGTGCCGTATGCCTGTGACAACGGCATCCTTTTCCTGCCGCAGGATACACCTGTAGGCGTTGATATCAAAGGCGTGCTGGGACTCGATGAATATGTTGCGGATTTTGAAATCACCTCCAACCGTCCGGACTGCCTGAGTATAATCGGTTTGGCACGTGAAACCGCTGCAACCTTCCAGCGCCCATTTGCGGTCAAAGACCCCGAAGTCAAAGGCTGCGGCGATGATATCGCAAATTATGTATCCGTACAGGTTGATGAACCTACACTTTGCCCGCGTTATTCCGCGAAAATCGTCAAAAATATCAAAATTGAACCCTCTCCAGCTTGGCTGCGTGAGCGGCTGTTTGCCGCAGGCGTGCGCCCGATTAACAATATCGTTGATATCACCAACTATGTCATGCTGGAATATGGTCAGCCTATGCACGCGTTTGATTATGCTTGCTTGTCTGATGGAAAAATTGTTGTCCGCCGCCCCAAACCCGGCGAATCCATCCAAACACTGGATGGTCAGGACCGTGCCATTACCCCGGAAATGCTTGCCATCTGTGATGGCTCCAAACCTGTTGCGATTGCAGGCGTAATGGGCGGCGCAAATTCGGAAATTACTGAAAGCACCAAAACAGTTGTCTTTGAATCTGCTTGCTTCCATGGCGCAACCATCCGCATTACCGCAAAAACATTGGGGATGCGTACCGAAGCTTCCGGGCGCTTTGAAAAGGGGCTTGATCCATCCTTAACCATGCCCGCATTGTTGCGCGCCTGCGAACTGATTGAAGAATTGGGTGCCGGGGAAGTCATTGACGGTGTTGTAGATGCCTGTGCTGCTGATTTGACCCCCAAAACACTGCCATTTGAGCCGGAAAAAATCAATGCGCTGTTGGGCACTGATTTGTCTGCCCAAACACAGGCGGAAATGCTGGAACGTTTGGAATTTCAGGTTCAGGGCAATACTGTTACCATCCCATCGTTCCGGATTGATATTGCGCGGATGTGCGACCTTGCGGAAGAAGTTGCGCGGATGTTTGGCTATGATAATATCCCTGTGCGTCTGTACGCGGGCGATACCACCCAGGGCGGGCTTTCTGCAAGGCAGCAGCTCGAACGTGCCGCGGCAGGCGTCTGCCTGAGCGCTGGTTTTGACGAATCTATGAGCCATTCGTTCATCAGCCCTAAATTCTATGACGCCATTAACCTGCCTGCTGATGATGTGCGCCGGATTTCCACAACCATTTTAAACCCGCTCGGCGAGGATTTTTCGGTGATGCGGACAACAGTGTTACCGTCCATGCTGGATTCTCTTAGTCATAACCATGCGCACCGCAACCCAGTTGCCTCACTTTATGAGCTGGGCACAATCTATACCCCTGTGATCAAAGATGGCAAAGCAGATGCGGAACAGTTGCCGCAGGAAGAAAAAATCTTAACCCTTGGTTCTTATGGGCGGCTGTCATTCTTCCAGTTTAAAGGCGTGGTGGAAGCCATTTGCCGCCAGTTGAACATCAAAAATGTATCTTTTACCGCAGATACAGAAAACCCGTCTTATCATCCGGGACGCTGTGCGAATGTATTTGCAGGCGATGTCCTGCTTGGCGTTTTTGGCACGGTGCATCCTATTGTTTCCAAAAAGTATGGCTTCAGCGCCGATGTGTTGGCAGCGGAACTGCGCATGGAAGCCCTTGCCGCCTGTGCTGACCCTGTAAAACTGTATCAGCCGCTGCCCAAATTCCCTGCGTCCACCCGTGATATCGCAGTGTTGGTCGATGACAGCGTGCCAGCCGCTGCGATGCAGCAGGCAATTGAAACGGCTGCCGGAGCGATTCTGGAAAAAGTCCGCCTGTTTGACGTTTATAAAGGAAAAGGCATTCCGGAAGGCAAAAAATCGGTTGCCTATTCAATGAGCCTGCGGGCGGCAGACCGCACCTTGAAAGATGAAGAATGTGATCAGGCAATGCAGCAAGCCATTGCGGCTTTGGAAAAGGAGTTTGGTGCAGTGCTTCGCAGCTAATGTACCAAACGGCCTTACCTGCTGATTTATGCCTGTGTCAAAACTTTTACCTTTACAATCCCCGCAATCTGTATTATCATAAGGTTAGCAAGTGGAGCAAAGGAGGAAGCGAAAA
>CAXHNU010000106.1:0-10763 GCA_964017555.1 uncultured Butyricicoccus sp. | reverse complement strand
GTTCGGCAGGCGCCTGCCTGTTTCCGTTTCGCTTGCGCAGATCACAAAGAATGTGGTATATTGAATGGGAAATGAGTTTGGGAGGCTATGATTTTTTATGTTATTTGATACCCATGCGCATTATGATGATGCGCGTTTTGACAGCGACCGTGATTTATTGCTTTCCTCCATGCCGGAAAATCATGTTGGGCTGATATTAAATCCCGGCTGTGATATTGCGTCCAGCAAACAAGCAATCAGCTATGCGGAAAAATTCCCGTTTGTTTATGCGGCAGTTGGCATTCATCCGGAAAATATCGAAGAGGTTGATTTGGAACGGGATATGCCCGTTTTGGAGGCGCTTGCGGTAAGTTCACCGCGCGTGCGTGCCATTGGGGAAATCGGACTGGATTATTATTGGGTGAAAGAACCCGATGCCCGCCGGTTCCAAGCTGAGGTGTTCCGCGCACAAATGCGCCTTGCGGGGCGTTTAGGGCTGCCTGTGATTGTGCATGACCGGGAAGCCCATTTGGACAGCCTGACCATTGTGGAGCAATATCCAAAAGTACATGGTGTATTTCATTGTTATTCTGGGTCTGCGGAATTTGCGGCACGGCTGCTGGAGCTTGGTTATTATTTATCATTTACTGGGGTTATCACCTATAAAAATGCAAAAAAAGCGGCAGAAGTGGTACGGGCTGTGCCGCTTGACCGCCTGATGATTGAAACTGATGCACCCTATATGGCGCCGGAACCGTTCCGCGGCAAACGCAATTCATCGCTGTATGTTTACCGCATGGCGGAAGCCATTGCGGAAATCAAAGGGCTGCCTTTGGAACAAGTGATCCAGCAGACAACAGAAAATGGGAAAACCTTGTTTGGCATTTCTGCGTAACCAGGCTTACAAGATGTTGGAATACGTTGGCTTTTCCATTTCAGGCAGATAACGCAACATAGCCCGCAGTTCCCGAAGTTGTAATAACGATTCATCTTGATCACTGTTATTTAGCGCCTGCCGGGTGCGCTGGTAGAGCCGGTCAATGTCATCAAGTTCATTGTGTCGGACAAGTGCGCTGAGTATGCGCCGTCTGGCGCGCCATGTGGCATAGCTTTGTTCCATTGCCTGCTGTGCAGCTTCAAACTGCCCAGTTTCTGTCTGTTGGAATACTGTTTCTGCCATTTGGTCAAGAATTTCAGTTGTGCGGCTGATATAACGGAAAGAACAAAAACACGCGATAGCAACAATAGCAAGCAATACCACAGAGGTTATCACACGTTTCATGGTTATCCTCCTTTCCGCTGGATGAACATATTGCCGCAATCATCCAGTGTCATTAAGAATACCTCTGAAACTGAAGGGATTTTGGCTTTTTTAATCCGTTTTTCAATGTCGGAAACTTCCAGATTAAGCTGTCGGAGATTGCCCAGCACAGGTTTGCCATCACTCACGACAATGAGCGGCAACCCCGCATCTGATGGGGAAAGGTTCAGCATTTCCGCAGTGACCGGCTGTTTCTGTGGTTTTAAGACATAGGAAAGCTGCCCACTTGGTTCAATCGCGGCATATTTGACATCCGCAGGGGAAGCAATGTTGTTTTGCCGCAGGGATTCCATCACTTCATCTGTTGTCAGGCGTAAATCCTGCATTTTTTTGGGGTCAAGTTTGCCGGAACGGATAATCACAGCAGACCGTCCATTGAACAGGCGGCGCAGCCGCCGGCTTTTTAAGCAGAAAAAAGAAATCAGGATTTCAATGGAAATCAGCGTTGCAACCGGAATGATCCCGGCAAATAATGGGACAGTGACATCCTGCATAGGGATTGCTGCCAGCTCAGAAATCAAAATCGTGACAACCAGTTCACTGGGTTCCAGCTCGCCGATTTGCCGTTTGCCCATCAGCCGCAGTGCGGCAATAATCATGATATAAAGGATAAAGGTGCGTAAAAAGGAAATTGACATATAAAATCGCTCCGTTTGAAATGCAATATTGGTTAGAATGACCGGAATGGGGGATTTTATGCGCTGGTTTTATACTGGATTTATGAAAAATAAAAGAAGTGGTTGACATTTGCCCACAGGGCTTTTATAATAAAAAGCAATTACAGAAATTTTAATGTGATGACCGGGAAAGTAGCTTATCCATCCCCCTTTCAGAGAGCTTGCCGTTTGGTGGAAGGCAGCAGGGCAGAATAAGTGAACGTCACCCGCGAACTGCTGCCTTGAAGCAAAGGTTTCCCCCATTGTTAGGGGCAGACGGGCTGACCGCCGTTATACGGTTCGGCATCTTTCCGGAAAGATGCTCACAGAGTGGCTATGCCTGGCATAGCAATAAGAGTGGTACCGCAGAGCTTTTGAAGTCTTTGTCTCTTAAAGAAGGGGACAAGGGCTTTTTCTTTTTCCCGCTTGGGAGGGTTTGCCTCCCACTGTAAATGTAATTATTTGTGTGAAGTGAGGGTTTGAAATCATGAAAATGAATGGCTCACAGATTTTGGTTGAAGTTTTAGTAGAACAAGGTGTTGACACTGTTTTTGGGTATCCCGGCGGCGCAATCCTGAATATTTATGACGCTTTATATCTGAACAGCGACCGTATCCATCATATTTTAACCGCCCATGAACAAGGTGCGTCCCATGCGGCGGATGGCTATGCCCGTGCAACCGGGAAAACCGGCGTTTGCTTGGCAACCTCCGGCCCTGGCGCAACAAACCTTGTCACTGGCATTGCAACCGCATATATGGATTCTATCCCAATGGTTGCGATTACTGCCAATGTTGGCACCAGCTTGATTGGCAAGGATTCATTCCAGGAAGTGTACATTGCAGGCATTACCATGCCGATTACCAAACATAATTTTGTGGTTCGCCATGTAGAGGAACTTGCTGACACCCTGCGCGATGCGTTCCGCATTGCACAGACTGGGCGCCCTGGGCCGGTACTGGTTGATATTCCAAAAGATGTTACCGCAAACGAATGTGAATTTGAAAACAAGCCGTTGGCGGATACTAGTTTTCATTATAATTTAACCGAAACCGAACTGCGGCGGGTTGCAAAGGCAATTAATACCGCAAAACGCCCGGTTATCTATTTTGGCGGCGGCGTTGCAATTTCGGGTGCTGGCGAACAGCTTGCCGCGCTGATGCGCAAAGCAGATATCCCAGCTTCCGGCACGATGATGGCAATTGGTTCGCTCAGCACCGAAAATCCTTTGTATCTTGGTATGGTGGGGATGCACGGCAAGGTTTCCGCAGGGTTTGCGATTGACCGCGCGGATTTGGTGCTTGCCATTGGCGCACGATTCTCCGACCGGGTTGCCACTGACCCCAATTCCTTTGCCCCACAGGCAAAGGTTATCCATATTGATATTGACGCGGCGGAAATTAATAAAAATATGGCGACTGATGATTCAATTGTTTCGGATGCAAAAACATTCCTGGAAGCAGTCATGCCATATGTCGAAGAACGCAAACACGCGGAATGGCGTGCTGAAATTGCTGACTGGCAAGCCCGCATGGATTACCGTCCCAAAGATAACGACAGCATTTTGCTGCCCCATCAGATTATGGGCGTTATTGCTGAACTTGCAGGCGATGAAGCATTGATTGTTACCGATGTTGGGCAGCACCAGATGTGGGCTGCACAGTATTGCCGCCGCAATCATCCGCGGCAGTTCCTGACCTCCGGCGGGTTGGGTACAATGGGTTTTGGCTATGGCGCTGCCATTGGTGCGCAGATGGGCTGCCCGGATAAAAAAGTAATCCATGTCACCGGCGATGGTTCTTTCCATATGAACTTAAATGAACTTTGTACAACAGTTTCAAATGACCTGCCGGTGATTACCGTACTGATGAATAATGGTGTGCTTGGTATGGTGCGTCAATGGCAGACCATGTTTTATGGCAAACGCTATTCCGCAACCGATCCGCACCGCAAAACCGATTATGTGAAACTGGCAGAAGCTTTTGGCGCACGCGGCGCACGCTGCACCGATTTGGCAGGCTTCCGCAAAGCATTTGAAAAA
The DNA here is from genome assembly GCA_964017555.1 of uncultured Butyricicoccus sp. Lineage (GTDB taxonomy): Bacteria > Bacillota > Clostridia > Oscillospirales > Butyricicoccaceae > Butyricicoccus_B. The sequence goes on along the minus strand of CAXHNU010000106.1, from coordinate 6,766 downwards.
GCCTTGAAGCATCAAGGCCCAACCATTATTGACTGTGTCATTGGCGCGGATGAACGTGTATTGCCAATGGTGCCCCCAGGAAAATCTGTCCGCAACTTTGTCATTGATTAAAGGAGGTACACCCTGATTATGCAAAAATATATCCTGTCTGTCATGGTAAAGAATAATGCCGGTGTGCTGGCACGTGTTGCAAGTTTATTTGGGCGCCGCGGGTTTAACATTGATTCTTTGACCGTATCTGCAACCACAGACCCAACCATTTCCCGTATGTCCATTATTGTTACAGGTGATGAAGCAACGCTGGAACAAATTATTAAACAAGTTTCTAAATTGGAAGAAGCTCTTTGGGTGGAACACCTGTGGGAAGATGACTGTTATTGCCGCGAATTGGTATTTGTCAAGGTGTTGGCAGAAACAGCCGGTGTACGTGACAGCATCCGTGAAGTTGCCGAAGTCTACAATGCAAATATTGTAGAATCCAACCACAGCTCTATTATTGTGGAACTGACCGAAGTGCCAAGCCGCATTGACGCATTCCTTTCAGTCATTTCCAACTTTGAAGTGACTGAAATGTGTCGATCCGGTGTGACGGCAATGATGCGCTGACCGTATTTAACTTTGTTATATAAAATTCACTTTATATAAAACTCATTCTAATATATTTTAGGAGGAAAACAAAAATGGTAAAGATGTACTATGATTCCGACTGCAACCTGTCCCTGCTGGACGGCAAGACTGTGGCAATCCTTGGCTTTGGTTCCCAGGGTCATGCCCATGCAATGAACTTGAAAGATTCCGGCGTAAATGTCGTTGTTGGCTTGCGCCCAGGTTCCAAGCATGAAAAGAAGGCAAAGGACTACGGCTTGACTGTTATGACTCCAGCAGAAGCCGCAGCGGCTGGCGATATTGTTATGATGCTGGTGCCGGACGAAAAGCAGGCGGATATCTATAAGGACGTTGTTGCGCCCAACCTGAAACCAGGCAATGTGCTGGCATTTGCGCACGGCTTTAACATTCATTTCAAGCAGATTATCCCACCTGCTGATGTTGATGTTATCATGATTGCACCGAAAGGCCCTGGTCATACTGTACGTTCCCAGTACCTTGCAGGCGCTGGCGTACCGGATCTGGTTTGCGTACATCAGGACGCTTCCGGCAAAGCAATGGATATTGCGCTGGCATATGCTTCTGGTATTGGCGGCGGCCGTGCCGGTATTCTGGAATCCACTTTCCGCGCAGAAACAGAAACCGACCTGTTTGGCGAACAGGCAGTATTGTGCGGCGGCGTATGTGAACTGATGAAAGCAGGCTTTGAAACCCTCGTAGAAGCTGGCTATGCACCAGAAAACGCATATTTTGAATGTGTGCATGAAATGAAGCTGATTGTTGACCTGATTAATGAAGGCGGCTTTGCAAAAATGCGTTATTCCATTTCTGATACTGCAGAATATGGCGATTACCGCACAGGCAAGCGCATTATCACTGAGGAAACCCGCAAGGAAATGAAAAAAATCCTGCGCGAAATCCAGGACGGTACATTTGCATCTGAATGGATTCAGGAAAACCGTGCAGGCGGCCGCGCACGTTTCCTGGCAACCCGTCAGGTCGAAGCAGAAAGCGAACTCGAAGAAACCGGCAAGCGTCTGCGCGGTCTGATGAGCTGGCTCAAAAAATAACCTACTTTTCTTTGTAAAGAAAAGTAGGCAAAAGAAACTTCATTTTTTCGCCGCAAAGCGGCGATGCCGTTCTCCGCGACAGCGGTGGAATAAACTTAGCCCTTGAGCATAATCCCCCAAAATAATGCTATCCTTGAATGCCACAGTGTGGCATTCAAGGACGGGAGTCCAGAGGGATGAATCCCTCTGGTGCTGTCCGCATAGGACCGCTCCCCGCGTAGGGGCATTTCTCGCACAGGAGGAATGCTGCAAGGGCATAGGAGGAACAATGAAAATGGCTTGTGCAAATGTTACTTATTGCCCGTGTACGGTGGATTGCCCGCGCCATGGCAAATGCTGTGAGTGCGTTGCCCATCACCGCGATAAAGAAGGTGGCTTGCCCGGCTGCTACTTCTCTAAAGAAGGCGAAGCAAAATGGGATCGTTCCCTTGAAGCACTGTGCGCAGACCGTGGGCTGAAAATACAAAAATAATTCATTGCATTTTACCTTGAAAGGCGGGGAAGGCTTGCGCCTTCCCCCTGTTTTTCTTTGTCCATACAATATGGATGGACAAAGAAAAATGGTTACCTTTTGTAAGCTTTTTTTGATACCATATAAGGAGGATTGCTTTTACTATGCCTAGAAGAAGTGACAATATTACTGCCGGGGCAGAACGTATGCCAAACCGTTCGCTATTGCGTGCCTGTGGGCTGACCGATGAGGAAATGAACCGCCCCATTATCGGCGTTGTTTCCGCTTATTCTGAAATTATCCCCGGTCACATTAACCTTGATAAAATTGCTGACGCGGTGAAAGCTGGCGTCCGGATGGCAGGCGGTACCCCTGTGTTAGTGCCTGCAATCGGCGTTTGTGATGGCATCGCAATGGGACATATCGGCATGAAATATTCCCTTGCGTCCCGTGAACTTATCGCAGACAGCGTAGAAACCCTTGCGCAGGCGCATCAGCTCGATGGGCTTGTCTTAATCCCAAACTGCGATAAAATCGTTCCTGGTATGTTAATGGCTGCTGCACGCCTCAATATCCCATCTATTTTGGTTTCTGGCGGGCCGATGATGGCAGGGCATTTCGGCGGTGAGGAAGTTTCCCTTTCCAAAACATTTGAGGCCGTAGGCGCTTATAAAGCCGGTATTATGGATGAGGCAACATTCTATGAGGCTGAATGCAATTCCTGCCCAGGCTGCGGCTCCTGCGCTGGGATGTATACCGCAAATTCGATGAACTGTTTGTCTGAAGCCATTGGTATGGCATTGCCCGGCAATGGCACAACACCTGCGGTTACTGCGGCGCGTATTCATATTGCTAAACACGCGGGTATGAAAATTATGGAGCTTGTTGAAAAAGACATTAAACCGCGTGATATCTTAACGCCGCAGGCGTTCCGCAATGCGCTTTGCTGTGAAATGGCTATCGGCTGCTCGACCAACTCGGTTTTGCATCTGCTGGCAATCGCAAATGAAGCCGAAGTCCCGCTCAAACTTGAAACCCTCAACGAATTATCCGCACAGGTGCCGAATATCTGCCACCTTGCGCCCGCTGGTCCGCACCACATTGAACAGCTTTATGCCGCTGGCGGTGTGCCTGCAATCATGAAGGAACTGACCAAACGGGATTTCCTTGACCTTAGCCTGATAACCTGCACAGGTAAAACAGTTGGCGAAAACCTCGAAGGTGTCGTCAACCGCAATCCGGAAGTCATTCGCCCGCTCGAACAGCCTTATTCCGAAACCGGCGGCATTGCTGTGCTGTGGGGCAATATCGCGAAAAATGGCTGTGTTGTTAAGCGCAGCGCGGTTGCTCCCGAAATGATGGTGCATGAAGGTCCTGCCCGTGTGTTTGACTGTGAAGAAGATGCAATTGATGCCATTTATAATGGCAAGATTGTCAAAGGTGATGTGGTCATTATCCGTTATGAAGGTCCGAAGGGCGGTCCCGGTATGCGCGAAATGCTGAACCCAACTTCCGCACTGGCTGGTATGAAACTGGATAAAGATGTTGCACTGATTACCGATGGGCGGTTCTCTGGCGCATCCCGCGGCGCTTCTATCGGTCATGTTTCCCCGGAAGCTGCTTCCGGTGGCGAAATTGGGCTGGTGCAGGAAGGTGATATCATCGCGATTGATATCCCGAACAGCAAAGTCGATGTCAAACTTTCTGACGCGGAATTGGACGCCCGCCGTGCCGTTTATGTGCCGCGTGAACCCAATGTGAAAACTGGCTGGCTTTACCGCTATTCCCGCCTTGTCACATCGGCTGACCAGGGCGCAATTGTGAAATAAATCACTTTAATCGCAGCAAAAATTTAGGCGGCACGGTTTGAATCAAAGCCGTGCCGCTGCTGTTATTTGCGGAAAGGAATAAAAAAATGGGATTTTTCTGGGTGGCTTTGGGCGGCGCAGCCGGTGCAATGGCAAGATATGCAGTCAGCCTTATTCCAGTGAAAAGTACATTCCCGTGGCTTACGCTTTTTACCAATCTCATTGGCGCAATGCTGATCGGGTTTATCACTGGCATTGCCACCGCAAAAAATGATGTTTCGCAACATATGGTTTTGTTCTGGAAAACTGGCGTTTGCGGCGGATTTACCACATTTTCCACCTTTTCATTGGAAACATATACCTTGCTGGAACATAAATTGTATGCGCAAGGTGGGATTTATATGATGGTTAGTGTAGTTTTCTGTATATTTGGTGTGCTGTGCGGTAAGAAATTGGCATTCTTGCTGCCATTTTCATCCGAATAAAAGGAGGAAATTCCATATGGCAAATACATATCGGGTCATTGATCTGCAAAGCTGGGAACGGGCAATGCACTGCATGGTTTTCCGTGACTGCATTGAACCGGCATTTTGTGTGACATTTGAAGCAGATATCACAAAATATAAACAAAAAATAAAGCAAAAAGACCTTCCTTTTACCATGGCTATGGTATATGCGGTTTGCCGGTGCGCCAATCAGATTGAAGCATTCCGTTACCGTTTTGTGGATGGAAATGTTGTGCTGTTTGATCGGATTGATACAGCATTTACATATTTAAACCGGGATACAGGATTATTTAAGGTGGTTAATGTCCCATTGTTGGGTGATTTATCCGCATATTGCACATTGGCGCTGGAAATCGCAATGTCACAAAAAGAATATTTTACAGGGCCGCTTGGTAATGATGTGTTTCAATGTTCACCAATGCCATGGGTTACCTATACCCATATTTCCCACACCAATGCTGGCAGAAAAGATAATGCAACGCCTTTGTTTGATTGGGGCAAGTTTTATGAAAAGGATGGCAGGCTTTTCATGCCAGTATCTGTACAGGCACACCATTCCTTTGTCGATGGGCTGCATATTGGGCAGTTTGCAGAAAAATTGCAGAATTTTTTTGACGAAGGTTGACGGCAGGTTCCTTTTGGTGGTATTATAAAAGATAATAAACGGGTGAGCACCTACCGCAGCCAGGCTAAAATGCCTGGCTGTTTTTCGTCTGAAAGGGGTTTTCTTTATGTCATATATCTGGCCAATCGCACTGATTGTGCTTTCTAATGTCGTTTATCAGATTTGTGCCAAATCTGTTCCAACGGATATGGACGCAATGGCGTCTATGGTGGTTACTTATCTGGTGGGCGCGGTTTGTTCTGCAATCTTATTTTTTGCTGTGAATAAAGATGCAAATTTATTGCAGGAATATAGCAAAATGAATGCCGCGCCCGCGCTGCTCGGCATTTCAGTTGTTGGGCTGGAAGTTGGGTTTATTTATGCGTATAAAGTCGGCTGGCCGGTCAGCACGGCATCTGTTGTGCAAAGCGCATTCCTTGCGCTGGCACTGCTTGCGGTTGGCGCGCTGCTTTATCATGAGGCAGTGACGATGAATAAAATCATTGGTGTTGTGGTTTGCTTGATTGGGCTTTATTTTCTCAATAAATAAACGCATTTTGCGCATGAAAAAAAGGCAGCATAGCTGTATTTTTTGCTATGCTGCCTTTTGGCATTTCGAGATTTTGGTTTAGTCGCAAACTTTGGTAATCCAGCCCATATCATCTTGGATACGTCCCCACTGAATACCAGTCAGTGTGTCATACAGACGGTGGGTCAGTTCGCCGATTTCTCCATTGTTAATATAAGCAACTTCATTTTCATAACGCAGTTCGCCAACTGGGGAAATAACAGCCGCTGTGCCAGTGCCGAAAACTTCTTCCAGTTTGCCGTCTTTGGATGCTTGGATCACATCTGCAATCGGCAGGCGGTTTTCAGAAACCGGAATGCCCCATTTTTGCAGCAGTTCAATGCAGCTCATACGGGTAACGCCTGGTAAAACTGTGCCAACACATGGCGCGGTATAAACAGTGCCGTCAATCTTGAAGAAACAGTTCATAGAACCAACTTCTTCAACATATTTGTGCTCTACACCATCGAGCCATAAGGTTTGCTCATACCCTAAGTCATGGGCTTTCACCTGGGATACCAGCGATGCCGCATAGTTGCCGCCGCATTTGGTAAAGCCTGTGCCGCCAGGGCAGGCGCGGGTATATTCATCCTCAACAAAAATCTTAACCGGGTTGATGCCTGTGGAATAATAAGCGCCAACAGGTGAGCAGATAATCACAAATTGATGGGTTTTAGAAGTGCGCACGCCCAAATGTGGTTCGGTTGCGATAACAAATGGACGAATATATAAGCTGGTGCCTTCGGCGTGTGGTACCCAGTCCTTTTCGGTTTCGACAATCGCTTTGACAGCCTGTACAAAATCTTCTACCGGCAGCGCAGGCAGACACATACGCTTATTGGTGTTAATCATACGCTGGGCATTTTTTTCCGGGCGGAAAAGCTGGATGGAACCATTCGGTGTACGGTAAGCCTTTAAGCCTTCAAAAGATTCCATGGCATAATGCAGCACCATCGCTGCCGGGTCAATGGAAAACGGCGCATAAGGCACAATGCGTGCGTCATGCCAGCCAATGCCTTCGGTATGGTCAATGACAAGCATATGGTCAGTATAATGAATACCAAAGCCAAGGTTACTTTCATCTGGTTTTGGCTTTTTCTCGGTTGTCAGTTCATATTTGATGTTTAACATGGTAAGGTCACTCTTTCCTAAT
>CAXHNU010000105.1:0-10826 GCA_964017555.1 uncultured Butyricicoccus sp. | reverse complement strand
CGCAGCAAGGTTATGCAGCACCGCAGCAGGGCTATACTGCGCCGCAGCAAGGTTACACTGCGCCACAGCAAGGTTACACTGCGCCACAGCAAGGCTACTCTGTGCCACAACAGATTGACCCAATTACAGGTATGCCATACGCGGAAGATGTGCCATTTTAACAGATAAGACAGGAGGAAAATATGCGGCATTTATCCATTGACATTGAAACATTTTCCTCGGAGCCAATACAAAAAACGGGGCTGTACAAATATGTGCAGTCCCCTGATTTTCAGGTTTTATTGCTGGCGTACAGCATGGACGGTGAACCAGTGAAAATGTTGGATTTAACCCAAACAAGTGGGCGTGTGCCGGATTGGCTATTCGCTGCTTTGTTGGATGCAGATATCATCAAACATGCTTACAACGCCGCATTTGAATGGTATTGTTTATCCAAACATTTCGGTATGGAACTGCCCATTGAACAATGGCGCTGTACCCGTGTTCATGGACTGTACTGCGGTTATCCGGGCGCACTTGGCAAAGTTGCGGCAGTGATGGGGCTGCCAGAGGATAAGCAGAAAGACAAAAATGGCGCGGCACTGATCAGATATTTTTGTGTTCCCTGTGAGCCGACACAATCAAATGGCGGACGCACACGGAACTTGCCGCACCATGCCCCTGACCGCTGGCTGCTGTTTCAAAAATATTGCTGTCAGGATGTTGTTACCGAAATGGAGATTGAACGGCGGTTATCCCCCTGGCAAGTGCCTGATGCAGTACAGGCGCAATGGGTGGCGGATATGAAAATCAGCACCCGCGGCGTGATGCTGGATATGGCGCTGATTGACGGTGCATTGTCTATTGATTCGCGGTATACCGGTGATTTAACCCGGGAAGCCAAAGAACTTACTGGACTTGCAAACCCAAACAGCCGCGCCCAGTTACTTGACTGGCTGCAAAAACAGGGCTTAGGAATCCCGGATCTACGGGCGCAAACGATTGCAGATACCCTGGAAGATCCCAACTTGTTGCCAAATGTGCGGCGGGTACTGGAAATCCGGCAGGGGACCAGCAAAACCAGCGTAAAAAAATTCGATGCAATGAAGACGGCAGTTTGCGCGGATGGTAAAGTCCGTGGGCTGTTGCAGTTTTACGGTGCGAACCGTACCGGACGTTGGTCGGGACAGAACATCCAGCCGCAAAACCTGCCGCGTACATACATTGATAAATCACTGCTGCCAATGACCCGCGAACTTGCAAAAGCCGAAGATGGGGAAGCCCTGCAAATGTTATATGGTTCGGCAGCAAGCACATTATCACAGCTGATACGCACAGCATTTATCCCGTCCCCAGGCAATTTGTTTGTCGATGCGGATTTCTCCGCGATTGAAGCACGTGTGATCGCATGGCTGTCCGGCGAACAGTGGCGGCTGGATGTATTCCGTTCTCACGGCAAGATTTATGAGGCTTCCGCGGCGGCAATGTTTGGTGTGCCGATTGATACCATTGCAAAAGGCAAAGAAAATTATGCTTTGCGTGCCAAAGGGAAAATCGCGGAATTGGCGCTTGGCTATGGCGGCAGCACAGGCGCGCTGATCAACATGGGCGCTTTGCGTATGGGTTTATCCGAAGATGAACTGCCGGATATTGTATCGCGTTGGCGCGGCGCAAATCAGCGCATCCGGCAGCTATGGTATGCGTTGGAGGGCGCCGCACTGGATACTCTGCGCACTGGACAGAAAAATGCTGCCGGGCATTGCGTGTTTTCGCTGGAGGGTGACGGGCAAGGGCAATTGTTCCTGACTGTGCTTCTGCCTTCTGGACGCAAATTGTTTTATGCCCAACCTTTTCTGACGCGCAATAAATTTGACCGCGAAAGTATTGGCTATTGGGGCGTCAATCAGTCCACCAAGCGTTGGGAAAAGCAAGAAACCTATTCCGGCAAATTGACCGAGAATATCACCCAGGCGATTGCGAGGGATTGCCTTGCGGAAAATCTGTTGAAACTTGAAGCTGCCGGGTTTCCTGTGGTGTTCCACATCCATGATGAAGTTGTGATTGATATCCCTGAAGATCATGCGGATTTGGATGCAGTGACCCAAATTATGAGCCAGCCGATATCATGGGCGCCGGATTTGCCGCTTGCGGCGGATGGCTGGATTGGCGAATATTTTACAAAGGACTGATGGCCTGTGAAGTGGATATTTGCAATCTGCTATCTGATTTTTATCGCGTTTTTATGTGCGCATTTTAATCATTGGCTGCCACTGCTGCTACTTCTTGCGCTTCATCTAAATGAATAATCGAACATTTATGATTTGAATTGTCTGATATATTTTTATCTTTGTGAAAGCGAGGGGTTTCCTTGCAATATAACAGAAAAATCACGATTTCGGCAGGCGAAAGCCGGAAATCTGTCAATTGGCAGCCACAAATTATGTGGCTGTCCGAACTATACAAACGGCTGGAAACCCCTGTCCGCAGCCCGGAAACCCGCCGCGAATATTTAGCGATGAAAAAGCCTAAACAGGATGCGCTGAAAGATGTTGGCGGGTTTGTCGGCGGTACATTAAACGGCCCGCGGCGCAAGGCAAATGCTGTAACCGGCAGGGATTTGCTGACGCTGGATCTGGACAATTTGCCGCCAGGATGTACTGATGCTGTGCTGCAAAGACTTGCTGGACTTGGCTGCGGATATTGCGTATATTCCACACGCAAACATGCCCCTGAAGCCCCACGGCTGCGGGTTATTTTGCCGCTTGACCGCACAGCAATGCCGGATGAATATGAACCTTGCGCACGTAAACTGGCGGAACTTATCCAGCCGAAAATGACTTGGTTTGACCCAACAACTTTCGAGGCTTCAAGACTCATGTATTGGCCATCCTGCTGTGCAGATGGGGAATATGTTTTCCATGCGGAAGATAAGCCTTTGCTTAGTACAGATGATGTTTTGGGGCTGTACGATGGCGGTGCGTGGCAGGATTTGCGCAATTGGCCGCAAGTGCCAGGTGCGGTGCCAATGGCACGGCTTGCAGCAAAACAAGGCGACCCACTTGAGAAAACCGGGATTGTCGGGGCATTCTGCCGCACTTATGATGTACCTGCCGCCATGGATAAATTTCTGCCCGGCGTATACGAAAAATGTGATACTGACGATAAACGTTATACCTTCACAGGAGGTTCCACAACAGGCGGCGCGGTTTTATATGATGACGGAAAATTTCTGTACAGCCATCATGCAACAGATCCATGCAGCAATAAACTTGTGAATGCTTTTGACCTTGTGCGCCTGCATCGTTTTGGCGACTTGGATGATGAAGCGAAACCCGAAACGCGGGGCAACCGTCTGCCCAGTTTTGAGCAGATGAACCTGTTAGCTGCGGCAGACAAGACCGTGTCGGAACTTTTGCAACGGGAACGGTATGAACAAGCTTCTGCTGATTTTGCGGGACTTGCGCCAGAGAATGCGCCGCAGGATTTGGACTGGCTTGGGCAGTTAAAAACAAACCCCAAAGGTAAACCAGAAAGCACCATTGATAATGTATGGATAATCCTTGAGAACGACCCGAAACTCAAAGAAAAGTTTGCACTCAATCAATTTGCCGGGCGTGGGGAGGTGTTCGGCGCATTGCCCTGGAATCCAGCGGAAGATCGGCGTCCTTGGGAGGATAACGACAACCATGGCGTGTATTGGTATATAGAGAAGATGTACAGCATCACAGGCGCGGGCAAGATTGATGGGGCGCTGAGTCTACATGCCGCAAAACACGCATTTGATGATGTAAAAGACTATCTTGAAGTCCTTGTTTGGGATGGCGTCCCGCGGTTAGATACACTTTTTATTGACTATCTGGGCGCAGAAGATACCGAATATACCCGTGCTGTAACACGGAAAATGTTTGCTGCGGCAGCGGCACGGGTATTCAACCCTGGTATTAAATTTGATACGATGCTGATTCTCAGTGGGGCGCAAGGTTTGGGCAAATCAACCATACTGCAAACCATGTCGCACGGCTGGTTTAACGACAGCATCCGCACATTTGAAGGTAAGGAAGCAAGTGAATTATTGCAGGGTGTATGGCTTGTTGAGATTGCGGAATTGCAGGCTTTCCGACGCACAGATATCGAACGTATCAAGCAGTTTGTCAGCCAGCGACATGACCGTTTCCGGGCGGCATACGGCAAACACGTGAAGGAATTTCCGCGCCGCTGCGTGTTCTTTGGCACAACAAATACAGCGGAGTATTTGCGTGATTTGACCGGTAACAGGCGGTTCTGGCCAGTGGATGTCGGCTTGCATCCTGTGGTAAAAGATGTGTGGTCAGACTTGCCTGAAGAACGTGACCAGATTTGGGCGGAAGCTGTACTGCGCTGGCGGCTGGGCGAAAAATTATATTTGGTTGGCGAACTTGAAGAAACCGCAAAAGCAATACAAGAACAGCACAGAGAACATTCTGTGCGGGAAGGGATTATCCGCGATTTTCTCGAACAGCCCATCCCTGTGGACTGGAGCAGCCGGGATTTATTCGCCAGACGAATGTACTGGGATAATCCAGAAACATACAACGGCGAACTTGTGTCACGTATGCGTGTTTGCGCCTTAGAGGTCTGGTGCGAAGCGCTTGGGGGCGATGCACGGTTCATCAAAAATTCCGATTCGGCAGAGATAAACGCCATTATCGAGATGCTGCCGAACTGGAAACGGATGCGGTGTTCAACAACCTTTGGTTACTGTAAATCGCAGAGAGGATTCACCAAAATCTAACGCGACAAAGTGCCGCGACAATCTCATTTCAAACGACAATCTCATAACGACAAACGACAAAGTGTTTTAGATTGTCGTTCGCATTTGTCGTTAGGTTAAAGGGGCACTTTAAGCGTAAATTTAATAAAACACGGAATAAATTTTCTCTTAAAACGCTATAAACGACAAACGACAATCTTTTCTAAGAAACTTTTTAAATTTGGAGAATTAGGAGATTTATCGTACATATATTGGTATTTGTCTTTCCTAATCCTCCATATCACATATATTTATACGAATAGATTGTCGTTTGTCGCTAAGACGTCAAGGAGGGTGAAAGAATACACATGAAAGAAAAGGAAATCGAAACATATTTAAGAACCAGAATTTCCAGTTTTGGCGGACGTGCTTACAAGTTTGTCAGCCCCGGCAACGATGGCGTGCCGGACAGGTTGGTGTGTCTGCCAGGCGGTCGGGTTATCTTCGTGGAGCTGAAAACTACCGGCGGAAAACTCCGTCCCCTGCAAGCCGTGCAAATTCATAGGCTTCAGGCGTTAGGCTTTCCTGTCCTGATCATTAACAGCAAAAATCAGGTTGATGAGCTTATGAAATCTCTTGGAGGTGATGCGCCATGATTTTCAAGCCACATCCATACCAGCAATATTGCATCGACCGTGTGGTTTCAGATCCTGCGATTGGGTTGTTCCTCGATATGGGCTTGGGTAAAACTGTATCTACCCTGACCGCGGTCAATGAATTGATTTACAACCGTTTCCAAGTGTCCAAGGTGCTTGTCATTGCACCGAAGAAAGTCGCGGAAGCAACCTGGGCGCAGGAAGCCGCGAAATGGGATCACCTGAAACTGCTGCGGTTATCTTCCGTGTTGGGCAGCGCACAGCGGCGGATACGGGCGCTTGCCACTCCAGCGGATGTCTATGTGACAAACCGGGAAAATGTCGTGTGGCTGGTGGATTATTACCGCAATGACTGGCCATTTGATATGGTGGTGTTGGATGAAAGCAGCAGCTTTAAAAATCCACAGGCGAAACGGTTCAAGGCGTTAAAGCTGGTGCGCAGCCGCATCGGGCGTATTGTGGAGCTGACTGGCACACCTGCTCCGAACAGCCTGATGGATTTATGGGCACAAGTTTTCTTGCTGGATGGCGGTGAACGTCTTGGCAAAACCATCACTGGATACCGCGAAAGGTATTTCGTGCCGGATGCACGGAACGCGCAGCAGATTTTTTCGTACAAGCCCAAACGGGAAACCGAAGCTGCCGTACATCGCCTGATTGGCGATATCTGCATTAGCATGAAAGCGGAGGATTATTTGCAGCTGCCGGATTTGGTCAGTGTGAATGTCCCGGTTACGTTGGATGCTGCAGCGAAAAAGGCATATGAACGTATGGAACGTGATATGCTGCTTGAAATTGATGATGAAACCATAGACGCCGGCAGTGCGGCGGTGTTATCTAACAAGCTATTACAGCTATGCAATGGGGCAATTTATGGCGCGGAGCATGATGTGCATGAGGTTCACCGCTGTAAGCTGGATGTTTTCTTGGAACTTATCGAAGCATTGAACGGCAAACCTGCACTTGTGTTTTATGGTTTCCAACATGACCGCGACCGCATCATACAGGCGCTGGTCAAATCCGGTTTACGGGTACGACAATATCAAAAGCCACAGGATGCGGACGACTGGAACACCGGGAAAATTGATATCCTGCTTGCGCATCCTGCAAGTACAGCATATGGCTTAAACCTGCAGCAAGGTGGCAACCATGTCATCTGGTTCGGACTGACCTGGAGCCTGGAGCTATACCAGCAGGCAAATAAACGCCTACATAGGCAAGGACAAACCGAGAAAGTTATTGTGCATAATCTGGTTGTTTCCGGCGGCATGGATGAAGATGTTATGGCTGCATTGGAAGGCAAAGCAGATACACAAGATGCTTTGATGAACGCCCTGAAAGCGAGAATCCGCAGTGTGAAAGCAAAAAACTAAGGAGGATGAAAATGAAAATTGGTACAAAAGTGACCTTCTTTCCGAAATTCAAAGGCACAGAAACTCGTGCAGTAACAGGAACTGTTATATGGGAGCACCCGAGAGGTAGATTTGTCCTTGTGGAATACAACCCCAAATCTCCATTCGGACAACACAAAATCCGAGAATGCTTGCAAACCGTTGATGGGCGTGTATTGTTATAAGCTATAGAAGAATCTGGTCTAGATTGTTATTTTTCAGAAACGAGGGGTACGATATGAAAACCTGTACGAGCATAAATTGTGTTGCGAATTTTAATGGTGAATGTGTGGTGGACAAATGTCAGGGAGAGATAATCGCGATCGATCTTCCTGCCTTATCCCGTGACCAGGCAGTGTGGCATTACAGTACGGCGGCAGAATTTTTCAAGGAGGATGCAGAATGAAAACAGATAATGAAAAGATTTGTGGAAGTACAGACTGCATTGCGAATATCAACGGCAAATGCGTGGCAGACAAATGCCAGGGCGTATTTGATTCTCGTAAAGGTGTATTCGTTTGCTTTGATACATCCGGCGGCTTGGCGCCAGAAGATGCAGCATCTATTTATGGGATTGGTATGCGGCACTTGAAAGAAAATCTTGAGAACAACAAGGAGGCGGTTATGTAGATGAAACACCCATGCAGTGGCTGCATTTATTGGCAATATTTAAACCATAGTCAAAATGCGCAGTTGAAGGCTTGCCATTACTGCATATATACTGGACAGCCGCGGGGATGCAGTGTGGAGAATTGCACACGCAAGACAACAAAACGTGTCAGGAAACGCTTTGGCAATCAGGGTATTGAAGTTGTCGAAGCGCCAAAGGAGGATGCAACATGAATGAAAACATATTGATTTTGCATGAAATGGGGATGATATCATCCGCAGACGAGCGAGAAGCGCTTGATTTTTGCAAAAAAAGCAAAATTGGCGAATACAAGTGCAGCGTAAAAACCAGATATGGTTGGTTCTGCGATTTGTGCTTAGAAGAAGAACTCCTAAAGCTACGTTTAGACGGTGTTTACGCGGCTGGTTCCTGCTGCGGGCATGGGGACATTGCTAAAGCTAGCATATTGACTGTTGGAGAAGATGATGAGCGAAAAATGCTAAAAATGGGGTATATAAAAGCAGACAATATAGAGAGAATCAGCCACATAGGACAGCCTATATATTCATGGGTTCCCAAAAGCGTGCTTATATATCGAAACGAGGAGGACAACCATGGTTAAAATTTATGGAGCCAGCGATGACCTATGCGAAATTGAAGGCAGCGCATATCCGAAAGATGAAATCGGATGTTTTAACAGTGATGTGAGAATCCGATTTGTTGATGGAACTGTTATCCGCATAGGATACCCAAAAGCAGATGCCGCTATCTGGTGGATTGCGGTAGAAAAACAAGGAACAGCGGCGCAAAACCTGACCATCTGCAACGATGAAGATGCACAGATTTACAGCGATATTTTTGAAATTGACGCGGAAATCAAAAGCCATTCTGTTATTGAGCAGGAGGTTAAGCATGAATCGTAAAATATTATTCCGCGGCAAACTTACAAGCGGCAGAGGATGGTCATACGGCAATTTGAACATCAGACCCAATAATATTACCGTCATTACGCCGTTTAACGGTCATATTGGGGTATACGGTCAGGTTATTCCTGATACGGTTGGTCAATATACTGGACTAAACGATACGAACGGCAAAGAGATTTTTGAAGGCGATATCGTTCGCAATAAAGATGTCTGGGACAAGTATACCGGCGTTATTGTATTCAAAAATGGTCGGTTCATGGTTGATTGGCACTTACCTTGCGGGTGGGCAGGTCTGAGTCTTACCTTCCATACAATAGGTATTTCACCGTACGATGAAGTCATCGGAAATAGTTACGACAATCCGGAACTGTTGAAGAAACCTTGAATGTATCTATTCCCTGCGCAGAAATCAAGTTAAAACAGGAGGTCTATCACGAACAACCTGAGTGCCTTTATACTGTGACCAGTCAAGATGCTGCCCACAATGATGACAATAAGCTTGTGCCTGACGGAGTTCTTCCCCACATGCAGGACAAATGGGCATGTTTGAGATAACAGGCATAGCCTGCGCACGGTGAATCGCTTCCATAACATCAACGTCAGCGACGCAAGCGCTTGCATCAAGCGGAAACAATATATCCGGATATTTCTTTGCAGCCACGGCAAAAGGAAGTTCAAAATGCGCGTAAACGGCAAAATAAATGACCAGCATCCGCGGTGGCGGCATCTGCGTGGATGGATCGCCAATATAAGTGGGCAGCAAATTGTTCAGGATGAGTGCATCCCAACAAAGAGGGGTTAAACGTTCAATTGCTTTTGCAACAGTGGCAGTTCGCTTTTTAAGACGTTCCGCAACTCGTGAATAGATATGTGAGATTGCTTTTATGTTCTCCATGGGAAGATGTTGGACAAACAGGAGCTGTTCTGTTATTTCTATGGCACAGGCAAGCGGACGGACATCGGAACGAATCGGCCCAAGGATTGAATATAACAAAAGTTCTGGTTTTTGCATAAAAAGACCACCTTTTCTAAAGATGGTTTTATGATAATACAAAAATCGACATATTTGAGGTCATACGACACAAAACGACAAAATATATCCGCACTTTCCTGGCTGCTGATACCTGAAGACAAATAAGGCATAGACAAAAAAGGACTGATTATTATGAATCAAAATATTAAACACATTGCGAAACATTATGGTTTTCAACACCAGGTCAAGAAAACTACTGAAGAATGTGGCGAATTTATTGTGGCACTTAGCAAGCTGGCAAATGGCGAAGGAACCCAAGCAGATGTCGTAGAGGAAATGGCGGATGTCTTGGTGATGCTTCAGCAGATGCAGTATTTCCTGAATATTGATTTGGCGCTGCTGCATACAACCATGGAAGCCAAAGTCCACCGCCAGTTGGAAAGGATAAGATGTCAATAACATAAAAAGGAGTACGAAAATGAGCGAACACAGGACGATATGGAGGTAAAAACAATGATAAAAATTGAAAACACTAAAACCTACGGCTGGGAAGCCGCAATTCGTGGAATGCGCAACCCGCTTGAATCATGGGAAAAATCGGATAGCATCTTCGATGTCCAAGAATTGGGTTATGCGGATGGAACAACATTTATTGCTGGAGAAAACATTTTTGGGGAGCAAGCGGATGTTGACGAGAACCCATACCACGGGTTTGTTGTTGGCAATACTGATTTCGATCTAATGAAAAAGCTGGCTACCTCTGGTACAGATCATAGCAAATTTATGCGGATGATTACAGTTACCACTGATATTGTTGCCCCTTTATATTGGTGGAAAGAGTATGACACGTACAAAATCGGCACGGTCGCCAACTCTTGTTCCACCATGCACAAGATTCACGCCAAGGAGTTCACGATGGAGGATTTCAGCCATGAGCATCTTGTTATGAACGATTCAAATGACACAACTTATCAGCTATTTAGCCAAAATTACAGGGAAACGGGTATATATGTTACACCTGTATCATTACTTGGAATTATAATAGGTTGCTTGAATAATTATCGTGAAGAATTTTTGAAAACACATGACAAAAAATATTGGTGGCAGATGATACAGCTTTTGCCCTCTAGCTACAACCAGCGCCGTACAGTGCAGCTTAATTATGCAGTGTTACGCAACATCTACCATGCGCGAAAAAACCACAAACTGGACGAGTGGCGCGAGTTCTGCGAATGGATCGAAACGCTGCCCTATTCAGAAATCATCACCTGTGAAACCGGAAAGGAAGGTTAATCATGTCAGAATGCAAGGAAACAGAATGCTGTGCGTGTGTTCATTGTCCTGTATGCGCACATAAAAAGGACTTTCAAGCAGCGCGGAATGCTGTAAAGAACATATTGGTACCGCTTGATAACGGCGGTCTTATGCGTTTTCAGGATATGTCATGGATTCGTCCGTTAAATGTCGAATGCGGGTATTTTTATCAAGATGTTATCTTTCCAGGAACAAGTAAAATGGAGGGTTAATTATGTGCAAAGCGACAACGGAAAGCGAATTATTGG
>CAXHNU010000104.1:0-10938 GCA_964017555.1 uncultured Butyricicoccus sp. | reverse complement strand
GGTAAAGGGGAATGGGGGCGGCAGGCTGCTGCCCCCTGTCATTGTTATTTGAGGTAAACATGGGGATTTTCAAATGGTTCCGGGGGAAAAAAAACCTGGACAATACCCGTCCGGTACCGCGGCATATTGCGGTGATTATGGATGGGAATGGACGTTGGGCAAAAAAACGCGGGATGCCGCGTTCGGCAGGTCATGCGGTTGGCGCGGAAACATTTCGCACCATTGCAACATACTGCAAAGACATTGGCGTGCAGTATTTCACCGTTTATGCGTTTTCCACAGAAAATTGGAAGCGCCCGGCGGAGGAAGTCAATGCGCTGATGGATTTATTCCGCAAATATTTGACCGAAGCGGCAGAAACCATGGCACAGCGCGGGGTTGCCGTGCGGGTATTGGGGGATTTGACCCCATTGCCGGGGGATATCCGGCAGCAGATTGCCGAGGTGGACGAAATTGCGGACAGCCTTGGCGAAAATGCGGCAACGGCAAGCCTGTGCATCAATTATGGCGGACGTGATGAAATCAAAAACGCGGTGCGTGCCATTGTCGATGAGGTGCAGAAAGGCAAATTACTGCCTGAAAATATCGCGGAAGATACCATTTCTGAACATCTTTATACCGCGCATATGCCCGACCCGGATTTAATCATCCGCCCATCGGGGGAAATCCGCACGTCCAATTTTCTGCTGTGGCAATCGGCATATAGTGAGTATTATTTTACCGATGTCTTATGGCCGGATTTTTCCACCGCGGATATGGATAAAGCGATTGATGAATTTAACCGCCGCACGCGGCGGTTTGGCGGCGTTTAATGCCCCGCAATGCAAAAAAGAAATCAGGTGGATTCGTTTTTATGAAAGCCAGAATTTTATTTGGTGTGGGCGGCTTTGTGTTTGTGCTGCTTGCGCTGTATGTGCTGCCGCCTTTGGTACTATATGCCGCGATGACGGCATTATGTATGCTTGCCGCCTATGAGCTTGCCGCGCCAACCGGGCTGGTGCGCGGCAAATGGCTGCTGGCGCTGGCGCTGGCAGCCGCTTTGTGCCAGTCTGTGCTGGCGTGCAGCGGCGGCGCGCCATATCAGGCGCTTGCCGTTTTGGCGTGTGTGCTGGCAGCGTTTACGGTGCTGCTGCGGGAACATCAGTCCATCCGCTTTGCGGATGTATCAGCTGCTCTTTTTGCCGGATTGGTGATTCCTTATATGCTCAGTGCGCTGACCCGAATGTTCCGTTGGGATGGCGGGGCATTTTTGGTGCTTTTGCCGCTGGTTGCGGCATGGGGTTCGGATACCTGTGCGCTATTTGCAGGCATGGCGTTTGGCAAACATAAGCTTGCGCCGGTCATCAGCCCCAAAAAGACGGTAGAAGGCGCTATAGGCGGCGTCATTGGCGCAACGTTGCTCATGCTGCTTGCAGTCTATTTGATGAATCGGTTTGCGGGATTATCCATCCATTATGGCGCGGCAGCACTGATGGGCGCCTGCGGCGCCGTGATTGGGCAGACGGGTGATTTGGCATTTTCCATCATCAAGCGGCAATCAGGCATCAAGGATTATGGGCATATCTTTCCAGGACATGGCGGCGTGCTGGACAGGTTTGACAGTGTCATTTTTGTCGCGCCAGCGGCAGAACTCATCTTAATTGCGGCACAGGCGCATATTTGAAAGGTGGGCAGACTACAATGATAGAGAAAAAAAGAATTTCCATCCTTGGGTCAACGGGTTCCATCGGCACCCAGACAATGGATGTGCTGGACAGCATTACGGCAAAGCCGGTTGCGCTGACCACCAACCGGAATGTCAAGCTGCTGGAACAGCAAGCGCGCCAGTGGCAGCCGGAATGTGTTGCCGCGTTTGATGAAACGGCGGCAAAAGAACTGAAAATCATGCTGGGGGATACGGATATCCGTGTTTTAAGTGGCATGGAAGGGTTGATCGAAGCCGCCAGCCTGCCCACAGCGGATATCACCGTCACAGCGGTGGTTGGCATGGCAGGCTTGCTGCCTACCATGGCGGCAATTGAGGCTGGGCATGATATTGCGTTAGCCAATAAAGAAACGTTGGTTTGCGCGGGCAGTCTGGTGACGGCGGCGGCGCGGCAAAAAGGGGTGCGGCTATTGCCGGTTGATTCGGAGCATTCCGCGATTTTCCAGTGCGCGCAGGCGGCACAGGGCAACCGGATGGCAAAGATTATCCTGACCGCTTCCGGCGGGCCATTTTTCGGCAAAACGGCAGCAGAGCTGGAAAATGTCACCGTAGAACAGGCGTTAAAGCATCCCAACTGGTCAATGGGGGCAAAAATCACCATTGATTCCGCTACCATGTTTAACAAAGGGCTGGAACTGATTGAAGCCATGTGGCTGTATGATATGCCGCCGGAGGATATCGAAATTGTCATTCACCGGCAGTCTATCATTCATTCGCTGATTGAATTTGCAGACGGCGCGGTATTGGCGCAGCTTGATTTGCCGGATATGCGTTTGCCGATTCAATATGCGCTGACCTATCCGGCGCGGCTGCCCTGTAAAATGGAGCGGCTTGATCTTGCCAAAGTGGGGCATCTTTCGTTTGATCTGCCGGATGAGCAGGCTTTTCCAGCCCTGCGGATTGCCCGTCAGGCAGCCGCCCGCAAAGGCAGTGCGGGCGCTGTGATGAATGGCGCAAATGAAGCTGCTGTGGCGTTATTTTTAGAGCGGAAAATTTCTTTTTTAGACATTCCGCGCCTGGTGGGGCAGGCATTGGACAGTTTGCCGTATCAGCAAATTTTCAGCATTGATGATGTGCTTGCCTGCGACCATGCCGCACGGCAGGCGGTTTATACACAGATTTAATCGAGGTGTGTTTTATAAATATGTCGATACTTTCTTATTTACCTGGTGTGATTCTTGCCCTCTTTGGGTTTGGCTTGCTGATTATGGTGCATGAAGTGGGGCATTTGGTTGCAGCCAAACGCAGCGGCATTTATGTTGAAGAATTTTGGATTGGCATGGGGCCGGAAATCTGGAGCCATTATTTTGGGGAAACCCTTTATTGCCTGCGGCTGCTGCCAATTGGCGGCGCTTGTGTGATGGAAGGCGAGGATGGCGAATCGAGTTCCCCGCGTTCGTTCAACCGTGCCAGCAGATGGCGCCGTTTTCTGGTGCTGATTGCCGGTGTCACCATGAACTTTTTGACCGGCATTTTGATTGTTTATATTTTGCTTACCATCAACGATGGCGGCACAATTGTGCGCCCGATTTTGGATGAATTTATCGAAGGCTTCAAGTATGAAGGCGAAGATGGTTTAATGGTTGGCGACCAGCTGCTGAAAATGAATGACAGAAACATCCATTTGCGCGGCGATGTGGACATAGCCCTTCGCGATGCGCCAGAAGACGCGAAATTTGATATTTTGGTACGGCGCAACGGTAAAAAAGTTTGGATTAAAGATTTGGAGCTAAAGCCGGATATCGAAAGAGATGGGCAAATGATGTATGGTTTGCAGTTTATCCGGATTAAGGCAACGCCAGCCTGGCGGCTGTATTCCGCGTTTTGGCGGTCAATGGACATGGCAGGGGCGATTTGGCAGTCGCTGAAAGATCTTGCGCGCGGCGATGTTGGCGTGGATCAGTTATCAGGGCCGGTTGGCGTCACCAGCATCATGGCGCAGACCGCAAAGCATGATTTGCTCTTATTCTGGAATCTGGTTGCTTTTATTTCGATTAACCTGGGTGTTATGAATTTATTGCCAATCCCCGGGTTAGATGGCGGACGTTTATTATTCCTGCTTGTGGAAGCCATACGCCGCAAACCGCTTGGCCCCAAGCTGGAAACCTGTGTGAATGTTGCCGGTTTAGTTCTCTTATTTGGCATTATGATTTATGCAACCGGCAATGATATTTTACGTTTAATCAAATAAAAGGAAACCAATGCCTCCTGTTTCAGGGGGCATTGGTTGAAAGGAAGTGTTTTTTCTGTGCATACCAGACAGATTCATGTCGGCGGGGTAACAATTGGCGGCGGCGCGCCGGTTGTGATCCAGTCGATGACCAATACCGACACCCGTGACCCACAAGCAACGTTAGCGCAGATTGATGCGTTGGCAAAGGCAGGCTGTCAGGTTGTGCGGTGTGCGGTGCCCGATATGCAGGCGGCGCACGCACTCGGCGAAATCTGCGAAAAATCCCCTTTGCCGGTCGTTGCGGACATTCATTTTGATTACAAACTAGCACTGGAATCCATTGCCGCAGGTGTGCATAAAATCCGTATCAATCCCGGCAACATCGGCGAGGACAGCAGGGTAAAAGCAGTTGTACAAGCTGCCCGTGCAAAGGGTATTCCAATTCGTATCGGGGTAAATTCAGGCTCCGTGGAAAAGGAAATCCTTGCGAAATATGGCGCGCCCGTACCCGAAGCGTTGGTAGAATCCGCATTTTATCATGTATCCTTGCTGGAAAGGTTTGATTTCTATGATATTTGCTTATCGATAAAATCTTCTTCTGTTCCATACACCATGCGGGCATATCAGCTAGCCCATGAAAAGTGTGATTATCCCCTGCATTTGGGTGTGACCGAAGCGGGCACCGAATATATGGGAACGGTAAAATCTGCCGCGGGCATTGGCGGACTGCTTGCCCTTGGCATCGGCGATACCATACGGGTATCGCTCACAGATGACCCAGTGCGTGAAATTTACGCGGCGCAGGCGATCTTAAAAGCCGTAGGGCTGAATGAAGATGGCATCAATGTGGTATCCTGTCCAACCTGTGGGCGCACACGCATCAATTTGATTGAAATTGCCAAAGAAGTGGAACAGCGCACCGCAAATATCCATAAAAAACTAAAGGTTGCGGTCATGGGATGTGTGGTCAACGGGCCGGGCGAAGCTCGGGAAGCAGATTTAGGAATTGCGGGCGGCGATGGTGTTGGGCTGATCTTCCGCAAAGGGGAAATCCTGCGCAAAGTCCCGCAAGCCGAACTTGTCGACGCGCTGATGCAGGAAATCGGTGCTTATTAAAAACATACTATAATCATACATAGTATTTATGCAAAAACCATATAGACATCAGCCTATGCCTTTTGCTATAATAGCAGTATCAAAGCAGGAGGTGCTGTTATCATGGCAATTATTTCATTTTCCGTAACCAATCAGCAAAAAATTGCGCTGGAAGGGGAGGCAAAAGCAAAAGGCATGAGTTTACCGCATTATATCAAAAGCATTGTTGTGAAAGATCCCGCATATGACGCGGCATATGCACAGCTTTGCAGTCTGGTGCAGGCAGCGCCTGCCGGGGAGTTCAGTGTTAAGACATTATTTGGCAAAGCAGCATGGAACGCGCTGGAAACCCGTATCCGGTTGTCCATGGGGCGTGCCTTTTATGATGCGGTAAAAGCGGGTGTTGTGCCAGGGGTGCAGGCGCTGAACAAGCGCAGCAATGTGCAGTGGTATCAAAAGGAGGAAGCATAAATGCTGTATGATATCCAAACCATGAAGCCCGTAACCAAACTGCCCCATGAAAGGAATTTCCAGCGTTGGCGCGCGCATATGAGCGCCAGTGATTTTCAGGCGGCAGTTGCCGGGATTGACCAGATGATTTCAGGCGATGAAATTCATACCGCGGGCTGGCTGCCCGGGAAGGACTGGAGCGGCACGCCATTTGCGCCGGTTGCAGCCGCCTGCGGCGGCAACCCGTATCAGTCCGGGCAATTTTTTGGACTGCTGGTTTTTTATACGGTCATGCAGCGGGAGGATGCCTGGGGATTCGGGAAATACACAAAAAATGGTGTGCCAATCCATAGTATGACATACTTCAGGCTGAAGAATATGTGAAGGAGTTATCATGACAACCGCATTAGCTGATATTTTTGAACGCTGCCAGGTGCAGGATCAGGAAAGGGCATATTTTGCCGCTGGCGAAGTGCAGTCGCTGGCGGTCAGTCAGGACAAAAAAACAATGATTTGCCATGTTGGCTTTCCGGATATTGTGCCGCTCAAAGTGCTGCATTTGCTGGAACACCTGATTGCAAAGGCATATGCGCTGACCCGTATGCGGATTTCGCCGCGATATGAATTAGAAGGGCTGACCGAAAGCTATTTGCACACACTGCGTGATTGGCTTTATGATGAAAAGCCCTCTGCCCGCGGGCTGCTGGCAGACAGCGAATGGAAAACAAAAGATGGCGAGCTGCATATTTCCATGAGTGACGCGGCGCAGGATTATCTGCATTTGACATTGCATTCGCTGGCAGACCGCATCCGTGCAGAAACCGGATTGAATATACCAGTTATTGCGGTGCCATTTGATGAACAGACAGCAAAAGCTGCCATAGAAGCCCAACGCACAGCGCGTCAACAGGCGTTAGCACAGGCAGCGCAGCAGATGCCCGACCCGGCGCCGCCGTCCAAAAAGCCCAAGCCCAAGCCGAGCGGGGAGAATCGCCCATTCCAGCGGCAGAAGGTGGAAAAGGTTGCAGATGAGAACCTGATTTTCGGCAAGCTGTATACCGATCAGCCCATTGCAATCCGGGATGCCATGGGCGAATTTGACCGGGTGACGATCGAAGGGGAAATTTTCTTTGTAGACCACCGTGAGATTGTTTCCAAAAAGAGCGGCAAAGAATGGGTAAAAATTTCATTTGATATCACAGACAACACAAACTCTGTACGGGTATCCAAATTTTTATCCAAAGAGCAGGCAGAACCGGTTATTCCATTGCTGAAAACGGGTGCATATGTCACAGTGCAGGGCAAAATCACCTATGATACTTATGAAAAAGAAAGTATTTTAGAACCGACCGGCATTGTCAAAGCAAAAAAGAAAGTCCGGATGGACAAAGCCGAAAAAAAGCGGGTAGAACTGCATTTGCATACCAACATGAGCGCAATGGACGGCATTGCGCCAACCAAAGCGCTGATGAAGCGTGCCAAACTATGGGGACATACCGCCATGGCGATTACCGACCATGGCGTAGCGCAGGCATATCCTGACGCGATGCACGCCGTCGAGCGGGATAAGATTGACTTAAAAATCCTGTATGGTGTGGAAGCATATTATGTCAATGACAGCGCGGGTGTTTCGGTGGTGCGGGGCAGCGGTGATGCGCCTTTGGATGGCGAAGTGATTGTGTTTGACCTGGAAACCACAGGGTTAAAACCATCGTTGGAAGAAATCACAGAAATTGCGGCGGTACTGGTGCGGGACGGGCAGATTATCGACACATTCCAAACTTATGTCAACCCACATAAACCAATCCCGCCGGAAATCACAGAATTAACCGGTATTTCAGATGAAACTGTTGCGGATGCACCAGAATTGGCAGCGGCTTTGCCGCATTTTCTGGAATTTGTATCCGGGCGCGCATTGGTTGCCCATAATGCGGGATTTGATATGTCTTTTCTGCGTGCGGCGTGTGAAAAACTGCAAATCACAGCCGAATTTACCTCTATTGATACCCTGGAAATGTCCCGCATTTTATTGCCGCATTTAAGCAAGCACAAGCTGAATATTCTGGCAAAAGAGCTTGCAGTTGGGCCGTTTGAGCACCACCGCGCCAGTGAAGACGCTATGGTGCTAGCGCGCATTTGGGTGAAGCTGGCGGACAAGCTGCGCTGTGAATATCATGCGGTAAATCTTTCAGATATTAACCCATTGCTGGCAGGTGCGCGGGAAAAGTCGGCTTCCCTGAAAAATTTAAGCCGCCGCCATTTTATCATCCTGGTTAAAAATCAGGTTGGGTTAAAAAATCTGTACAAGCTGATTTCATATAGTTATTTGGATTATTTTTATAAAAAGCCGCTGATTCCGCGTTCAGAGCTAATCAAACACCGTGAAGGGTTAATTTTTGGTTCAGCGTGCGAAGCCGGGGAACTGTTCCAGGCGATGGTATCTGGCGCTAGTCATGCGGAACTGAAGCGCATTGCGTCATTTTATGATTATCTGGAAATCCAGCCGATTGGCAACAACCGTTTTATGATTGGCAAAGGCATTGCAAAAGATGAAGAGGAACTGCGCGAGTATAATCGCCGGATTTTACAGCTTGCCGATGAACTTAATATACCATGCTGTGCAACGGGCGATGTGCATTTTCTGGAGCCCGAAGATGAAGCATTCCGGCGGATTTTAATGGCAGGACAAGGCTTTTCTGATGCAGACAATCAAGCGCCATTATATCTGCATACCACCGATGAAATGTTAGAAGAGTTTTCCTATTTAGGGGCAGACCGCGCCTATGAAGTGGTGGTAACAAACACCAATAAAATTGCGGATCTGTGTGAAGATGTGCGTCCAGTCCCGCGGGAGAACTATCCGCCAACGATTGAAGGCGCGGAAGATGATTTGCGCAATATGAGTTATGAGAAAGCGCGGCGCATTTATGGCAATCCACTGCCTGAACTGGTACAGCAGCGGCTGGATCGGGAGTTAAATTCTATCATCGGCAACGGCTATGCGGTCATGTATATCATTGCCCAAAAGCTTGTGACCAAATCGCTTGCGGATGGTTATTTGGTTGGTTCACGTGGTTCGGTTGGTTCTTCATTTGCCGCATTCACGGCAGATATCACCGAAGTTAATTCGCTGCCGCCGCATTATTTATGCCCGGATGATAAATATATAGAATGGCATGATGAATATTCCTGCGGGGTGGATTTGCCGGATAAAGTTTGTCCCAATTGCGGCAAGCCGCTGACCAAGCAAGGGTTTGGCATTCCTTTTGAAACCTTCTTAGGGTTTGAGGGGGATAAAGTGCCGGATATTGACTTGAATTTTTCCGGTGAATATCAGGGCAAAATCCATTGGTACACCGGGGAATTATTTGGACATGACCATGTATTCCGAGCGGGCACAATCGGTACCGTCGCGGAAAAAACGGCATATGGTTATGTAAAAAAGTATATGGAAGAACGGGGGTTATCCTGTTCGCGGGCAGAAGAAAACCGCCTGACGGCGGGTTGTACAGGGGTGCGCCGCACATCCGGGCAGCATCCGGGCGGTATTGTTGTGGTACCAAAGGAAGTGGAAATTTATGATTTCTGCCCGGTGCAGCACCCGGCGGACGACCCCAATTCAGAGATTATTACCACCCATTTTGATTATCACTCCATTGATGAAAACTTACTCAAGCTGGATGAACTTGGACATGATGATCCGACGATCATCCGGCATATGGAAAACATCACAGGGGTTGACGCACAGCAAATCCCACTCGATGACCCAGATGTCATGAGTCTTTTCACCTCCTGCAAAGCCCTGCATTATGTTGATGATACACCAGACCCAATTTTGGGGGATTTAGGCTGCATTGCGGTGCCGGAATTTGGCACAAAATTTGTGCGCGGCATGGTCAGTGAAACCAAACCGTCCACCTTTGCGGAGCTTGTATCGATTTCGGGGCTGTCCCATGGCACAGACGTATGGCTTGGCAACGCACAGGATTTGGTGCATCAGGGTATCGGCTTAGCCGATTGCATTTGTTGCCGTGATGATATTATGAATTATCTGATTTTGAAAGGGGTACAACCCAAATTAAGCTTTACCATTATGGAAAGTGTGCGCAAAGGCAAAGGCTTAAAGCCCGAATGGGAAGAGGCAATGCAGGCGCAGCAAGTGCCGGAATGGTATATTGATTCCTGCAAAAAGATAAAATATATGTTCCCCAAAGCGCACGCGGTTGCCTATGTCATGATGGCATATCGCATTGCATGGTTCAAGGTACATCAGCCGTTGGCGTTTTATTCTGCATATTTTTCCATCCGTGCAAAAGGGTTTGATGCTTCCTGCATGGTCAAAGGTGATGCGGTTTGTGTCGCAAAGTATCGGGAATTGCAGCAAAAGGAACGAGAAAAAACGATATCTGCGGCAGAAAAGGAAACCCAGGTCACATTAGAAGTGGTACATGAATTTTACCGGCGCGGGTTCCATTTTAAACCCATGGACATTTACAAATCCGACGCGGCAACATTTCTGGTAGAAGGGGATGGTTTGATCCCGCCATTTACCTCCATGCCAGGGGTAGGCGAACAAGCCGCATTGAATATTGTAGAGGAGCGCAAAAACGGGCAATTCCTATCCGCAGAAGAGCTGCTGGTGCGGTGCAGCAAAGTATCGAAATCGGTCGTAGAAACGCTGACAGAAATCGGCGCATTGGGTTCCATGCCCAAAACAACCCAAATCAGCCTGTTTGCATAAGAAAAAAACCATTGGCAGCCGGAAGAAAGCCGGATATGCCAATGGTTTTCTTTTAATCTTTGTGCCCAATGCCGATTGCGCCAAGAATCATGGTGGCGGTGCTGATACAGGTTAAACACAGCCCAAGCACAAATACACCAATAGAAAGCCCTTTTTTCAAGTGATTCACCTCATTTCACGCCCATAAGCGGGAAGTTTTTTTAGCCGCCAAAGCCAAAGACACTTAAAATGCCATGTGTGCCAACGGACATAATAATGCCTGCGGTGACAACGCCCAAAGCAATGGATAAAAATGCTTTCCGCAGCGGCATTTTGAGCAGCGTGGCAATGACCGCGCCAGACCATGCACCAGTGCCAGGCAATGGCACAGCAACAAATAAGAATAAGCCAATGCGGGCATACTTTGTTACTTCTGAGGATTTGCCCAACAGTTTTTTCTTATAGCCGGCAGCGATTTTGGCAAATGGTTTCAGTGTTGCCAGCCAGTCGAGCAGGCGCACGCCGAACATTAATACAAAAGGAATCGGTAATAAATTGCCAAGATAACAAATGGGCAGCACTTCATACCATGGCATACCGGCAGCCAAACCGATTGGCACAGCGCCGCGCAACTCAATCAGCGGCAGCATAGAAATAATAAACAGTGCAGCTTCTTTGCCTGCGCCAAGCAGCCAGTCAAAAAGTTCTTGTAACATAAATTCTCCCTCGATTTTTGCTGTACTATTGTCGATAGTACAGCAAACGGCAAAGAAAGTCAATGCTTTTTGATGTAAA